>JACPGB010000025.1 GCA_016182655.1 Deltaproteobacteria bacterium
GGGGGCTTTTTTCCCCATCAATGCCTGTGGCGGATTGCCGCAGGCCGAGGGGCGGATTGCCGCAGTTTTTAGAAAAAATCCTTGCGATGCATTTCGGGAAGGGCCGAGCTGTCGCTCGAGTGAGAAAAAACGGCGCAGGAAAAAACAGCTCCCGTCCGCTTGAAATAAGAAAAAAAGAGTGGATTGACGGGTTTGCCCAAGCTATAATCTATTATCCTGAAAAACGATTTTTTCAAAAATTGCGGCAAACTTTCCTGCCGTCCCGTTGAATTCCGTTTATGCGGATCAAGGTAAAAATAGTCATCCTCATAGTGACGACGCTTGCGCTGATCCTCTTCGTCGCCGCCTATTACAATCAAAGGGCGGTGGAGAGGGACCAGGAGGGGGTGCTCCTTGAGGACGCCGACAAGATAGTCAGGGAAATCGAGTTTACTATCGCGATGGGGGGCGAGGCGGCGCAGAGGCCCGCGAACAGGAGCGTTGAGGAGATGGCCTACCTGAGCTCCTTCCGGATCATGAACGAGGACTCCGCGAAGTCCGTCCCGGACCCGAACCTCAACGACGCCAAGAGGGAGAGGATCACGGCGGCGCTCAGCGAGAGCCTGGAAAAGCTCCTGTATCTCTCCACCCACATAACGAGGATAGACATAGTCCTCTTCGAACAGGACGGCACGCTCGACCCGTTCTTCTCCAAGATAAAGAGGCACGCGACACAAACACAGCTCACGCTCGAATATATAAGCGAGGTCAAGAACGGGAGGCCGGTCGTCGTCCAGGAGTCGCAGGGCGACTCCAAGTACTTGAGCGTGCTCATGCCCGTAAGATACGGCAAGCTCATTATCGGCATGGCGGGCGTGAAGGCGTCGAGCGAGGCGATGAACACGCTCCTGACCTCGAAAAAACAGACGACGCTCGCCGTGGCGCTCATCGCCGTCGTCGTCATAGCGGCGGTCCTGATACTCTCCATGAACCAGATGGTAAACAGGCCCATACAGAACCTCTTGTCCGCCATATCCGAGGTCAAGGAGGGCAACTTAAGGGTCGCCGTCGCCTCGGCGGCGAACGACGAGCTCGGGTTGCTCACCGAGCATTTCAACTCGATGGTCGACACCATCAGGCGGAGCTCGGAGGAAAGGGAGTTCCTCCTCAAGGAGATAAACAGGCACAACGACGAGCTCCAGACCAGGATCCAGGGCGCGACCGAGGAGCTTGTAAAAAGGAACGAGGAATTGTCTCTCGCCAACCAGTCGATATACGACATACAGAAAAAGCTCGGGCACTCGAGGAGGCTCGCGGCCGTGGGCCAGCTCGCGGCGACCGTCGCGCACGAGCTCGGGACGCCGCTCCACTCGGTCTCCGGCCACCTCCAGCTCCTCATGGAGGAGCCGGGGCTCACAACGGATTCGACGAGGCGGCTTACCATCATGCAGTCCCAGCTCGAGAGGATCATAACGAGCATACAGAACATACTCGACACCACGAGACAGCCGGAATCAAGGCCCGACCTCGTGGACTTAAACGAGCTCCTCGAAGACCTCGGCATATTGGTCATGCCCGAGACCATTTCGAAAGGCATAAGGATCACGAAGGCGTTCGGGGCCGACCTGCCGCTTGTATACGGGTCGAAGTCGAAGCTCGAGGAGGTCTTCCTGAACCTCATCGACAACGCGATAGACGCGCTCCCCGGCGCCGGGGTAGTATCGATAGAAACGAAGAGGGCGGCGAGCCCCGAGGGGATGCCGCTTAAGACCGAAGGCCTCGGGAGGGTCCCCTGGGTCGAGGTCACGATCAGGGACAACGGCAGGGGCATACCTGAAGCGCTCCTCAAGGACATATTCAAGCCATTCTACACGACCAAGGCGCACGGCAAGGGGACCGGGCTCGGGCTCGCCATCTCGCAGGAGATAGTGACCGGGTATCACGGGTTCCTGACCGTCGAGAGCGAACCACAAAAAGGGAGCGCCTTCAGGGTGCTCCTGCCATCATTGGAGAAGACCAACGTATGAAAGCGCATTCGATCCTTGTAGTAGACGACGACCTTGTGGCGGCGGAGCTCCTCTCCGAGGTGCTCTCCAAGGAAGGCTACCGGGTCGAGCTCGCCACGAGCGGCGAGGAGGCCGTGAAAAAAGGAGAGGCCATGGGCTTCGACCTCGTCATCACCGACCTCCGGATGCCGGAGTTCGGAGGGCTCGACGTGCTCGGCGCATTCAAGCGCATGAGCCATGACACGATGACGATAGTCATAACGGCCTTCGGCTCGTTCGAGACCGCGATAGAGGCGATACAGAACGGGGCCTACGACTATATAGTCAAGCCCTTCAAGATGGACGACATAAAGCAGAAGGTCGCCAGGTGCCTCGAGCAGAAGGCGCTCCTCAGGAAGAAGTCGACGGCCGTCACCTCGACCGAAGGCTTCGCGTTCAAGACGATCATCGGGTCGAGCCCGAAGATGCTCGAGATATACAAGACCGTCGCGCGCGTCGCCGGGAGCGACGTCCCGGTCCTCATCATGGGAGAGAGCGGCACGGGCAAGGAGCTCATAGCAAAGGCGATACACGACAACAGCCCGCGCTCGAAGGAGCCGTACATCGTCATAAACTGCGCGGCCTTCCCGGAAAACCTGCTTGAGAGCGAGCTCTTCGGCTATATGAAGGGGGCGTTCACTAACGCCCTTACCGATAAAAAGGGCCTTTTGGAAGAAGCGAACGGCGGGACGTGTTTTCTGGACGAGATAGGCGACATGCCGCTGAACCTCCAGGTAAAGTTATTGCGCGTCTTGCAGAAGGGCGAAATACGGAGGATCGGCGCGAACCAGAACATCCCGGTGAACGTGAGGTTCCTCGCCGCGACGAACAAAGACCTTGGCGCGATGGTCAAGTCCCGGCAGTTCAGGGAGGACCTCTTCTACAGGCTCCATGTGGTGACGATAACTCTGCCGCCGCTACGCGATCACCCCGAGGATATCCCCCTCCTCGTCGACCACTTCTTCCAGAAGGCGATAAACAAGACGAAGAAGGACGTCCACGGCATTTCGAAAGAGGCGATGGACATGCTCGCGAGGTTCAACTGGCCGGGAAACATCCGTCAGCTTGAGAACGTGATAGAGAGGGCGCTCGCGCTCACCAGCAACAAGGTCCTCCTATCATCCGACATCCCCTCCGAGCTCCACGACCCGGAAGTCCATTTCGCGGAAGAGAGGCCCGGGACGCTCCGGACGCTCGAAGAGATAAAGCTCGATTACATCGAGCAGATACTTAAGCACACCGGCGGCAACCAGAACATGGCCGCCGAAATACTCGGCATCGACAGGAAGACGCTCTACCGGATACTCAAGAGGACCAAGGAAGACAGGGTCGAAGGAGAAGAGGATGAGTAGGGAAAGATATTAATTTCAATCGGTAAAAAAGGCCGATTATTTCGTTTCTGAGCGCCCTGGCGGGAGGCTTGAAAAGTGGCCTTCAAATTTGCCGGGTTTTGTGTATAATATAGGCAGGATCAACCCTTCAAAAAGAGACCTTCAGGAACAGCAGAAATGCTGCTTGAAGGTCCTCTGCGGATTTTTCAACTCTTCTAGGACCACTCATCTGGACCCCATAAAAAACGAAGTTACCCTTTCTTTCGCAAGGAGGAGCCGTAGTGCGCATGAGAACAGGCGTAGGCATCCTTTCGTTGCTACTCGTTTTTATTCTGATGTCATGCGGGATCGGCAACGAGACTTCGTCGGATAAAACACTCTCCGCGGTCTCGGTTTCGCCGAACGGGTCGAGTATCGCACAGAGCGCCACAAGGCAGTTCGCGGCCTCCGGTACCTTCTCTGACGGGACCACGGAGGACCTGAGCCTGCGGGTCTCATGGACCTCGTCGGACGAATCCGTTGCGACCATAGACGCAAGCGGGCTTGCCACGGCAGTAGCCGAAGGCACGGCGACGATAACTGCCGAGTACGGGGGCGTCTCCGGGCCTGCGACGCTTACGGTCACCACCGCAACCATTTTATCAATAGCCGTAACCCCGGCGGACCCTTCGATCGCAAAGGGCACCGCAAGGCAGTTCACGGCGACCGGGGCCTTCTCCGACGGGACGACGCAGGACCTGAGCGAGATGGTCTCATGGACCTCGTCGGACGAATCCGTTGCGACCATGGACGCAAGCGGGCTTGCCACAGGCGTAGCCGAAGGCGCGGCAACGATAACCGCGTCCTACGTCGGCCTCTCAGGCTCCACGACGCTTACGGTTACCTCCGCGACCATCTCTTCTATCGCTGTAACCCCGGCGGACCCGACGATCGCAGAGGGCATTGCAAGGCAATTTACGGCCACCGGTACCTTCTCTGACGGGACCACGCAGGACTTGAGCCTTCAGGCGGCATGGAATTCGTCGAACGAATCCGTTGCGACCATGGACGCAAGCGGGCTTGCCACAGGCGTAGCCGAAGGCGCGGCAACGATAACCGCGTCCTACGGCGGCCTCTCAGGCTCCACGACGCTTACGGTTACCTTGGCCCATGGGGCTTCCTGGACATTACGGTCAACCCCTCATCTCTATGCGATTGCCTGGTCAGGCTCGTTGTTCGTTGCCGTGGGCAAGAACGGAGTGATCCTTACCTCGCCTGACGGTAATGTCTGGACCGAGCGCTCTTCGGGAACTACCAATGGCTTGTACGGCGTCACCTGGTCAGGCAGTCAGTTGGTTGCCGTAGGAGGGAGCGGTACAATCCTTACCTCTCCCGACGGCGTCACATGGACCGACCGCTCTTTAAGCTCTTCTAATTCTATAGAGGGGGTCGCATGGTCGGGTACTCAATTTGCCGCGGTGAGCATGAGCGGGGTCGTCTATACCTCGCCCGACGGCATCGACTGGACATGGAACTCTACGGGATATACAAATAAGAACCTGGAAGGCGTCGCCTCGTCAGGCTCTCAATGGGCGGCGGTGGGCGAGGGGGGCGAGATATTCACCTCGTCCGACGGCGTCACATGGACATGGCGCAATTCAGGGACTAACGACTGGTTTTTTGGGATTACCTGGACCGGGTCCAAGTTCATTGCAGTAGGTGAAAACGGCGCGATAGTCACCTCTCCGGACGGGGTGACATGGACCGGTGAATCTTCAGGGACGGCTTCCACGCTGAGAGGGGTGGTTTCTGGCGAGCTTATAGTTGCTGTGGGCAATGTTGTAGTGACCTCTCCTGGGGACTGGACAAAACGGCTGGATGGCTATTATCTATTCGGGGTAGCCTGGTCGGGCACCCGGTACGTCGCCGTTGGCCAGGGCGCGATACTTACCTCCGAGGACGGCATTACATGGAATCCGGTCTCGGCAGGGATAGGCGACGACATAAACGATGTCTCCTGGTCAGGCGCAGGGTATGCCGCGGTAGGAAGCTCAGGTGCGGTCTTTACCTCAGTTGACGGCTACATATGGACACCGCAGGATTCAGCGACGAGCTCAACCCTTGAAGGTATAGCCTGGTCAGGCTCTGAGTTCGTTGCCGCAGGATGGTCTGGCGCGATCATTAACTCTCCGGATGGGGTTTTATGGACAGACCGGTCTAATTCGAATTACGGTAACCTGCGTGACATCGTCTGGTCTGGCACTCAGTTCGTGGCCGCGGAAAGCAGTAGTAATTTCTACATCTCCCCTGACGGGGTCACATGGACGCAGGTATCCTTAACGGCGAGCATCTACCCGCAAAGCATCACCTGGTCAGGCTCTCAATTCGCGGCCGCAGGCTACACCGAGGTTGCCATTTCGCCTGACGGCATAACCTGGACGATCCACGATATGAGCACTTCCGGCTTTATTTACGGGATAACATCGTCAGGTTCTCTGTTTGTTGCCGTAGGCGACGGGGGCGCGATATTTACCTCTCCCGACGGGTCCGCATGGACACAGCAGGTCTCAGGGACCTCATCCAACCTGAAAGATGTAACCTGGTCGGGCGACCTTTTCGTATCGGTTGGGAGCGGCGGCACGGTCCTTACCTCCCCGGACGGTGTCGCATGGACGGTGCAGAGCTCGGGGACTACGGAAGACCTCAATTGCGTAAACTGGTCGGGCTCGCAGTTCGTGGTCATGGGCGCTAACGGAGTAGCGCTCACCTCGCCTTGATGGACAAATACGCCATAGACCGGCCCGGAAAAAACGACTAAATCTTGAGTTCGCGTTTTAACCGCGCATCATCCATTTAGCGCGGGCTCGGCCTTGGTGGTTGGGCTACGCTTTTTAGCCCAACCAACGTTACTCAAGTCCCGTCAATAAAAAAGCCAGCCTCTTCAGGCTGGCTTTAGTGCCGAAAGGGGGACTCGGTCTCCGCTTGAGGCTCCCGCCTCTGTGCTCCGACCCGCAGGTTTTTAGAACTGGATTCCCGAGGTTGAATGCGGGAATCCAGGCGCGGTTTTCCAACCGCGCCTTATTTTCCATGGCATCGTTTGTATTTTAATCCACTCCCGCAGGGGCATTGATCATTTCTGCCAATTTTTTTCTTTAGTGGTGGGATAGAATATTCAACTATTGGAGGATGTAGTCCTTCGATAGTAGACACCTCTTTAGTTTCTTTTGGTTGTTCTTGTTGAAGTTTTTTCGAATATCCTGGCTTCAAAGTTTTTAATACTTCGTGCGCAATCTGTCGGATAGCAACACGTGCAGCTCCCTGTAAAGGTCTTTTGTCTCCCCCCTCATTTATCATCCAGCCTAAAGAATTATCTTTAGAAATCGCAGCATAATCTTCATCCAGATCAGGGTCTACATGTCCACCTCCGTCTTGATTGCAGGCAGCCAAGATGAGTTGTTTTCTTGTTAGAGTTCTGCGCTGATTATCAATAAATGCGATTTTATTCCACCACTCCTCAAAATTTACATGTTTTGCTTGAGTTAGTTTGTCATCGAGCATTGCTATATATCGTGTTTCTAGCGGGCCACAGTAAAAACTGACAAGGCCTCCGTGTGACAATAAATTACTCGGATCGTAATCTGATGCTGAATCTATAAACTTGCAATTCTTTTTATCAAGCTGACCTAACAATGATTTAGAATTTTTTGTGTCGTGAACCAATATTCGAATCGCCAAAGCAAGACGCTTGGCTTCGCTTTCGAAGCCAGCGTCAAAGAATCGGCGGAAGACTCCATAAAGGAGATTTGTTCTTTTAGATGCGTTTCAAGATCTTCTTGGGTGAGTTTTCTCTTCGGATTCATAAATTTTATCTATCGAATTACTGAGTTTTGTAGTTTTGTAGGGTGGGCTCAGCCCACCATCTGAATAGTCCTGCACAGGCTCAAGGCGTTTCGCTGAACCTCTTGCGCTTAGCTTCCCTTAGTACGCTTACGAGCTCTTTGAATTCTTTTTCCATGCGCTTCATGCCTCGTTTCAGTCCGAGGACGAACTCCGAGAGCTCTATGGCGAGCTCTATCTTTTTACCGCGCGACATCTTGCGGTAGGCCTCCATCTGCCTCGCTTTCAATTCCTCGCGTATGCACATATTTTTGACTCTATCACTGGAGCTCAAGGCCCGTCAAATAAAAAAGCCAGCCTGTTCAGGCTGGCTTTAGTGCCTAAAGGGGGGACTCTGAGGTCTACGCTCATCGACATCCCTGTCTCTTCGCTCCGACCCGGACTTTCTCGCTTCCGGCCTCATCCTGAGGCCTTTTCCTCGCACTTGCTCGGCGCTCGAAAGTTGTTCGAGTCCTCATTGGCATAAAAAAATAAAAAGGGTCAGGAAAACCTGACCCTTTTATTTTTTTGGTGCCGAAGGGGGGACTCGAACCCCCACGGGTTTCCCCACCACCCCCTCAAGATGGCGTGTCTACCAGTTCCACCACTTCGGCGTTTTGCAACGAGGGATTGTAACCTTTGAGAAATCAAATGCCGCGGGGAGGCGGCATTCGTATTAAACTATCATGAGCCTTCGATTCAAGTCAAGCGGTATTGAATGGATTTTCTGACGATCCGGCCCGTTTTTTTGAATCCCTTACTTCTGCGCCGGGAGCCCAGCCGGGGGCGTCGTGGCCGGTGCTTCAGCCGGAGCCGTGGTAACAGGCACGTCGCTCATAATCGACTTCGTCCTCGACTTCCCGGATGTGTAGGTGAGGAAGAGCGAGGTGAGCATGAATATCGCGACACAGATGTAAGTTATCTTCGTGAGTATCGTCGCGGGGCCCGCGCTGCCGAAGAGAGTCTGGCTTGACGCGCCTCCGAAGGAAGAGCCTATAGAGGCCCCCTTGCCCACTTGCAGGAGCACGGCGATGATGATAATGATGCTAACTATTACATGGATGACGGTCGTGATCGTAGCCAGCATGGCACTCCTCGATATATAAAGAAATAATTATTCAAAAATAAATAACGCGGGGGCGTCAGGCCCCTCATTAAGCGAAGGCCTGCCTTTGGTAAAATAGTAATTTTACCCTTTTGAAGGAGAAATGCAAGAGGAAACTGCGGCTGCATCATGAAGCGGGGTTTCGGCTGACCGGCCCCGGAGATTGATACGGAATTGCCCGTCCGGCAGGACCTACTTCGGCAGGAACTTTACTATGCGGGCGAAGTCCTCGGCCTTGAGGCTTGCGCCTCCGACTAGCGCGCCGTCTATGTTGGGTTGACTCATGAGGTGGTCGATGTTGTCGGCCTTGACCGACCCGCCGTAGATGATGCGGGTGTGTTTGAGAGACTCCTTCTCGTAGAGCTCGAAGAGGAGCTCACGGAGGGCATTATGCACCTCCTCGGCCTCCTGAGGGGTCGCAACCTTGCCGGTTCCTATGGCCCAGATAGGCTCATAGGCGATAGTTATGTCGCGTAGCGCCCCGCCGCCGAGCCCGTAGAGCGCCTTTTTGACCTGGAGCTTTACCTTTGAGATGGTCTTGCCCTTTTCCCGCTCATCAAGCGTCTCCCCGACGCAAACGATAGGCTTTAGCCCGTCACGGAGGGCCGCGATGACCTTTTTGTTGATCATCTCGTCGGTCTCCTTGAAGTGCTCCCTCCTCTCGGAGTGGCCGATTATAACATGGTAGCACCCGGCGGATTTGAGCATTTCACCGGAAATTTCGCCGGTATACGCCCCGCTCTTTTCCCAGAAGAGGTTCTGGGCGCAAAGCCTCATCGGGCTGTCGGCTATAAGGGGGCTCAAGTGGTAGATGTGCGTGAACGGCGGGGCGATAAGGATCTCGGCGTTGTCAGCGCCCTTAAGAAGCTCCCGAAGCTTGAGCACCAGGTCCACGCCCTCGTGGATGGTGGTGTTCATCTTCCAGTTTCCGGCTATAAGAGGTCTCAGCATTCGCGTAAGTTGGTGGAGAGCAAGTTTTTTTTGCCTCGCCCCGAGGGCTTGAAGCCTTGAGTCGATTAATTTGCCGCCGCGGCCTGCGCCTTCTGCCGAAGGGCGGTAATGCCCGGGAGCTCTACGCCCTTGAGTATCTCAAGAAACGCGCCGCCTCCGGTCGAGATATAGCTCATCTTTGCGAACTCTCCGGCGCGGTGTACCGCGACGTCGGTGTCCCCGCCTCCGACAATGGTCATGGCGTAGGTGTTGGCCACACTCGTCACCATGGCGAAGGTCCCGCGGCTGAAGGCGTCAATCTCGAATACGCCCATAGGGCCGTTCCAGATGATAGTCTTCGCGTTTTGTATCGCCTCGGTAAAGAGCGTGACGGTTGCCGGGCCTATGTCGAGCGCCATCCAGTCCTTGGGTATCTCCTGGTAGGTGACGACCTTTGTCTCGGCTGAGGCGCTGAACTTGTCCGCCACCACGAAGTCGACTGGCATGTAGAGCTTTATGTGCTTTTCTCTCGCTTTTTCAATGACTTGTTTCGAGGTCTCGAGGGCGTCGTTCTCGCAGAACGAGTTGCCGACCTCGTAACCCAGGGCCTTGAAGAAGGTAAGGGCCATGCCGCCGCCTATTACAAGCTTATCGACCTTTTCGCAAAGGCTCAAGAGCACGCCGACCTTGTCCGAGACCTTCTTGCCGCCTATCAAGGCGACAAGCGGCCTTGTCGGCTTCTCCATGGCCATAGAAAAGTAGGTGAGCTCCTTTTTCATCAGGAACCCGGCCCCTACCTCTTTCACGTACCTGGTGATTGCGACGTTGGAGGCGTGCGCCCTGTGCGCCATGGCAAAGGCGTCGTTTATGTAGACGTCAGCCAACTCCCCGAGTTTCCTGCCGAATTCCTCGTTGTTTTTCTCTTCCTCGGGATGGAACCTCAGGTTCTCAAGGAGGACGACGTCCCCGGGCTTCATTGCGTCGACGACCTTCTTCGTATCTTCCCCTATGCAGTCGGGCGCGATCGTCACCTCTTTTTCAAGGAGCCTCCCGAGCCTCTTGGCGACGGGAGAGAGGCTCATCTCCGGGACCCTCTTGCCCTTGGGGCGGCCGAGGTGCGAGGCGAGTATGACCTTCGCGTTCTCGTCGAGCGCGTAGTTTATGGTGGGGAGCACGCCCCTTATGCGGGTGTCGTCGGTTATGTTGCCGTTCTCATCGAGCGGCACATTGAAGTCCACTCTGATGAATACGCGCTTTCCGCGCAGGTTTATCTCGTCCATGTATTTAAGGCCGTGGTTCAAGTCCCTGACCTCCTGTTTTTGTTACAGACCCTTTGCGGACATCATAAGGACGAGGTCGCGCATCCTGCAGGAGAAACCCCACTCGTTGTCGTACCAGGCGAGCACCTTTACAAGGTTGTCGCCAATGACCTTCGTCGAATGGGCGTCAACGATGGAAGAGTGCTGATTACCTTTGAAATCGACCGAGACGAGCTCAAGGTCGCAGTACTCAAGGACCCCTTTGAGCTTGCCGTTTGCCGCCGTTTTGAGCGCCGCGTTTACCTCCTCGGCGGTCGTCTTCTTCGAGACCTCGGCTACGAGGTCTACGACCGATACCGTCGGGACCGGCACGCGGATGGCCATGCCGTCGAGCTTGCCCTTGAGCTCCGGTAGCACGAGGGACACGGCCTTTGCCGCGCCCGTCGAGGTCGGTATCATGGAGAGGGCCGCGGCGCGCGCCCTTCTTAAGTCCTTGTGCGGGAGATCGAGTATCTTCTGGTCGTTCGTGTAGGCGTGGACCGTGGTCATGAGGCCCTTTACTATGCCGAAGGAGTCGTTAACGACCTTGGCTACGGGCGCAAGGCAGTTCGTGGTGCAGGAAGCGTTTGATATTATTGAATGTTTCCTGGGGTCGTAGCCCTCGTGGTTTACGCCCATGCAGACGGTTATGTCCTCGTTCTTGGCCGGGGCCGAGATGATTACTTTTTTCGCGCCGGCGGTCAGATGTAGCTCGGCCTTCTCCCTGTTAGTAAAAAGGCCTGTGCATTCAAGGGCTATGTCTATCTTCAGGTCCTTCCAGGGGAGCTTTGCCGGGTCTTTTTCGGCGGTTATCTTTATCTCTTTGCCGTTTACGACTATGCCGGAGTCTTTCGCGCTCACTTCGGCGTCGAGTATGCCGAAGACCGAGTCGTACTTTAGGAGGTGGGCAAGGGTCTTGGCGTCGGTGACGTCGTTTATGGCGACGAAGTCTATCTCTTTGTTCTTGAGAGAGGCCCTCAGGATGTTCCTACCGATCCGACCGAACCCGTTTATCGCTACCCTTACCATCTCGTGTCTCTCCTCCGTTATCTGTTATTTTTCAAGACGATACGGCTGAATAAGTCTCGACCGTGTCTCTATTGTCAAGCCGCCCCGTACTTTTTGAACTCTTTCTTTATTTCCTTCAGGGTCATTTGCCCGGGGGCGGTCGACCCGGTGATCGAACCGTATGTTATAAGCGAGCCTATCATGGGGAAAAAGACCCTTGAGGCGGCGCCTGTCGAGCCCATCGCTATTATTATAAGGTCGTCTGCGCCGAGCAATACCCCGGCAAGCCTTTTCAGGTCTTTAAATGTGCTCGCGCTAGCCGCCACTTTTACGATGTCCGCGCCTTTTCCCCTCGATTTTTCAATAATTTTTCTGAGAGCGCCGTCCCCGGGGGTGGATTTGAAATCATGGTGGGAAATGATAACTTTTTTCCCTCTTCTCTTTGCAGAGTCTACCACATTTTCTATTATCCCGCTTGAGCTGAGCTCGATATCTATTATATCGGAATAGGGTATAAGCGCGTCGAATAGGGCGGCCCTCGTCCTGTCGCTCAAGGGCTTGATGCCGCCCTCCTTTTTTGACCTGACTGTAAGGATTATCGGAAGACCGGAGATTTTCTTGAGCTTTTTGAGGTTCTCCGCGAGAGACGCGGGGTCGAGGTCGGAAAATGAGTCGACCCGCACCTCAAGGAGGTCCGCCCCGACAGAGACGGCCTTTTTTACGGCGCCTATATCTATCTTTTCTACGATTACCCCGGCGGCCTTCGGGCCGTTTGCCGGGAGTGCGCCCTTCCTCAATCGGCCCCCAAAAGAATATCAGGATTCCACGCAAAGACCGTAACGCCAAGGGATGAAGTTAACCAATTGAAAATAAAGCTAAAAAACAGCAGTTGGCGCGGGAGCCCTTTTTTTAAACCAATATACCAATACTGAAAAGGCTGGAAAAAGTCAAGAAAAATCAGGCTGGATGTGCCGTGGTCTTGAATCGAGTCAGTGTGTTATGATTTTTTCAGGAGAGTTCTTCAATTTTAATGTCGCGGATGTCTTTTTTTTAATCTTTACAAAAGATAATCGATTGTTGAAAAAGCCCCGGTGGGACAGGTGTCTCCCGGGGGTCGGGAGAACCCGCCGCAGTCTCTTTATACCTGATAAAAAACGAGGGGAAAAAGAGCCGCTGATCGGGCTTGAAATTAGTATGTTCCCCGGGTTATAATTTTAGTACTTTCTTTCGGAGTCTTTATGGGTGGAATCGGCGCAATAGTAGGTTTGTTCCTTATGTTCTCTCTCGCGGTCTCATGGGTCGCCGGCGACAAGGAGAAGGCCCGTCTCGAAGACAAGGTCAAGGAGACGAAGACCGCCGAGAGGTCGCTTGAGAATGACCTCAACATGGCGAAGAACGAGCACACGAAGACGATGGAGTCTCTCAGGGAGGCCGAGAAGAGGCTTAAGGACGAGATATCCGAGAAGAAGAAGTTGGAGAGGGCGCTCGCCTTCGAGGAGAGGCAGAGGAGGCTCGCCGAGAAGGAAGGCGTCGACTTCGATGCCGAAAAGGAGAGGGAGAGGATAAAGGCCGAGATCGAGGCCAAGGCCCAGCAGGAGATAACCGAGCTCGAGGCGAAGCTCCTCGCGGTCGAGGAGGCTAAGAAGCGCTTCGAGGTCGAGATGCGACTTAAGGTCGAGGAGGAGGCGAGGAAGCGCGCCGAGGAGGCCTGGACCCAGGCCGAGCTCGCCAGGTCCCAGGCCCAGGAGGCCCTTCTCAAGAACACCTCTCTCGAAGGCAAGCTTAAGGAGATGGACAAGGCCAGGGTAGCGATGGAAAAGTCGCTTAAGGCCCAGGAGACGGCGCGGAAAGACGCCGAGACACGGCTCGCCAAGGAAAAAGACGCGCGGAATACTCTCGAGGCCCGGCTTAAGGACGTCGAGAAATCCGTCTCCATTGCCAAGTCTCTCGGCGGCGTTGCCAAGGACGCCGTCGTAGCCGCCGCGACGGTTTCGCAGGGGACCGAGGCCGCGATGCTTGAGAAGGCCGCCGAGGCCTCGGCATTGCTCGTCGCCGAGCTTGAAAGGTCGAAGTCCGACGCCGATAAAAAGGTAAAGGAGAGCCAGGAGTCTATCTCGGCCCTCCAGAAGGAAATAGCGAAGATAAACGAGGAGAAGGCCGTTATCAAGGCAGAGGCCGAGGCGAACGCCAAGAGCCTCTCGCTCATAAGGCAGGAGCTTGAAACGGCCAGGCAGGAAGAGGACTCTCTCCGGAAGGCCCTCGAGGCGAGGCCGGTAGTGCTCGCCCCGGAGACCGTCGCGGCAGGGGAGGCCTCCCGTGAAGAGCTCTCGAAGAAGGTGGCTTCGCTCGAAGCGAAGCTTGCAGAGGCCGAGGATGCCAAGAGAAAGTCCGAGGATGCGTCCCGCCTCGAGTTCGAGACGCTCCGTGTCCGCTCCGAGGATATGCTCGCCAGGAACAGGGAGCTTGAGAACCAGCTCGGAGACCTTAAAACAACGCTTGCAAAGTCCGAGGCCGCGGGCGACATGGCCCGGGACCTTATAGCCAGGAACGCCGAGCTTGAGACAAGGCTAAAAGAGGCGGGGCTCGTCTCCCTCCAGGGCAAGGCCGCCACATTCGTAGCCCAGAAGCTCATCGAAAAGAACTCCGAGCTCGAGATGAAGCTCAAGGACGCGCAACTCGCGCTCGCGCAGTCCGAGGCCGCAAGAGGCGACGCCCAATCCGCGATCAGAGAGAACCGGGATCTCGCCTCAAAGCTCAAGGACGCCGAAATAACGCTCGCAAAGAGCCAGACATCGTCCGCCCTGCTTGAGAGCCTGAACGCGAGGAACGGCGAGCTCGAGACGAGGATAAAACAGGCCGGCGAGGCGATAGCCCAGGCCGATGCCGCAAGGTACATGGCGGAAGAGCTCCGCTCCAAGAACAAGGACCTCGAGGAGCGTCTCAGCAAAAACTCTGGCGTCGATCCCAAGGAATTAGAGGGGCTCCGGGCCTCAAGGAAGGAAATGGAGGAAAACCTTCTCCAGGAAGCCGAGCTCAAAAAGACCCTTGAGGCGAGCCTCAAGGACGCAGAGGCCGCAAAGGCCGCGGGCGAGCTCGCGATAAAGGAGATTGCGGCATCCAGGGAGCAGTCCGAGTTGAAGCTCCTTCAGGAGGCTGACGCAAGAAAGGCCCTTGAGGCGAAGCTCGTCGAGTTCGAGGCCGCGAAGGCCGCAAATGAGCTTGCAATAAGGGACGCCGAGGCGGCGAAGAAGAGGCTGGAGCTTCAGGTCGCGCAGGAGATCGGCGCGCGGACCGCTCTTGAATCGAAGCTCAAGGAGACGGACTACCTGAAGAAAGTCGCCGAGAACGCCATAGACATGGCCGAGACCTCGAAGAAGAGCGCCGAGGCCCGGATGTTGCTCGAGCTTGAATCCAGGAAGGCGTTTGAGGCGAAGCTCGAAAGCGAGCTCGGGGCGAGAAAGGGCGTAGAGGCGAGGCTCGTCCAGGAGGTAGAGTCCAGGCGTATTATCGAAGCGAAGCTCCGGGAGACCGAAGAGGCGAAGGCCGCCGAGATGGATGCGATAAAGACCCTGGAGAAGGCGTTGAAGGACGCCGAGGAGAGGCTCGGAAAAGAGAATCAGGCCAGGAAAGACCTCGAGCTCCAGATACAGAGGATAAGCAGGGAGGCCGAGGCGTGGAAGTCCGAGGGTGCTGTTCCGACTGACGTCGTTGCCCTGCAAAAGGAGTTCGCTAACCTCAAGGCAAAGATAATCGAGAAGCTCAAATCCGGCGAGGTCAGGGCAGAGGACGTGGCGAAGTTCATGCGGATAGACGACGTCCTCGGCTTCTACATAGTAAAGAAGGGCGACACGCTCTGGAAGATAGCGAAGAACAAGGACGTTTTCGGGAACCCCTACATGTGGCCGCTCCTCTACAGGTACAACGTCTCGAAGCTCAAGGGGCCCGACATCGTAAAGGTAGACCAGGTGCTCATCATCTACAAATCGATCTCCAATACCGAGGCCAAGGACGCCGTTAAAAAGGCGAAGCTCAGAGGCGACTGGCGCAGATGGACCGACGCCCAGAAGCGTGGCTGGGTGGAGGAGTGGACGAGGTAGAAGGGCGCTATATCGGGAAGACTTCGGGCATGAAGGGCAGTCAGGTTGTAAGACGCTTCGGACGCGATTACCGGCATGGGCCTGCGCCGGAAGACCACTTGGAAGGGTTTAGGCTGTAAGCGTCAACAGTACAAGCAGTTAAAAAGGTATTTGATAAAGTGAAAGGGAGGGGCAGAAAGCCCCTCCCTTTTTTTATTTCCCTCAGGGGGGTGGGGGTTAAAAAATAAGCCCCTTTACCCCTGAATCAATAAGTATTGAGAAATCAAATGAAATTGCCTATAATCCCCAGAAGATACTCACCTTTTAACGGGATATCCAGATTTGGCTTATCTATTAGTATATATTACCATCTGGACCACGGTCACGCTAATAATCGGTACATTTCTGGCCGTTCTCGTTAGAAGGTCCTTAATGGGGCGCAAGTACGAGAGGCTGGACCTGGAGAGGGAGAGATACTCCACCCTGCTCGCGACCATAGAGCGCGGCAACACCATACCGGACCTCCGCCCTTTTCAAAAAAAGCCCGGCTCCGCGTCCTGGATCGCGATAGAGGAGAACCTCTTCAGGGCCCTCGGCACTGCGGGGAGGCAGGAGGCTCTCCGGCTCTTCAATGCGCTCGGGTACGCGGACAGGTACATGGAAACGCTCTCCTCAAAGCGCAAATGGGAGCAGGCGCTCTCGGCCGAGAAGCTCGGGCGCATCAATTGCCGGGGGGCTGTCCAGCACTTGATAGACGCCCTCAAAAGCCCTAACAGGGACCTCCAGCTCATGGCCGTACACTCTCTCGGCGCCATAGGGGACGAGACGGCGATGCCCCACCTGATAGCGCTCCTCAAGCAATCCATCTCCGCGGAGGAGGAGATATCGCTCACGATACTCAAGTCCTCGATACTCGCATTCGGGCTTAACGCCGTGATGTGGCTCGTGCCCTGTCTCGACGACTCTGACTGGCGCCTGCGCTCAACGGCACTCGATGTCCTCGGAGAGATTGGGGATAAGGGGCTCACGGGCGAGTTCATGAGGCTGCTGAAGGACCCTGAGCAGGATGTGAGGGCAAAGGCGGCCAAGGGCCTGGGAAAGCTCAGGGGCCCGGAGGCGGTCCCCATGCTGATGGAGGCGCTCTCCGACCCTTTTTGGGTCGTCCGGCTCCACAGCGCGAGGTCGCTCGGGCTCATGAAGGAGCACGTTGCCATCGCGCCCCTTAAGGAGATGCTCGGGGACAAGAACTGGCAGGTGAGGAGCGTCGTTGCCGCGGCCTTGAGCTCGATAGGCGGAAGGGCCTTCGTCGAGATGCTTAACGTCTTCATAGACTCGACGGACAGGTACGCGAGGGACCAGGCGCTCGATGAGCTCGGGAGAAAGGGCGTGTACGCGAAGATGATGGCGCGGCTTTACGCCGGTGACGGCCCGGAACCCCGTTTAAAACTTAATGAATCTCCAAAACCGGACGATAAGGCGGATATAGGCCGGGAGATACTCGATGAGATGCTCTCGATCCTCTCGACCCTGAACGAGTTCAGGCTCTATGAGGTACTGGACGCGCTCTCGGGTGGGGAGCCCGGGCATGATAATGAAGAGGCGGCCAGGGCCGTCTCGGAGTTAAAAGGCCGCGAGCGCCCGCCAGGGCCGGAAGGGCTTGCGGAGAGATATCTTTAAATTGGGACCCTCTCTCATAAAATTCATTTTTTTCTTCAACTATGTCGTCCTCGGTTACTACTTTGCCGCGAACGGCGTTTATCTGGTCCTCCTCGTGCTCGCCTCCGGCATGATCATAAACCATCTTTCAAGGCTCGAGTACGGGAGGTATCAGACGGCCATTCACCCGCTCGTAGCGCCTCCCATAAGCATCATCATTGCCGCGTACAACGAGGAGTCGAACATAGTCGACTCGATAAGGTCGCTACTACACCTCAATTACCCCGACTACGAGGTCATAGTCGTGAACGACGGCTCGACCGACGGTACTCTAAAGAGGCTCATCGAGGGATATAAGCTCTCACGGACAAACGTCATCTACCGGGAGACTATACACACGGCTCGGGTATTCGGTTTCTACCTGAACCCGGAGAACCCCAAGCTCATCGTGATAGACAAGGGGCACGCGGGAAAGGCCGACTCGTTGAACGTGGGCATAAATGTTTCGAGGGCCCCGTACTTCTGCTCGGTCGACGCGGACTCCATCCTCGAGGACAGCGCGCTTATGCGCCTCATGAGGCCGATCGTCGAGGCCCCGGATCTCGTGCGTGCGACCGGCGGGATAGTGAGGATAGTAAACGGCTCGACGATAGTCGGAGGCAGGCTCAAAAACATACAGCTCCCCTCGGATTCGTTATCCAGACTCCAGGTCGTCGAATACATAAGGAGCTTCCTCTTCGGCAGGGCGGGGCTCTCAAAGCTCAACTCGCTCCTCGTCATCTCCGGGACGTTCTCGATGTTCCATAAGAGGTCGGTGCAGGAGGCGGGAGGGTATCTCACCAACACTGTCACCGAGGACATGGAGCTTGTCGTCAGGCTCCACAAGCACCTTCGCGAAAAGGGCGTGAAGTACAACATCAACTTCGTCCCGGACCCGATATGCTGGACAGAGGCGCCGAAGGACCTCAAAATGCTCAAGAGGCAGAGGAGGCGGTGGCACCTCGGGCTCGCGGAATCGATCTACACGTACAGAAAGATGCTCTTCAACCCGCGCTACGGCAGGGTCGGTTTCTTCGCGCTCCCTTATCAGCTCTTTGTGGAGCTCCTTGGGCCGGTAATAGAAATAGTCGGCTATTTCGTCGTGACGGCCTCCTTTTTCCTCGGCATTGTGAACAAAAACTTTTTCATGCTCTTTCTCTTCATGGCCCTCCTCGTCGGCATATTCTTCTCGACCGCCGCGGTCCTCCTTGAAGAGATATCCTACAGGAGATACCCGAGGCTCAAGGACCTCCTGATACTCCTCGGGTACGGGATACTCGAAAACTTCGGCTACAGGCAACTGCTCGCTCTCTGGAGGACCCAGGCTGTCTTGCGGTTCCTTTTGAAAAAGGAGAGGAAGTGGGAGGTCGTCAAAAAACAGGGGTTCAATACACCGGCGGAAGGGGCGAAGTAGTCCTATGGCTGATCACGGTTTGAAAGTTAGATGGATGAGGCGGTCGTTGCCTGCGCTATGCGCCATTCTTCTTTTGTTGCCGGCAAGCGCCAGCGGCGAAGAGGGTGCGATACAGGTCCCCTTGGTGGAGACCGTTACGGATAATGGCGCGGAGACAGAGGCCGCGCCATTATCCGTCCTCTCCAAAGACGAGCGCCTTGAAAGAGCGGACTCCATCGCAAGGGACGGAGAGCCCGAAAGGGCGGTCACCCTGCTTGAAGACCTTGCTGCCGAGTACCCATCTGACTTTGAAGTCAGGATGTCCCTTGCACGCGCCCTCTCATGGGCAGGAGACTACGAAGGGTCTGTGGCCGAATACAATAAGGCGCTTGAGCTTAGCCCCGGAAACCCGGAGGCGCTCTCCGGGCTCGGAAGGGTCTTATCCTGGGGCGGAGAGTACGAGCGGTCCGTCGAGGCGTACAGAAAATCGATAGATGCCGCCCCGAAGGATGTGGATGCCAGAAAGGGGCTCGCCAGGACGCTCTGGTGGAAGGGGGACCTGGACGCGGCGCTGAAAGAGGTCCGCGAGGTATTGTCCTTTGCGCCAAAGGACGCAGAGGCGCTCGATATCGAGGAGAGGCTCCGGGATGAAAAAGGCCCGCGCATAAGGGGCCATTATTCAAGATCAGCCGACTCGGACTCGAACGATTTGAAAATCTACGGCCTTTCAGGCTATTATTTTACAGGGAGGCCCGGCAGGCTCACATTCGACCTGAATTTCTACGAGGCTTCAAAGCCCGGGCCCGACGCCAAAGCTACGACTATAGGGGTAAAGGACTCCATCGACTTGACCGACAGGCTCATTGTGACGCCGGGGCTCTCTTTGGTCATGCTCGAACCGGAAAACGACGATACGGTATTCATGGCGGGAGGACTGAACGGCAGATACGAGCTTTCTTCAAAGACGAGGCTCTCGGCGGGCTACAACTACTCGCCGATGCTCGATACCGTGGCGCTCATCGAGAACCATGTGAGGACAGGCGAGTACCACGCCGCGCTCTCGCACGATTGGCGCGAAATGACATTTACGGCCTTGACCGCCTATTCCGGCTACTCCGACAAGAACTCAAGCTATGACGTGACCGGGACGGTCTCTTACCGGCTCTCTGAAAGACACGGGGTATATGTCGGCGCCGTCTCCGAGTACAAGGCTTTCTCGGACCAGACTACGAGCGGGTACTTCAACCCTCCGCATATATTCTCGAACAGCATCTTCCTGACAGTCGAAGACGACATACCCGGCACGCGTCTTTCGTACAACGCGGACATAGAGGTCGGCGTACAGAGCTTCAACGGCAAGACGGAGTCCACGTCCGCTATCGAAGTCGGCCTCGAATGGCGCCTTACAAGGGAGATATCCCTTGACGCGGGATACAAGTACAGCAGGTCGGCGCTGGAATCATCCTCGGGCTTCAGGTTCGAGGAGGTAAAGGCGGGAGTAACTTACCTCTACTAAAAAAAGCGATGTCTACCGAGAAAAAAATCTGGCTCGTCATGGCCGTCTTTATCGGCCTCTTCGCCTACGGCGTCTGGAACCTCTTCAGCCCCGACGCCTTTCCCATAAGCTTTGTCCGGGGCGAGGTGCGGGAGGTCTCTCCAGGCGTGCTCGCGGGCCCCTACCCCTCAAAAGACGAACTGAAACTCCTCTCCGATAAGGGGGTCTCCGAAGTGGTCTGCCTCATGGACCCCAGGCTCGCGATAGAGAAGCCCCTCGTCGAAGAGGAAAAAAGGATGGCCTCGGAACTCAATATCGTTTTCTCTAACTACCCGATGGATTTTTCAGACATGGAGGGGAAAGATGCTGAAGAAGAACTCGGAAAGGCGGTCAAATACCTGGTCGGAAAAAATGGAGCCTCAAGGGTCTATGTCCATTGCTATTTAGGCAGGCACAGGGTAGGTCTTTTCGTGGAGGCCTACAAAAAGGCCGCCTCGCTTAAGTCCGTCAGCCCATCTCCTCTTCAATCCGCGCCACAGCCTTCTTCGACTGAACGAGCGCCCGTCCGAGACTCCCACGCCCGCCAAGCGCCGTAACGAGACAGTAGCCTTCCTTGATCGACGAGATCACAAGCCTCGAAGACCCGGTCGTTATCGCCACGGACTCCACGGCAGATCCCCCGTAACGCGAAGAGACGTCCTTCACAATGTTGAATATCACGCCAAAATGCGCGCCGATAAGGTCCATCTCTATCGAATCCCTTGATGCGTAAAAATCCACCAACTCCCCGTCATGGGCGAGCATCACCGCCCCCTCGGCCCCAAGGGACTCGACCAACCCCCTCAATATCTCACGGAACGACATCTCCAATCACCCCGGCATGGTTTAAATACGAAAATACTTGAGAGAACCTTTTTGTAAAAAGGGTGCTTGCGCACGGCAAATTCGAAAATCGGAATTTTAGGGCGACAAAGTTATTAGAAAATCGATGTGATTTTGCCAGTCCGGCCAGGACCTCTCAAACTCTCTCCAAAAACTTTCAGTTCTTCCCGAACAGACCCCCATACAGTGGATAATAGA
The DNA here is from genome assembly GCA_016182655.1 of Deltaproteobacteria bacterium. Classification (GTDB taxonomy): domain Bacteria; phylum Desulfobacterota; class GWC2-55-46; order GWC2-55-46; family GWC2-55-46; genus GWB2-55-19. The sequence goes on from JACPGB010000025.1 coordinate 21,291, forward strand.
TGTATAAAGCTATTTTTAACCTATGAGCTTATTTAAGTTTATTTATGGGGGTCTGTTCGGGAACTAAAAATCTTTGAAGGGGGTCTGGGGGAAACTTTCTACAGAAAGTTTCCCCCAGGTATCTTCCGTACCTAAAACCGTACCGAGATGACTTTGGAGACGCCGGGTTCTTCCATGGTGATGCCGTAGAGGGCGTCGGCCATTTCCATCGTCTTTTTGTTGTGTGTTATGAGCATGAACTGGCTTATGCGCGACATCTCTTTTACGAAGATATTGAAGCGGTCGATGTTGGCATCGTCGAGCGGCGCGTCGACTTCGTCGAGCAGGCAGAACGGGCTCGGCTTTATGAGGAATATGGAGAATATGAGGGCCGTTGCCGTGAGCGCTTTTTCTCCGCCGGAGAGGAGCGATATGGACTGGAGCCTTTTCCCCGGGGGCTGGGCGACTATATCGACGCCCGCTTCGAGTATGTCGGAGTCTTCGGTCAGACGGAGCTCGGCCCTGCCGCCGCTAAAGAACCTCGGGAAGGTCTCCTGGAACTTCGCGTTTATCTCGTCGAACGCGGTCTTGAATTTTTCGCGCGTGGTCCTGTTTATGCGGGTGATGGCCGTGTGGAGGGCATCGACCGATTTCGTGAGGTCTGCCTGCTGGTCGAGGAGGAACTGGTGCCTGCGTTCGAGCTCGGCGTATTCCTCGAGGGCCGATAAGCTCACCTCTCCGAGCTCGGATATCTTTTCGCGGAGCTCGTCTCTCCGGGACTCTTCGGCGGTGGTATCCGGGATGTGTCCGCCTTCGGGGACGACATAGGGGGAGAGGGCGACCGAGTATTTCTCTGAGACCTTGTCCCTGAGGTTCGCGATGGAGAGCTCGAATTCCATGGAGTCGATGGACAGCTCGCCCTTGAGTTCCTGAAGCTCGGAGTAGGCCGATTTAAGGCCTTTGATCTCGTGCTCGGCTTCCTTTAAGCGGTTGGCGAGCGTGTTCATCTCCTCTGTCCGCTGGACCTCTTCGTTTTTTGCGGCGTCGAGTTCGGCAATGAGGCCTTCGAGCCTTGTCTTGAGCTCGTCGAGGGACTTAAGCTTCTCTTCGGATTCAACGGCCCCGCGTTCTATCTCGGCGGACCTCGTTTCGATCTTCCTTGAGGTATCGGATATGGCCGACTCCTTGGAGGCTATCTCCCTCTTTATCGATCCATGACGCTCATTCGAATGGGCGAGGCTCACGCGTATCTCGGTAAGTATCCCTGAGAGGCGGTCCTTTTCGGAGGCGAGGGAGTGTATCTCCTCGGATAGCGCGGCGATGGCCCGTTCCTTTTCGACGAGGGCTTGCTCGGCCGCTTCCCTCTCGGAGTTGATAGAGGTCTTTTTGGAGGCTATATCGCGCCCCTTTGCCTCGGCGTCGAGTATTTCGGCCTCCGCGGTGTCGCGGACCCTGGAGAGTCTTGCGTACTCGGCGTTCGAGCGCTTGAGCTCGCTTTCGGCGTTTACGCGCTCGATGTCGATCGAGTGCATGCGCTCCCGGCATTCGTCAAGGAGCGCCTTGGTGCTCGATATTTCGGTCTCGATATTTTTAAGGGCCGCCTCGCACGAGGCGGAGTCAACGGAGAGTCTTTCGGTCGTCTGTCTGAGGGACTTTATCTCGCCCCTCTTCTGGAGTATGCCGTCGGTCGACAGCGACGAGCCGCCGGTGATGACCCCTTGCGCGTCTATGACGTCGCCGTCGAGGGTGACAATGGCGCGGTAGATGTCATTCTGGTTCCAGAGCTCGAGTGCGGCCTGCAATGTGTCGGCTACGAGCGTGTCGCCAAGGAGGTATCCGGCGACGGATTCGTACCCGTCTTTTATGCGGACTTCGCTTATGAGCTCGCGGGCCCCGTTGAGGTCGGCGTTCCCCTGCGCCGGGACCGGCGAGGAGGAGCGGATGTTTTGGACGGGGACGAAACTCCCCCTGCCCGAGCTCGTGGTTTTAAGGAATTCTATCGCGTCGATGCCTTCCTTCTGGCTCTCGACGATTATGAACTGGAGCCTGTCGCCGAGTACGGCCTCGACGGCCTTTTCAAACCCGGGGTTCGTCTCGATGACGTCGGCAAGGAGGCCGCGGATGCCCGAGAGGGCCCCTTTCTTCATTATGGCCTTTGCACCGCCCTTTAGCCCTTCGAAGTTCCTCTCCATCTCTTCGAGGGTTGAGAGCCTTGCAGAGGCCTTTGAGGACTCGTCCTTGAGCGCCTTGGCGTCGGATAGCTTCTTAGCCCTGTCGGCGTCGAGCGAGTCGAGCCGTGCCCTGATGGATTTGAGCTCGCCTTCCTTTGCTTCCTTGTCGGCGGCCTTTCTCGCGAGCGTATCCTGAAGCGCCTTCAGGGGGGTCTCCAGCGATGAGACGAGCCTTAAGGCCTCTTCTTTTTCGGATGAGGCCCGAGCGCTCCTCACCCGGAGGTTGTCTTCGTCCCGGAGGAGGTTCTGGGCCGCGTGCTTAAGGTCGTTAAGCCTTGTCGAGGTCTTGAGCGCCTCTGCCTTCACTACTCTCTGGGCGTCTTCTTTTTCCCTTAGTTGCGAGGCGACGGCGTCGAAGGAGGCGGAGGTCTCGGCGCGCCTTGCGGATTCCGACGCGATGGCAGAGGCGGCCGCCTCAAGGGCTTCGCCAAGGGAGGCGATCTCGCTTGTCGCGCGCTCTGAAGCGGATCTGAGCTCGTCTATTTCCCTGGCGAGCCGTTCCTTGTTCCTGTCGAGCTCCTCTATGCGCATCTTCGATAGGGCGCTCTTTCTCTCCTCGTCCTGGATGAGCTTCTCGACGCCGAAGACACGCTCGCGGATATTCCTGTAGACCGCCTCGACGGATTCGTATCCTGTCTTGAGCTCGTCCATGAGGTTTTCTTTGGAGGATATGGAGGTGGAGAGAGAAAGCTCCTCGTCCTTTATGGATTCGAGCCGTTTCATCGCGCTATCGAGCCCGTCCTTGAGCTTCTTGAGCTCAAGGGAGGAGAGGAGGATGTCCACGCCGCGCAGGTCCTCGCGCAGGGCCTTGTACCTCTCGGCCTTCTTCGCCTGCCTGTTGAGCGAGTTGAGCTGTCTTTTGACCTCGCTTATGATGTCGCTTACGCGCGTGAGGTTTTCTCTTGTGGCCTCGAGCCTCCGGAGGGCCGCTTCCTTCTTGTGCTTGAACTTGTTAATACCCGCGGCCTCTTCGAATATGACGCGCCTTTCCTCGGGCTTGGCGCTTATGAGCCAGCCGACCTGCCCCTGCTCGATGATGGAGTACGCGCGCGTGGCGATGCCTGTGTCGGTAAAGAGGTCGACGATGTCGCGGAGCCGCGACTGGACCCTGTTTATGTAGTATTCGCTCTCGCCTGAGCGGTAGAGCCTGCGGGATATTTCGATCTCGGTAAAGTTCGAGAACCTGCCGCCAGCCGCGGCGCCGCCTTCGTTCGAGAAGGTCAGGACGACCTCTGCCATGCCCAGCGGTTTCCGAGCTTCGGACCCGTTGAAGATGATATCTTCCATGTGCTTTCCGCGCAGGTGCCTTGCGTTCTGCTCGCCCAATACCCAGCGGATGGCGTCCACGATATTTGATTTTCCGCACCCGTTAGGCCCGATGATGCCGGAGGTGCCGAGCGGGAAGTTCAAGGTGACCTTGTCTACAAAAGACTTGAACCCGTGGATTGTAAGCTTTTTTATCTTCAACTATATGCCCCTTAAGCTGTTTGATCGGGATTGTCGGATTGGTGATGAATCGTAGCAAAGTTTCATCTTTTTGTAAAGCAAAAAAAACCTTTTAAATACAACAGAGAGTATAAAAAAATCATTAAAACACAATATATGGGGGCGTGATAAACTTTTGGTCCCTGAAGCCAAAAAAGGCGCAAGACCCCGGAATGTTATGACGAAATGAGCGGTAGTACGGCGCACGCACTCTTTCCTGTTCTGGAAGCCCATGTTATTCCAATAAAAAACAGCCCTTGGAAGGGCTATCCCCTGGCACGGCTGTTGCAGATTAAATAAATGGGTATATATTTATATTAGAAGGAGGTGTTAGCGATGAAGTTCTTGAAAATCGTTGCCCTTGTGCCGATGATCGTCGCCCTTCTTTCAACGGGCGCTTTTGCCAAGGGATACGGGAAAAGCGGAGCGGCCCCTTACGGGGGAGCTCAATCAGGCCAGTCGATGATCACGCCTGGAGCGCGGTTGACCCCTGAGCAGATGCAATCGATGGGGAATATCGAGGTCTTCCAGGGCAGTCTCTCGTCCATAGACACTGAAAGCGGACAGCTCATGGTTAAGACGCAGGTCCCTGGTCTTCTGGGCCCGCAGGAGCGGGATGTCCCGTTCAGGATAGACCGTGACACGACCATCAATATCTGCTTCCGGTCGATTGACAGGTGCGACAGTCACGCGATAGGCACATTGGGCTTTGAGAAGCTCGCGCAGTTGAACGAGTTCGAGAGCCTCGCCTCTGTCGATAAGAACGTCACTATCGTTGGCGACCCTGAGGCCAACAGGGTAGTACACGTTCAGGTCGAGTACGGGTTATAAGAGGCTCCAAACGGGTTGGGTCTTTCCAGGGTAAGACCTGAAGAGGCCCAATAACAGAGAAGCCCCTTCCAGTAATGGAAGGGGCTTTCCTGTTTAATGCTAACTTTTCTTAGCAGATTACCAATCATCGTTGCGATAAAAGATGCCGGAACCGCAAGAATAAAACCCAGAGCAAGTTTCCAATAACGCACGTTAAGACAGTCATATTATTAAAAAGCTTGCCTGAGCCAGGTTGATTGTTATACTCTTTTCGTAACCAAACGGAGGTGCTGTTTTGAATACCGTGCTTAAAGATATAAGAAAAAAGCTTGTTGAATATAAGCCCGCATTGAAATGCCATTACAAGGTCAGGGAGATCGGGGTATTTGGTTCCTATGTCCGGGGCGAACAGAAGAAGAAAAGCGACCTCGACATACTTGTTGATTTTTATGAACCCATAAGCCTTATTAACTTCATCCGTCTTGAAAATCATCTCACCGTATATCTGGGGGTCAAGGTCGATCTTGTCATGAAGGATTCCCTGAAGCCGAGGATTGGAAGCAATATCCTTAAAGAAGTAGTCAATATATGAAAAGGGAATTTCTGGACTATGTTGACGATGTCATAGACGCGATGTCCAAGGCCCAGGAATTCACCGCCGGAATGGACTTCAGGAAGTTTTCCAGGGACGGCAAGACTGTTTTTGCGGTAACAAGGGCCAAAGAAATCATCGGGGAGGCGGTTAAAAAGATACCTTCGCCGGTGAAAAAGCACTACCCCCAGGTGCCGTGGAAGGAAATGGCAGGCATGAGGGACAAGCTTATACATGAATATTTCGGCGTGAATCTCAGGGCCGTATGGGATACCATAAAAAAGGACTTTACCTGCAATAAAGCCTACTTTCGAAAAGATCAAAGAGGATTATCAGTGAAAAACAACACCATAAATTCCTTTATTTTTTAGAGAGCGAGGCAGGAGATATAGAAAAAAGAAGGCGAGCGTTATAGCGCTCGCCTTCTTTTTTTTGATAAGAATGGTGAAACCTATTTTTTGGATTTCAGCGCGGCCTGCGCCGCGGCGAGCCTTGCTATAGGCACCCTGAAGGGCGAGCATGAGACATAGTTGAATTTGTTCTCGTGGCAGAACTCGACCGAGGCCGGGTCGCCGCCGTGCTCGCCGCAGATGCCGATCTTAAGGTCCTTCTTGGTCTTTCTTCCCTTCTCTATCGCCATCTTTATAAGCAAGCCGACCCCGTCCTGGTCGAGCGACTGGAACGGGTCGTTCTTCAGCACCCCGGCCTTTTTCTCGTCCACATAGTCCGGGAGGAACCTCCCGGCGTCGTCCCTCGACATGCCGAGCGTCATCTGCGTAAGATCGTTCGTGCCGAAGGAGAAAAACTCGGCTACTCCGGCTATCTGGTCGGCCAGAAGCGCCGCCCTCGGCACCTCTATCATGGTGCCGACGAGGTATTTTATCTTCTCGTTCTCCTCCCTCATGACCGTCTCGGCGACCACTTTCGTCCTGTCGGCGAGGATCTTCAATTCCCTGGCGTCGATGATGAGGGGGAGCATTATCTCGGGGAATACCTTTATGTTTTTCTTGCGGCACTCGCAGGCGGCCTCCATTATGGCCCTTACCTGCATGTCGAGTATCTCAGGGTAGGTGATGCAGAGCCTGCTTCCCCTGTGGCCGAGCATGGGGTTGGCCTCGTGGAGCCTGTCTATCCTCCTCTTTACCTGATGGAACGGGATTGCGAGCCTCTGCGCGAGCTGTTTCTGGTCTGCTTCGGTGTGCGGTACGAACTCGTGAAGGGGTGGGTCTATGAGCCTGATGGTGACGGGTTTGCCGTCCATGGCCCTGAATATGCCGACGAAGTCCTTTTTCTGGAAGGGGAGGAGCTCGTCAAGGGACCTCTTCCGGGTCTCCTCGTCCTCGGCGATGATCATCCTCTGGATGGCGATCCTGCGGACGTCGGTGTCGAAGAACATGTGCTCTGTCCTGCATAGGCCGATGCCCTCGGCCCCGAGCCTTATGGCGTTCTCCGCGTCGTATGGGGTGTCCACGTTGGTGCGCACCTTGAGCTTCCTTACGTCGTCGGCCCAGGTCATAAGAGAGCTGTAGGCCTCGGGGAACTCAGGCTTTATTAGGGGAAGAGCGGACTTGAATACCTCGCCCGTCGAGCCGTTTATGGTTACTTCGTCGCCTTCCTTTATTACCGTGTTGCCGACCGAGACGGTCTTGGCGTCGTAGTCGATAAGCAAGTCCTCGCATCCTACTACACAGCACTTGCCCCAGCCGCGGGCAACGACCGCGGCGTGGGAGGTCTTGCCGCCCGTGGCGGTGAGTATACCCTTGGCCGCGTGCATGCCGCCGACGTCTTCTGGGCTCGTCTCTTTCCTTACGAGTATTACCTTTTTGCCCTGCGCGGTCGCGTTTTCGGCGTCCCTCGCGGTAAATACGACGGTGCCCGAGGCCGCGCCCGGGACCGCCGCGATGCCTGTGGCAAAGAGATGGCGCTGGAGCTCGTCCATCGGAATCTTCGGGTCTATGACCGGGTAGAAGAGCCCCTCGATATCCTTATCCGTTATCCTCATGATGGCGTCTTTTCTGGTGATGAGCCGCTCCTTGACCATGTCTACGGCTATCCTGAACGCGGCCATGGGGGAGCGCTTGCCGGACCTGCACTGGAGGATGTAGAGTTTCCCCTCTTCTATGGTGAACTCTATGTCCTGCATGTCCTTGTAATGGCGCTCGAGCCTGGACCTGACCTTGGTAAGCTGTGTGTATATCTCCGGCATTATGCGCTCGAGGTCGCTCAAGTGTATCGGCGTCCTTATGCCCGCCACGACGTCCTCGCCCTGCGCGTTCATGAGCAGGTCGCCGTAGAATGTGTCCTCTCCGGTATTCGGGTCGCGGGTGAAGCAGACGCCGGTGCCGGAGGTGTCGCCCTTGTTGCCGAATACCATCTGGACTATGTTGACGGCCGTTCCGAGGAGGCCGGTTATCTTTTCGACCCTCCTGTATGTCACGGCCTTTTCAGCCATCCATGAGCCAATGACCGCGTCGACCGAGCCCAATAGTTGCTCCGCGGGGTCCTGGGGGAAGTCTTTTTTGGTCGCGTCCTTGTAGACGGCCTTGAACCTCGTTATCAGTTCCTCGAGCTCGGCTTCGTTTACGTCGGTGTCGAGGACGTGCCCCTTCCTGATGTTGAGCCTGACCTTGGTCCGTCTCTCTTTTATGTCGTCGAACTCGTCATCGAACTTCTTCCTCGGCACGCCCATGGCGGTAGAGCCGTACATTACGATGAAGCGCCTGTAGGCGTCGAGAGCGAACCGTCTGTTCGCGGTCTTTCTCGCGAGCCCTTCGACCGACCTGTCATTCAGGCCGAGGTTGAGTATCGTCTCCATCATGCCGGGCATGGAGCGCGCCGCCCCCGAGCGGACCGAGACGAGGAGCGGGTCTTCGGGGTCTCCGAGCTTCTTTCCGACGAGCTTTTCAAGCCTCGCGAGGTTCTTCTTCATCTCAACGGCAAAGCCCTGGGGATACTTCTTGCCGGATTTATAATAAAAGTCGCAGACCTCGGCCGTTATGGTGAAACCGGCGGGGACAGGGAGCCCTATGTTCGTCATCTCCGCCAGCCCCGCGCCCTTGCCGCCGAGTATCTCCTTCATCGTCCCTTTGCCTTCGGCCTTTCCGCCGCCGAAGAAATAAACGAATTTCTTTGCCATAAATCATCCTCCGAAGATTATATATGATCTTTAATTCAGGTCTTGTGCGGGGTGCTTGCGAAAGGGCGGGGGAGTCATGCCGCCCGTTTAAGACAAAGTTTAAAGGAAGAAGCTTAGCAAAATCCCGCGAGAAAGTCCAATACCGAAATTCGGGGCCTTTAACGGCGGCTTGCAAGCGCGTGCGAGCCCTCTCCGTGGCGTTTAATACTCTTGACATGCCCGCTAAAGCTTCATATTATAAAATCTTATGTAAAGGACCCAGGGAAAGGCCGCGCCGAGAGCGGGACGGGCTTATCCGCTCCAGATTAAATAATACATTATATACGCGTTTTACCGTGGTTGGGAGGTAAAACGGCCTTAAATCGTTTCCAAGGGGAGAGATGGCACAGGAACAGATACCGGTCTATATAGAAGACCAGATGAAAAAGTCGTACCTCGACTATGCGATGTCCGTCATCGTGGGAAGGGCTCTGCCGGACGTCCGGGACGGGTTGAAGCCCGTCCACCGGAGGGTCCTCTTCGCCATGCACGAGATGGGGGTCGAGTGGAACAAGCCGTATAAAAAGTCGGCGAGGGTAGTCGGCGACGTCATAGGTAAATACCACCCGCACGGCGACATGGCCGTATACGACGCCATAACGAGGATGGTACAGCCGTTTTCGCTCCGCTACCCGCTCATAGACGGCCAGGGCAACTTCGGCTCCATAGACGGCGACCCGCCGGCCGCGATGCGTTACACGGAAGTGAGGATGGCGCGCCTGGCGAGCGAGCTTCTGAAGGACCTTGAGAAGGAGACGGTCGACTTTACACCGAACTACGACGAGTCCTTGAAGGAGCCGGCGGTGATGCCGGCGGCGATACCGAACCTCCTTGTGAACGGCTCCTCGGGCATAGCCGTCGGCATGGCCACGAACATGCCGCCGCACAACTTGTCAGAGGTCATAGACGCTCTCATCCTCATCATAAAGAACCCCGAGGCCGGGCTTAAGGACATCATGAAGCTCATCCCCGGCCCGGACTTTCCGACCAGCGGCTTCATAAACGGGAGGCAGGGGATAAGGGACGCCTACTCGACCGGCAGGGGCGTAATACAGCTCCGCGCCAAGGCCTCCATCGAGAAGAACCCGAGGACGAACCGCCAGTCCATAGTCATAACCGAAATCCCCTACATGGTGAACAAGTCCCGGCTCATCGAGTCGATCGCCGAGCTCGTAAGGGACAAGCGCATCGAAGGCATATCGGACGTAAGGGACGAGTCCGACCGCGAGGGCATGAGGATAGTCGTTGAGCTCAAGCGCGACGAGGTCGCGGAGGTGATACTCAACAACCTCTACCTCCACACCCAGATGAAGACCTCCTTCGGCATCATAAACCTCGCAATCGTCGACGGCCAGCCGAGGGTATTGCCGATCCACCAGTTGTTGAAAGAGTTCGTCAAGTTCAGGCGCGAGGTCGTCACGAGGAGGACGATCTACGACCTTAAAAAGGCGCGGGAGCGCGCCCACATATTGGAAGGGTTGAAGATCGCCCTCGACAACCTCGACGCCGTTATAAAGCTCATCCGCGCCTCCAAGAGCCCGCAGGAAGCCAAGGCCGGGCTGATGAAGAATTTCAACCTGTCCGAGGTACAGTCGCAGGCGATCCTTGAGATGAGGCTCCAGAGACTTACGGCGCTCGAGAGGGACAAGATAATCGAGGAGTACAAAGAGGTACTTAAGGTCATAAGATCGCTCGAAGAGATACTCGCGAGCGAGAAGCTCCTCATGGACGTCATCGTCGACGAGCTCAAGGAAATAAAGGAGAGGTTCGGAGACGAAAGAAGGACCCAGATAGTCGAGGAGGCGGGGGAGATAACGCTCGAGGACATCATCGCCGAAGAGGACATGGTCGTCACAATCACGAGCGGCGGCTACATAAAGCGCAATCCGACGAGCTTGTTCAAGATCCAGAGGAGGGGCGGCAAGGGCAAGACCGGCATGACGACCAAGGAAGAGGACTTCGTCTCGAACCTCTTCATCGCCTCGACCCACAGCTACATACTCTTCTTCACCGACAAGGGCAAGGCGTATGCGTTGAAGGTCTACGACATCCCGCAGGCCGGGCGCGCCGCGAAGGGCAAGGCGATAGTCAATATCCTGAACGTCGCGCAGGACGAGCATATAACGGCGTACCTCCCTGTCCGCGAGTTCGTCGAGAGCAACTACATAGTCATGGCGACGGCGCACGGGGTCATAAAGAAGTCCGACCTCATGTCGTTCGCGAACATCCGCTCGGGCGGTTTGATCGCCGTCAGTCTGGATGAAGGCGATAGCTTGATCGCCGCCCGCCTCACTGACGGCAAACAGGACATATTCCTCGGCACACGGCTCGGCCAGGCGATACGTTTCCACGAGGACGAGGTCCGGGAGATGGGGAGACAGGCCAGAGGGGTGCGCGCCATAAAGCTCGACGAAGCCGACAGGGTCGTCTCGATGGAGATGGTCGAGGAGAACGCGACCGTCCTTACCGTCACCGAGCGCGGCTACGGCAAGAGGACGGACTTTAACGAGTACAGGGGGCAGGGCAGGGGCGGGTCCGGCCTCATAAACATCAAGATAACCGATAAGAACGGCCCGGTCTGCGGCATGACCAAGGTGAGAGACTCCGACGAGCTCATGATATCGACCTCGGTCGGAAAGATCATACGCATAGCAATGAAGGACGTCGCCGTCATAGGCAGGAACACCCAGGGCGTAAAGCTCATGGACATAGAGAAGGACGAGCAGATAACGGGCATCGCGCCCATCGCGGAAAAGGAAGAGGATTCCGACGAAGCGGAGGCTTAAAGCCCCCTTCCGGTCCGACGGATAATGCACCTTACAGAGACTGCTGGAGCACCTTTTCAGCCGGAGAAGCCGTAGAGATGGAGCGTCTGACCGTCCTCGGAGCAGGCAGCTGGGGCACGACCCTTGCCGACATCCTCGCCCAGAAGGGTTTTGAAGTGACGTTGTGGGCGAGGGACCCGTTGCTCGCGTCCGCCATAAAGCGCGAGCGCGAGAACGTCCCCTATCTCCCCGGGGTGAAGCTCTCCCCTGATTTGATACCCACGGCCTCTCTCGAAGAGGCCCTTTCCGGCTCGTCGTTCATCGTGAGCGCCGTGCCCTCGCACGGCCTCAGGTCAGTATTTTCCAACGCCCGCCCCTTCATAAGCAAAGACGCGATAATCGTATCCGCCTCCAAGGGCATCGAGGAAGGGACACTCCTTACCGCCCGCACCATTGTAGAGGATGTACTCAAGGGCACGCCCCACGGGGACATCTCCGTCCTCTCGGGCCCGACTTTCGCAAAAGAGGTGTCCGTAAAGCTCCCGGCGGCGGTCTGCGCCGCCTCCCGCTCTCTGGAAGCCGCCGAAAGGGTCCAGCGGGCCTTCTCAACGCAATACTTCAGGGTCTATACCAATTCAGATATCATAGGGGTCGAGCTCGGCGGGGCATTGAAGAACGTCATCGCCATAGCGGCGGGTATCTGCGACGGGCTCGCTCTCGGCTCTAACGCGAGAGCCGCGCTCATTACAAGGGGGCTCGCCGAGATATCGAGGCTTGGGGTGAGGATGGGCGCGAGTCCAATGACCTTTTCGGGCCTCTCCGGCCTCGGGGACCTGATCCTTACCTCCACCGCTCATTTGAGCAGGAACTACATGGTCGGCCACGAGATAGGTCTCGGACGGAAGCTCCCTGAAATTACAGGTAAAATGAAGATGGTGGCCGAAGGCGTAAAGACCTCGCGCGCCTCCCGCGCTCTTGCCGAGAGGCACGGGGTAGAGATGCCTATAGCGTCTGAGGTCTGCAGGGTCCTTTACGAAGGCAAGGACCCGAGGGACGCCGTTCTCGAGCTCATGATGAGGGGGCTTAAGGGGGAGTGAGGCGGCCTTAAAAAGAAAGGAGGAGGCCAAAAAACTCAAAAATTACTCAATTGTCAGGCCGATTCGTCCGATATTCAAGAAATACCAGTTAAGGAATAGCGGCAAAAGGCGTGGCGCCATCGGCGCATGCTCCCCGTAAAATTCAATAAAAACGGCGGGTTGCGCCTCCAGGCTTTCAGAAAGGCCCGTTCAAGTACTTTTATGCTCAAAAGAAGCCTTCATTCGAGAATCCTGGTCCTGATCGTCGGGCTCATATCAGTCGGTGTCATAATTTCCATTTACTGGGAGCTCAAGAACAGGGAAAAGGAACTCCTCGAAGAGAAGCTCCGGGCCAGCCGCTTCATGGCCCAGCCGATCTTGAGCGCCATATACGAGGACATGCTCGAGGAGAGGGCCGATATGGCGCGGCACCTCATAAACTCCTTGAGCAAGGGGGAAGGGATAGATTCCCTTTATATAGTTAGAAGCAACGGTGTCGAGGAGGCGTTCAAGGACCTAAAGACCATAGAAGAGGTGAAAAAGGAGTTCGGGGAGGTCAAGCCCGAGTGGCTGACCGACCACATGGATGAGCCCGAGAACGTCGCAAGGGGGGTCAATACCCAGGAGTTCAAGAGCGCTCTGGAGTCCTTCAGAAAGGACTGGAAGCGCGGCGCGGTCAACTACATAGACAAGACCGACCCGGAGAACCCGGTCTTCACCTATCTCCAGCCGATCGAGAAGAAGTCCAAGTGCAACACCTGCCACGCAACCGAAGGCGCGCGCGGCATACTCGTCATAAGGACCTCTCTCGCGGACATGTACCACATACTCGCGAAGGGCCGGAACGAATGGGTCATCTCCGGCATACTCGCGATATCCGTAGGCGCGGTACTGCTTTCGCTCCTCATCAAGAGGTCCATAACCGGGCCGATCCGGAAGAACGTGGAAGTGATCAAAAGAATAGCCGAAGGAAGGGGGAATATGAGCGAGAGGGTAGAGGTCACGGCCGAGCACGAGGTCGGCTATCTCGCCTCAGCTTTCAATAATATGCTTGACACCCTTGAGAAGCGGGCCGATGAGAACGAAAAGCTCTTCGAGCTCGTCACGAAGAGCAAAGAGGAATGGGTCGCCACTTTCGACGCGATACAGGATCTCATTTCCATCCACGACAAGGACTACAGGATACTCAAGATAAACAAGGCGCTGGCGAGGAAGTTCAACTCCCAGCCCGAGGACCTCATAGGCTCCAGGTGCTTCGAGCTCCTCTACAACTGCACCGCGCCCAAGTGCAACTGCCCGCATTCGAGGACTTTGAAGACCGGGGCCATAGCCGACGCCGAGGTCGACGACATGGTCTTCGAAGGCGCTTACAAGGTGACCACCTTCCCGGTCTACAACGACGCAGGGGAGGTCTGGGCCTCTGTCCATGTGGCAAGGGACATCACCCAGGAGAAGATGCTCAGGGAACAGCTCCTCCACGCCGAGAAGCTCTCGAGCGTCGGAAAGCTCGTGGCAGGCATCGCGCATGAGCTCAACAACCCGCTCATGGGTATCATGGGCTTCAGCCAGATACTCATGGACACGCCGGGGGACAAGAAGCTCGACGACATCAAGGACAAGCTCCGCAAAATTTACCACGAGTCGCTCCGCACGGCCAAGATAGTCCAGAACCTCCTCACCTTCGCGCGGGCGAAGAAGACCGAGAGGGAGTACCACAACATAAACGACATCCTGAAGCACACCGTCGAGCTCCGGGAGTATTCGCTCAAGGCCAACAACATCCAGGTAGCCCTCGATTTCGAGGAGGGGCTCCCGAAGACGATGGTCGACCTCTTCCAGCTCCAGCAGGTCTTCATCAACATCATGAACAACGCCGAGGACGCGATGGTGGCGAGGAAGGGCAAGGGCCGGCTCGAGATACGCACCCGGAGGAACAGGCGGAAGATCGAGATAGCCTTCTGCGACGACGGCCCCGGCATACCCAAGGAGATAATCCACAAGGTGTTCGACCCGTTCTTCACGACAAAGGACGTCGGCAAGGGGACCGGGCTCGGGCTCTCGATCACCCACGGCATAATAACCGAGCACGGCGGCACCATAGACATCGCGACCGCCGAGGAGGGCGGCGCCGTCGTCACCATAGAGCTCCCGGTGGTGGAGAAGGAGCAGTGGGCCGAAGTAAAGAAGGCCGTCGACCACGGGGCGACATACAGCGATCTTACCGGCAAGAAGGTCCTCGTCGTCGACGACGAGAAGTCCATCCGGGAGGCGCTATATTCGATACTCTCCGCGGAGGGGTTCAAGGTCGAGACCGCGCGGGACGGGAGAGAGGCGCTCGAGATACTGGAGCGGACCAAGATAACGCTCCTCATCACCGACATCAAGATGCCGGGGTACAGCGGCATGGACCTTTATGAATCCGTCCTGCAGAAGCACGAGTACCTCAAAAACCGGATGATAATAGTTACCGGCGACGTCTTCAGCCAGGACGTCAAGGACTTCCTCGCCAAGTGCGGTTGTCCCCACATATTGAAGCCCTTCGAGCCGAAGAAGCTAACCGGGCTCATACAGGAGGTCCTTTCCGAGGAGGCAAAGATCTGAGGGGCTCCCGGTTTTACCTGATCAGAGGGGCCGGAGGGCCCCTTTTTTATTAATAAAAATTGTTCTTTTTCCTGATCTCTGCGTCAGGGCGGAAATAAAAATGCTCACATATTCCCCATATATGCTGCGCTTTTTATTCCCGCCCTTCCTTGACCTCAGAAAAAATTCTTAATTTTTAAGAGGTAGCCTTATGCCCATTTGGACATCCCTTCTGCTATACTAACCGGGTGAAACTCACGGTAATAATCCCGACGCTGAACGAAGCCGCCGACATAGGTGGGGCGATCCAGGGCATCAAGGGGGCCGAGGTCATAGTCGTGGACGGCGGCTCGACAGACTCTACGAGGATGATAGCGAGGGGCCTTGGCGCGACCGTCATGGAGACGAAGAGGGGCAGGGGCCTCCAGATGGACGAGGCCGCAAAGAGGGCGACAGGCGATGTACTCCTCTTTCTGCACGCCGACACTATACTCCCCGAGGGCTGGAAAGAGGAGATAGAGAGCGCTCTCGTCGACCCCGGGACGATCGCCGGGGCCTTCGGGCTCAAGATAGGTTCTGACCATCCGTGGTTCAGGATAATAGAGGCGGTTGTGAGGCTCCGTTACAGGGCGTTCGGAGTCATCTACGGCGACCAGGCGATCTTCGCGCGAAAAGACGCCTTCCATAAGGCGGGCGGCTTCAGGAAACTGCCCTTGATGGAAGATGTCGATTGTGTTAAGAGGTTAAGGGGGCTGGGCCGGGTAAGGTTGCTCTGCGGAAGGGTGGTTACCTCGCCCCGGAGGTGGGAGGCCGGCGGCAGGGTCAGGAATACGCTAAAAAACGGGGTCGTCCTCGCGTTGTACCTCTCCGGGGTCTCTCCCGAGAGGCTCTATCATATATATTACGGCCGTTAAAGCCGAAGAAAAGCCGATAAATATTATCCTCAAAGGAGGGTTTATGGAGTGGAAGACAGTAGGGGAGATCTTCGACGCGCTCAAGGGGGCCGTCAGGGAGAAAGGCAACTCGGTCGAGGTGCTCGATGAGAAGAAACTGCGCGGAGAGGCGATAGACTCGCTCATCTACAATGCGGTCTTTAACGGGAACAAAGAGGTGCTGTCGGAGTCGAGGCGGCTCATAAAGGCGATAGCCGCGTCCCTCGGCACGAGGTCCGCCTCGATCCACGACCTGTATGAAGCGATGGGCAGGGGCGAGGTCAAGGGCTTTACGGTCCCGGCGGTGAACATCAGGGGGCTCACCTACGACACGGCCCGCGCGTTCTTCAGGTCGGCCCTGAGAAATAAGTCGGGCGCGTTCATATTCGAGATAGCCAAGAGCGAGATAGGGTATACCGAACAGCGGCCCGCCGAGTATACGGCCTGTTGCCTCGCCGCGGCCATAAAGGAAGGGTACAGGGGCCCGGTATTTATTCAGGGAGACCACTTCCAGATAAACGCGAAGAAGTTCACACAGGACAAGAACGCCGAGATAGCCGACCTCAAAAAGCTCATCAAGGAGGCGCTTGACGCCGAATTCTACAATATAGACATAGATTCCTCGACCGTAGTCGACCTCACCAAGCCTTCCGTCATCGAACAGCAGAGGCCGAACTTCGAGACGACCGCGCTTCTTACTGAATACATCCGCCAGAACGAGCCCTCGGGCGTGACGGTCTCGGTGGGGGGCGAGATCGGCGAGGTCGGCGGAAAGAACTCGACCGAAGAGGAGCTACGCGCCTTCATGGACGGTTTCGCTTCCGCGCTACCCAAGGGCAGGAAGGGCATAAGCAAGATAAGCATACAGACCGGGACCTCCCACGGAGGAGTGGTGCTCCCGGACGGGACGATAGCAAAGGTGAAGGTCGACTTCGACACCATCGAGAAGCTCTCGAAGGTGGCGCGCGAGTACGGCATGGCAGGCGTCGTCCAGCACGGGGCTTCGACGCTACCCGACGACGCCTTCCACATGTTCGTCACAAGGGAGGCGGCCGAGGTCCATCTGGCGACAGGCTTCCAGAACATGGTCTACGACAGTGCGGCCTTCCCGGCTGACCTCAAGGGCGAAATAAACAGGCACCTTATCGAGAAGCATTCGGACGAGAGGAAGCCGACGGACACCGAAGAGCAGTTCCTGTATAAGACGCGGAAGAAGGGCTTCGGGCCGTTCAAGGAGAGGATCTGGACGCTGGATGCGAAGCGGAGGGAGAAGATAGGCGCGGAGCTGGAAGCCCGGTTCGACCTCTATTTCGAGCAGTTGAACGCGAAGGACACGATGAAGCATGTGAAAAAAATCGTAGGATGATGTGCGGAGCATCATAACTTTACATACCTGCGTTGCTCCTCGCCCCGTCGCTGTGGCGTACACAAAAGTACGCCTCGCGCGGGCCATCGTCGCGCCTTGGTCTGTTTTGTTCTGATGCTCCGTAGTATGTATATGGCTTAGGTTATTTTGTATGGAATAATTATTCGGGCGGCGCGGCGAAAGCCGCGCCGCCTTTTTTATTCTTTAGTCATTCCCGCAATCCCTTGAGCGGGAATCCAGGGTCTTTCAGCGGTTATATTCCCCATCGGTCCCCCTCTTGGAAAGGGGTGAGGCCGCCCATCTCATTTCCCTGATGAAAAGCCTTTCTGGTTGTGGTATAATCCCATAAATATTTTCCGGAAAGGACGTACTTAGATGATAGCCGCAACACAGCTCAGGGTCGGAATGACCATCCTGTTCAATAACGAACCTTACAGGGTAATGACGGTACAGCACATCACGCCGGGCAACTGGCGCGGAATGGTGCAGACTAAGCTCAAGCACCTTAAGACCGGCTCGACGGTCGAGAACAGGTTCCGCTCCGAGGACAAGCTCGAGAAGGCGCACCTCGAACAGCACGAGATGGAGTACCTCTACAACGACGGCACGGACTACCACTTCATGAACAGCGAGTCCTACGAGCAGGTGGCGCTCTCGTCCGAAATACTCGGGGACAACGTCTACTACCTCATCCCGAACATAAAGCTTATGGTCGAGTACTATAACGGGGTCGCGGTCGGCATCGACCCACCGAAGGTCGTGGAGCTTAAGGTCGTGGACACGGCCCCGAACATGAGGGGCGCGACGGTCACCGCCTCGCAGAAGCCCGCTACCCTTGAGACCGGTCTTGTCGTCAACGTGCCCCCGTTCATCGGGGTCGGCGAGGTCATCAGGGTGGATACGGCCGAGGGCAAATATCTGGAGAGGGCGAAGGCGTAAGGCCCCGTCAAAGAACATTCAGAGGCCCTGCTCGAAAGAGCAGGGCCTTTTTTGTTTATAGCCACTTTCATTGCGCGGGGCGTGGGTTTCTTTTTGCGGGGCAGGTTTACAAGCCTATTCCACAAAATGGGTTCAGCAAATGCCTTTTCCCACACGGGCCCGTTAGTCCCGCCTATCATATCTCACAGGCTTACCCCCCCGTTGTAATCCCTCCCTTTTATGTGCAATAATTATTTAATGGACTTCGAGGAGAAATTAAAGGCCCTGCCCGCCGGACCCGGCGTCTACATCATGAGGGGGAAGGACGGGGCCGCGCTCTACATAGGCAAGGCGAAGAGCCTCCGCTCGAGGGTGAGGTCTTATTTCAGGGAGACCGGGGACGGGAGGTACGCGGTAAAGTTCCTCGCCCGGATGGTCTCGGACATAGACTACATCGTCACAACGAATGAGAAGGAGGCGCTCCTCCTCGAAGACACCCTCATAAAACAGCACAAGCCCAAGTACAACATAAGCCTCAAGGACTCGAAGACCTACGTCTCCATCAAGATAACGACGGCCGAGAAGTTCCCGCGCATCCTTGTGACGCGACAGATAAAGAAGGACGGTTCGAGGTACTTCGGCCCTTATCCGTCGGCCCGCGCCGTAAGGGAGACGGTCAAGTTCATAAGGAGGCTATTTCCGCTCTGCGTCTGCAGTTCGTCGGTCTTCAGAAATCGCGTTAGACCCTGTCTCGACTATCAGTTGCACCTCTGTAGCGCGCCCGCTGTCGGACTTATCACGGAAGAGGCCTACCAGGAGCTCGTGGACGGCGCGATAATGTTCCTCGAAGGCAAGAACAAGGAACTCGTGAAGGTCCTCAAGGCCCGGATGAACGAGGCGTCGGCCAACCTCGACTTCGAGAAAGCCGCCGAGTTCCGCGACAGGCTCTCCGCTATAGAGGAGATGCTCGAGGAGCAGAAGGTCGTGACGCACAGGGCGACGGACCAGGACGTCTTTGCCTTCCTCCGCGCGGACGACGCCATAATCATGCAGACCCTGACCGTCCGCTCCGGGAGGCTCGTCGGGAGCCAGGACTTTTTCTTCAAGGATACCGGCCTGCCCGACGACGAGGTCCTCTCGTCCTTTGTCACGCAGTTTTACAGGGGGGATAAATACATACCTGACGAGGTCATAATCCCGATCAAGCTTGAGGATTCCGAAGTCATAGGCGAGTGGCTGACTGAAAAGAAGGGGAGGAAGGCCGCGCTTTCGGTCCCCGAGAGGGGCGATAAACTCAAGCTCCTCAAGATGGCCTCGTCAAACGCCAATGAGGCCTTGAAACGCAGGCTCGAGTCCCAGAGGGCGAAGGAAGACCTCCTCGACGAGCTGAAAACGCGCCTGCATCTTTCGAACACCCCACGCCGCATAGAGGCCTTTGACATCTCGAACATAGGCGGGGAAAAGGCAGTTGGCGCGATGGTCACATTCAAAAACGGCGCGCCTGATAAAAATTTCTACAGGCTCTTCAGGATAAGGGATATAGAAGGGCCCGACGACTACGCGATGATGGAACAGGTGCTATCCCGGAGATATGGAAAGAAAGCGGGAGAGGGAGAAAAAGAAGCCCTCCCCGCGCCGGATCTCATCCTCGTAGACGGAGGCAAGGGCCAGCTCAATATCGCGGTAAAGGTCGCGGAAGCGCTCGGGCTTAGATCCGAGCTCGCCGCGCTCGCAAAGGACAGGGACGAGCCGTCGGGCCCAATGGACAGGTTCATAAAATCAAAGGGTGAGAGGGTCTTCCTCCCGCATGTAAAGGACCCGGTTGTGCTGAAGGAAGGGTCGAGACCCGACCTCCTTTTGAGGAGGATAAGGGACGAGGTCCACAGGTTCGCTATCTCGTACCACAGGAAGCTCCGCTCGAAGATAACCTCCGTCCTCGACGACATACCGGGAGTTGGTGACAAGAGGAGGCGGGGGCTCCTCAAGAGGTTCGGGGACCTGGACGGGATATTATCGGCCGGTATCGAAGAGCTCAAGACCATCCCCGGCATAACCGATGAATTGGCATTGAGGATAAAGGAGGAGGCGGGTAGAGTCAGGGGAGACGAGGCTTAAGCTGCTACGCTTCAAGCATTGCCGTATACTCCCTTATCCTCCTCGCGTTTGTCCCCACGTCGCTTTTCCCTACCCGTGAGACCGACCTTACGTCGACCCTCGTCTCCTTCTCTGAAATATTCCTAAGACGCACTGCCACGTCGTCCTTGAACCCGTACCAGAAGGTCGTATCCGTCGCCTCGATGCGCCCCGCCTCCTTGTCTGCCGCCACTATCTCCCAGCCCATCCTTTTTGCCGAATCGAGCGCCCTGTCAAAGGCCTTATTGAAAGGGAGCGGGAGGACAACCGGAGTTATATCCGGGTACGCCTGCCTCTGTTGCTCCGCTATGTCTTTTCCTCCATACTCTGTGGGGTTCGGGGCGCCATCCCTCAGCTTGAGAACGGATGTGAACGCGGGCGGGTCAACGGGGTCCGTCGTTATGTCGTGGATGGGAGGGAGTGCGCGCGCGGCCCTCTGCCAGCTCCAGGGTATGTAGAATACCGTAAGCCCGATGACGAGGGCGACGAGGGAGAGAAGATACGCGATACGGTCGCCTCTGACCTTGATAAGCGCCGCAATGGCGATCGCGCCAGAGACGAGCCCTCCTATGGACGCGGCCCTGAGTATCAAAAAGCCTGTCCTGAAACCCCAGAGCCCGGCCCTTGAGCCGAGCCCCGAGGCGGCCGCCCCGAGCGCCGATAAGAAGGCCGCTACAAGAGCGGCTATTGAGATCCAGAAGAATACCCTGTCGTCTCGTCCCATAACATAAGGCTATCGAAATATGGAGACCTGTCAAGGAGGGCAAGGAAAGCAAGTCTTTAAGCCTGTCAATTTAATATTTAAACCGGGCTCCTCGCGTGATATATTCGGTTAAGAAAGGCAGGCCGGATCCATCAGAGATGCGCCCACTTGTCCCGGTCTTCATATCACTCATACTCGGAACCCTCCTTGCGCAGTATGTCGAGCTTAAGGACAGCGCGGGGTATTTCCTTTTTGCCGTCTCCCTCGTCCCTCTCTTGATTTCTCTCGCAAGGCCCCTGCGGCGGCTCGTGTGGATAACGGTCGCGCCGCCCTTCTTCGTCATAGGCGTACTCCTCATAACCCCGTACATAAGGCCCGAGCTTCCCGCAAATCACATAAAGAACTTCATCGAACAACCGGCGGACCGCGACTCTCCGGGTATTGCCTTCGAGGGGCGCGTCCTTCAGGGGCCGGAGTATTCGAACGAGAGGACGCGTTTCGAGATAGAGGCCGGCAGGGTGTTGACGGAAGGGGGCTGGAAAGATGCCTCGGGCAGGGCGCTTGTGACGATCGAGGGGCGCGTGGATTCCGTCACTAAAGGCGACTACGCCGGGTTTATCGGGCGCGTCAATGAGCCCTTCAGCTTCGGGAACCCGGGCGAGTTCGACTACGCCTCCATGCTCAAGCGAAAGGGCATCTACGCGACGGCCTATGTAAAGGACGGCCTGCTCGTCAGTAAGATCGAGGAGGGCGGCGGCCCGTCAAGATGGATCGAGAATTTCAGGGCGCGGATAAGGGGTTTCATAGACGCAAGCAACACGAGGCACAAAGAGCCATTGAAGGCCCTCATCATAGGCGAGCAGAGGGGCATAGAGAAGGGTTTGAGGGATGCCTTTGCCAGGACAGGCACCGCGCACATCCTTTCCATATCGGGGCTCCACGCCGGTATCGTGGCGTTCTTCTTCTACAGGCTGTTTTTTTCGTTTATTAGGCTGTCCGAGCGCGCTCTACTTGTCTTTAACGCGAGAAAGCTCTCTCTTGCGCTTGCGCTCGGCCCGGTCGTGGTCTACGGGCTTCTCTCCGGCTTTCCCGTGCCCGCCGAGAGGGCGGTCATAATGGTCGCGGCGTTCGTTGCAACCTTTATGCTGAACAGGGGGAGGGACTACTTCAACATACTTGCGCTCGCCGGCGTGATCATGGTGCTCGTCTATCCATATAGCGCCTGGGACATCTCCTTCCAGCTTTCGTTCGCCTCGGTCGCCGGGATAATCTACCTTGTCCCGAGGCTCGGCAAGTACCTTGAGATCTCAGACGACGGGCCGAAGGGTAAGAGGGAGGCGGTCTTCATAAGGAGGTGGAATTCAAGTATCGCCCCGGCCCTCCTTGTGACGGTATCGGCGAGCCTTGCCACGGCCCCGCTCGTGGCATGGCACTTCAATATGGTGTCGCTCGCGGGCCTTGCCGCGAACATGATAGCAGTGCCGATATCGGGGCTTATCATCCCGCTCCTCTTCATCTCTTCGTTCCTCTCGTTCATCTGGCAATGGCCGGCGGAGGCGCTGCTTACGCTCTCCGGTCTCCTGTTCGAGATGATGGCCCGGGTAATAGGGTTTTTCTCATCCCTCCCGTTCTCGTTCATAAGGGTGACTACGCCGACCCTCCTTGAGATAGCCCTCCTCTACGCGCTTCTGATAGCGCTCGTAAACATCAGGCGGTCTCGCCTTTTTGCCTATATCGCGGTCTGCGTTTTTGTAGCCATCCTTGCGGACTTCGGTTACTGGAAGTACAAGGCCTCGGGTGACGGGTCTTTAAGGGCGACTTTTATAAGTGTCGGCCAGGGCGAGTCTACCCTGATAGAGTTCCCGGACGGCAAGCGGATGCTCATAGACGGCGGGGGAGGATTTAATCCTGAGTTCGACGCGGGCGAGAGGATAGTCGCGCCGTTCCTCTGGTCGAGGAAGATAGACTCGATCGACTACATGGTCGCGAGCCACGCACAGCTCGACCATATCGGAGGGCTTAAGTTCATCGCGGATAACTTCGGTGTCAACGAGTTCTGGTGGAACGGCGTCGGGGGGCTTAAGAGTCTCGGGGAGAGCCTCTCGAAAAAAGGCGTACCGATACGGACGATAGGGCGGGGCCAAAGCCCCCCGGTCAGCGAGATAGGCGCCGTCAAGGTAGAGGCGCTCCACCCGCTCAAGGACTATGGTTATGATATAAATAACATGTCGCTTGTATTGAGGTTCACATATGGGGGAGAGAGCATCCTCTTTACCGGCGACATAGGCGAGGAAGGCGAAAGGGAGCTCGTGAAAACCGCTCCCGGGGCCACGGTATTGAAGGCCCCGCACCACGGCTCAAAGGGCTCGTCAGGGCTGAAATTCCTCGAAAAGGTAGGCCCCTCGGTGGTGGTAGTATCGGCCGGGAGGAACAACAGGTTCGGTTTCCCGAATAAAGATACGCTTGAGAGGTACTCGGCGATCAAGGCCCGGGTAGTCAGGACCGATAATGACGGCGCGATCACGATCGAGACAAACGGCAAGGGGCTTCAAGTCCGCGGCTATTTGACCCAATAAGACCCCTGGAGTATAATCTGTAATGCGTTAATTCACACGAAGCGCAAGGAGCCGCCATGAAGCCATTGACAGCCGTCTTGATCGCGCTTATCGTCTTCTCCGCGTCCCCCGCCCTTGCCAAGCTCTACCAGTGGAAGGACAGCGAGGGTATCGTCCACATAACCGACAGGCCCGAGAACATCCCGGACAGGTACAGGGACCGGGTGCAGGTCATGGAAGAGAGCGCGCCTCCGCCGCCTAAGGAGGAGAAGGAGATAATCCTTCGCATCGAGCCTCCGAGGGAGGGTAGGGCCGAGGAGCTCTACGGCGAACACCCGCTCGAGTGGTGGAGACAGTCCTTTGCCAAAAGGTTTGAGGAGAGGCGGAACCTTGAGAGCGGCATCGCGGCCAAACAGCAGTACATAGACGTCTACGAGGGCGGCAGGCGTTTTGGCCAGATATATGCCTCTGACGACGTCGAGACCTACACAAGGAACAAGAAGGAACTGCCTGAGGACAGGGAGCGGCTCTCGAAACTCGTCGATGAAATAGACGAGCTCAGGCGCAAGGCCGCTATCGCCGGGGTGCCGAAGGATATAAGGGGGGAATAAGGGAGCGCTCCACTTCCAAGATCTTTTTATTTCGTGGCTACAAATACATTTTCTGACCTTATTTCGAATCATCCAACTAAAGCACTTTTGCGCGCTTATTTCCCGGTTGTTTGCGCGCCGAGCGCAAGCGCCTAATCTACCCCGGCGCGCTCGCATCAATCTCCCTTGTGTGTTTGTAAAACAAAAAGCACGCTCTTTTAACTTCCCCTCCCTTGATGGGAGGGGACTGAGGGGAGGGTGAACTTCGGATAGGGGCAATTTCAAATCGTGCGGGCTGGGGTGCATTACGCAATACCGCTCGTTGTGATCTTGCCTGCCCGGCGGGGGCACCCCTCACCCCAACCCTCTCCCACAAGGGGAGAGGGGGAACTTCTTGCGGGTTTTTTAGTTTTTCAAAACCCCCCTGGCATGGGGTGAGCGACCTTAAGGGAGGAAGCAATGTGAGCGAGCCGAGGAAGTAAAAAGGCGCGACAGCGCCCTAAGGGGCGAGCGGTCCTCGCCGGACTGGCAAGGTTCGTATCGAAGGCGATTCGTACCCTACCCTCAATAGCTTCCGAAGAACTCTGGCCCCGCGCCGAGCGGGGAGGGGGAGGGCGGAGGGAGCGAAGCCCCATGCCGAAAAAAAGCCCGGCAGGGCGCAAAAAGAAAAAAACTAAATGTGCCGGAATTAAAAAGTGGTCGTACAGAAAATTTTTTCAAACATGTATTTTTGTGACGAAGAGGTCTGATTGGAAAATACTGCGGGATTTATCGCGGATTAATTGTTTGATGAAAACTCTGCGCTGATTTAGGCTGCTCAAAAAGCTCCAGATGCGAGGCGTCGAGGAGCGAGGAGGGAGGAGGGAGGCGTACTCTGTTTGTACGCCGCAGTGATGAGAGACGAAGACAACGAAGCAGATGGACTTTTTCAGCAGCCGTTAAAGCTTTATCTCCATCCCGGTCGCCACCGCAAACACCCTCATCTTCGAGCCCTTCTCCGCCGCAATCCTCTGGCACTCGGCCTCTATCTTTTCGACCTCGGCGTCGGTCCTCTCCTGGTTGTGGTGGAAAAGCCCGAGGGCCTTGACGTTCGCGTCGAGCGCGAGGTTCAGGGTGTCGAGATAGACAGAGTGGCCCCAGCCGACGGTCTCCTTGTATTCCTCCCTGCTGTACTCCGCGTCGTGGAACATCAGGTCCGCGTCTTTTGCGAACTTCACGTAAGCTTCGTAGAGCAAGCCTATCGGGTGGTGGTAGCTTAGCTCGTTGTCGGTGAGGAATACGAACGACTTCCCGTCCTCCTCGAGCCTGTAGCCCACGCCCTGATTGGGGTGGCTAAGCGGGATGGTGCTTATCTTGACCCCGCCTATCGAATAGTTGTTGTGCCCCATGCCGAGGAAGGATATCTTCGCGTTTATGTCCTCGAGCTCGATCGGGAAGTACGGCGAAGTCATGGTCTTTGATATGATGGACTTGAGGGAGTCCTGCGTGGACTGGGGGCCGAAAATCTTTATCTCGGTATCGTTCCTGTATATGGGCTTGAAGAACGGGAAGCCGGAGAGGTGGTCCCAGTGCGCGTGCGTCAAGAGGAGGTTTATGTTTTTCGCCCCCTCGCGCATGAGCTTGTTGCCGAGGCCCCGGATGCCGGTGCCTGCGTCGATGACGATGATGTCTCCGGCGTTCGAGCGCACCTCGATGCAGGCAGTGTCGCCGCCGAACTTGTTGAACTCCTTGCCCGATACGGCTATGGACCCCCTCGCGCCCCAGCAACGAACGATCATTGGAGTCCCTTTTTGTCTATTTCTCTCTTCATCCGGACTGCTCGGCCTTTTATGAAAGATTTCCCGCACTTATGCCGGTATTATACGCCGGGTATTATAAAGAGTTAAGTGACTTTAGTCAACCGCAGATTGATTATATCGCTTTTCAACCTTTCTTGCCCGAAAGCGCGGCGCGGGCGGCATCCAGCACCTCTTTCAAAGGCGCGCCTTTTTTCTCCGCAAGTGCCTTCGCGTCCTCGTACTCGGGTTGCGCGTTCACGGCCTCGCCGTTTTTGTACGAGACCTTCGCCCGCATTGTCCCGTACCTGGTCTTCACATTGACGGTCTTTCTCGGAAGACAGTGCCGCTCGACAGGGTAGGATCTGACGCCAATGGAGGTGGACTCCCGGAATATGATGTCGAGGAGCGCGTGTTTAAGGGATTCATCCGTAAGCACCGTAAGTAGTATGCCCGGGCGGGTCTTCTTCATGACTACGGGCGTAAAGAAGCAGTCGAGCGCGCCAGACTTCAAGAGCTTATCCAGCAGATATCCTGCTATCTGCGGACTCATGTCGTCTATGTTCGTTTCCAGCACGATAAGACGCTCGGCCTCTTCCGACTTTTTAGCTGAACCCTCCGCGCTTGTGCCGAGGAAGGCTCGGAGCATGTTTGCGGACTCCCTGAAGTCTTTTTTGCCTGCGCCGTAGCCGGTCGCCTCTATGACCATGGCAGGCATGGGGCCGAAGGAAGAAGCAAGGGTCTTTACTATCGCCGCGCCGGTCGGGGTCGTGAGTTCGAAGGGAATATCGGAAGCCGCGAGAGTCGCGCCCTTCAATATCTCGACGGTCGCGGGCGCGGGTATCGGGATTCGCCCGTGCATGGTGTCCGCGATGCCGGAGCCGAGCGGTACAGGCGAGCAGACGACCTTGTCGACCTTAAGGGATGTAACCGCGAGCGCCGCACCGACTATGTCGATGATAGAGTCCATGGCGCCGACCTCGTGGAAGTGGACCTTGTCAGAGGGGATGCCGTGGACCTTGCCCTCGGCCTCGGCGATAAGCTTGAATATCGCGACGCTTAAGTCTTTAACTTCTTTTGAGAGCCTGGACCCGGTGATTATTTTTTTTATGTCCCTGAACGTCCTGTGGTGGTGGGACTCATGCATCTTGACCCTGAAGGTCGTGCCGGTTATCGAATGGCGGACTTCTTTCCGGATGTCGACTTCGATCTTATCGACTGGGAGCTTCCGGAGCTCTTTAAGGATGGCTTTATAGTCGACGCCGAAGTCGATGAGGGAAGCGAGAAACATGTCCCCGCTAACGCCGGTGGGGCAGTCGAGGTAGAGGATGCGCATCAAATATCCTTTGCTTTTATGGAATCCGCAAATCCAAGTGAGACTAAAAGACTGGATTCCCGCTTAAAGCCGCGGGAATGACGGCTAAAGTGAATAAAAAAAAGACTAAAAATGGCTTCGCCCTGCTCGCGACGCCTACTCCCTGTTTATCAAACTCGCAGCCACGCCCGCGCCAAATCCGTTGTCGATGTTAACGACCGACACCCCGGCCGCGCAGGAATTCAACATGGCGAGGAGCGTCGTGATGCCGCCGAGGTTCGCGCCGTACCCGACGCTCGTCGGCACCGCTATCACGGGCCTACTTACGAGCCCGGCGACTACGCTTGGGAGCGCCCCTTCCATCCCGGCCACGACCACGAGGACATTGGCGGCCCAGAGGTCTTTCTTCCTGTGGAGGATCCTGTGGAGCCCGGCGACCCCGACGTCGTAGAGCCGCTCGACCCTGTTACCCATGCACTCGGCGGTTATGGCCGCCTCTTCGGCAACGGGCACGTCGGAGGTCCCGGCGCATACGACGAGGACGGTCCCGCGCCCGGCCTCTATTATCTCATGCGATTTTATGAATATGGTCCGCGCGGTTGCGTTGTACGAGGCCCTGGGGAAGGCCTTCTTCAACGCCTTTCCCTTTTCGGGGTCGCACCTCGTGATAAGGACGTTTTCCTTCCGCGTGAGCATGGATCTGGTTATCGCCTTTATCTGGGGAAAAGTCTTGCCCTGGCCGAAGATGACCTCGGGGAAGCCCTGGCGGAGAGCCCTGTGCGTGTCGAGGGTGGCGAACTCCAAGTCCTCGAACGGCAGGGCCTTGAGCTCGTGGAGCGCCTCGTCTATCCCGGTCTTTTTGTCCCGGACGCCTTCGAGAAGCTTTTTTAAAGCGGCTACATTCATCTCTTTAAATACCGTTTCATGTTTGGGTATTTAAGGATATCAGAAAACAGATGCCTTTGAAATGGCGAATTAAGAGGAGGAGCGGGATGAGGCCCTGGATAATATCTGCGGAATGTCGAGGAGGAATACGGGCCTGCCGTCGCCCATGATCGTTATGCCTGAGACGCCCCAGAGCCTCGACATCGGCGGCAGGAGCGGCTTTATGTACGCGTCGAGCTCGACTCCGAAGTCGTCGACCTTGAAACCTATAAAGCCCTTGTGTTCGGCCTCCGGCTCCAGCTCGACTATGACGATGGTCGACGACGGCCTTGCCTCAGAGGGGAGCCCTATGAGGCTCGCGAGGTCGACTATCGGCACTTCATGCCCGGCGTACTCGATTGTGGACAACGCCGCCCCGCCCCGCTCTATTACTTTTTCTATCTTTGTTATGGGGAAGAGGAACTGCTCGGACCCGGCTGTAACGAGGAGCGTTTTGGCAATAGAGGTCGTCCTCGGGAGCTCCATGCGTATCTTCGTACCTTTGCCGGGCTCGGACTCTATCTCAAGCGCCCCGCCGAGCCCTTCCACCACGGCCTTCACGATGTCCATGCCCACACCCCTGCCCGAGGTCTCGGTGACCGTCTCGGCGCTTGTGAGCCCCGGCAGGCAGACGAGGAGGAGCGCCTCCTTCCTCGCCATCGCCGCTATCTTCCTCGGGTCGGCACCCTTCTCCACGGCCTTCATCCTGATCTTCTCGGAGTCTATGCCGCGCCCGTCATCCGATATCTCGATCACGGCGCGGTCCTTCCTCGCGTGAGCGCGGAAGGTTATGGTCCCTGCGCGCGGCTTTCCTTCGGATTCCCTGACAACGGGGGTCTCTATGCCGTGGTCCACGGCGTTTCTTATGATGTGCACGAGCGGGGAGCCGAGGTCTTCGAGTATGGAGCGGTCGAGGCTTATCTCCGTGCCCTCGACTCTGAGGCTGACTTCCTTCCCAGCCTTGTTCGCGATGTCGCGGACTATCCTCGGGAGCGATTCCGTCAAATCCCTTATCGGGAGCATACGCGCCGAGAGTATGTTCTGGTGGAGCGTGTTGATCGATTTCCCGAGGAGGTGGACGCCGTCCTTGAGCTCTATGGAGCGGGAGTGCTGGGACAATTCCTTGAAAGAAGAGAGGGCCATGAAGAGGTCCCCGACGGTCGTAAGGAGCTCGTCAAAAACCCTGCCCTCGACCTTCATGACGTTCGATATCTTGAGCTCCGCGCCGCCCCCGCCGGCGGCCGGTTGAACGGCGACGGTCGGGTCAAAGACAGGCTGAGGGGCAGGGGAGGGTTTTCCTTCCGAGAGCGCCTTGAGCCTGGTTAAAAAAGCGGAGATATCGAGGTCGAGCGGCTCGTCCGCTTCGACCCTGCCCACAAGGGCCTTCAACGCGTCGAGGCACTCGAAGAGCGTCGTGATCATCTCCGGGGCCGGGGAGAGGCTCTTGGACCTGATCTTTTCGAGGAGGTCTTCCTCGGCGTGGGAGAGGACCTTCAACGGCTCGTAGCCCATCGACGCGGACATGCCCTTTATCGAATGGTAGTGTCTGAAGAGGTTGTCGACCTCCGCGAGAGACCCCTTCTCGAGCTCCAGCAGGCCGGCCTCTATGCCGGAGAGATGGGAGTTCGTCTCCTGGAGGTAAAGGGCCTTGTATTTGGATGTGTCCATAAGGGGGACGCCTTTAGTCCTTGAGGGCCGCGAGCACGGCAAGGACCTTCTTCTCGGAGAGGGGTTTCACTATGTAGGCGCAGGCGCCGGATTTGAGCGCCTCCTCGACGATCGGCTCGTACCCGAGCGAGGTGCACATGATTATTTTTACCGGCGGCTCGATGAGCCTTATTTCTCTGGCCGCCTCTATCCCGTTCATAAGCGGCATGACTATGTCGAGTATGACCATGTCGGGCTTCAGGGCCCTTGCGCGGGAGAGCGCCTCTTCCCCGTTTACGGCCTCGGCCACTACGTCGAAGCCGCCCCTCGTGAGTATGTCTTTCAGCACCATCCTGTGAAAATCCGCGTCGTCCGCGATAACAACCCTTTTAGCCACGAGTACCTTCCAGGTGCAGTATTCTTGATGTCTCTTCAAAAAGCGTCTTCCAGTCGAGGAGAGAGAGAGGCCCGTCGTCGGTGTCGAACTCGCCCCTTATGTAGCCCGAGCCCTTTCTGAAGGGGCAGGTCCTCAACTCCTCCGCCCAGAAAAACAATATCGGAGCCTCCCCGGCGTCGAGCCCGAGTAGCGTCGCCTTGTCGCGGACGACTATCACCCTGTGCGGGCCCTTTGTCGGAGTCGGCCACGCGCTGAAGGCCATCTTGAGGTCGATCACGGTCACGGGCTCGTTACGGAGCGATATGACGCCCGAGACGAACCCGGTCCTGCCCGGCAGGAACGGCATCCCGTCGACCTCGACTATGCCGGCGACCGCGGAGGTGTCGACCGCGAGGCGCGCGCCCTCAAGCTGTATGACGAGCTTGTCGCCGAACATTATGTGGTGAACCTCGCGACGACCGATTTGAGCTCCTTTGAAAGCACGGAGAGCTTCTCGGAGGCCGCGATGGTCTCGTTTATCGACGTGCCGTGCCTCTCGACAGCCGCTTCCACCTCTTCGGTAGTCGAGAGGTTCTCGCGCGCTATCTTGGCCACGGCCTCGACTATCTCGACGGTCTTTTCCGCCTTCTCCTTCTGCTTGTGCGTGAGGCCGAGGATGAGGGTAGCCTTCTCGGCGACGTCGGAGGTGTAATTGGTTATGTCGACGAGTATCTCCCTGATCTTCCGGAGGTCGTCTCTCCCCCCTTTGAGGTTGGAAGTGCCCTCGCTCGCGGATGAAACTACGCTTTCGACCTCCATCCGGAGTTCCTTCACGATGAGGGATACGTCCTGGACCGAGTTGTTGGTGTTGTCCGCGAAGCGCCGGACCTCTTCGGCGACCATGGCAAAGCCCCTTCCGTGCTCGCCGGCCTTCGAGGCCTCGATCGTCGCGTTCAGCGCGAGAAGGTCGGTCTGGCGGGAGATGTGCGTTATGACGTCGAGTATCTTCGGTATGTCGTTGAGTTTTTCCTTGAGCCTTTTCGCCGCGCTCTCGGTGTTCTCTATGCCGCTGAATATCGTCTCCATCTTCTCCATGGCGGAAGTGGCGGTAGTCGCGCCCCTCTGCACCATTGAGTTGACCTTTTGCGATGCGTTCACGCTTTCAGTCACCTTGTTCGCGACGTCGTCGGCGAGCTCGGCCATCGACTTTATGGTGGATGAGGCGTCCCCTATGTGGTTCGCCTGTTCGAGCGCGCCGTCGAAGATCGACGACGTCCCGGAGATGACCTCCTTCGAGGTGTCGTGCCCCTTGGACACCACGGCCGAGAGCGTCTCCTGCGCTTCAGTCAGATTATCGCAGGTCTCCCTTATGTGTCCGACGAGGGTCTTCAGATTCCTGGACATGAGCGAGAGAGATTCCTCGAGGTCGCTCGTCTCGTCCCTGAAGACCATGTCCCCGAGCCCCTCGGCCTCCCTTAGGTCCCCCTGGCTTATCCTCTGCGCGGCGCTCGTAAGGAGGCTGAAGTTCCTCGTGAAGTTCCTCGTAAACATGGAGCCGAGGATGAGCCCTATTATCATCGCCGTCAGGAAACTCAGGGGTTGCATCATCCACTCGGCGACCCCGGTCTTCTCTATTATGTCCGGGACGAACGCCGCGGCCGCTACGACGATGATGAAGCCGATTATGAATTTGTAGCCTATCGGAATACGCATACTGTTCACTTTTACCGCCTTTTTAAGGGTCGAACCAGCCCTCGATCCGGGTAAGTATTATAAGTCCGCGTGAAAGGTGAAGTCAACGGCATGCGTCACACGGCCGCCAATTCGCATGCCTTTAATATCTCGACTGATTTCAGGTGAAACTTTAATGGTTAAAGGCCCTTTTCGGGCCCCTTTTGGCTTAGAAGTGCACGAACCCGAGGCGCTGGGGTTTAACGGATCTTCCGTCCGCGCCGATGATATTGAGGCCCTTGTCGGTTATGCGGCCTATGGAGGTAATATCGAGGCCGAGCGAGCGGCTTAAGTCTTTAACTTTTTTTTCATCCTTTGGACGCACGGTAAAAAGGAGCTCGTAGTCCTCCCCGCCCGAGAGCGCGAGCTCTCCCCAGGGAGATCCAGTGGATTCGGAGTAGTTCTTGAGCTCTCTCGATATCGGGAAACCCTGAAGGCTTATATCAGCTCCGACGCCGCTCGCCTCCGTGAGTCTTTTAAGGTCGAGAGCGACGCCGTCGCTTACGTCTATCATGGAGGTAGCGAGCCTCTGCTTAGAGAGCGCTTGACCTGTCGACAACCTCGGCGTGGGATCGAGGTGCCTCGATACCGCCCTCTTGAAGCGGCCCTTGAGGGCCTTCAGCCCGTGGTTCCGCAAGACCTTAAGGCCTAAGGCGGAATCGCCGGGCGTGCCGGTCACGAATATGGCGTCTCCTGCCCTTGCCCCGTTTCTTAAGACCTCGCGGCCTTTTTTTACTTCGCCCAAAACGGTCGTCGATATAGTGATAATCGGGGCGCGTGCGGTGTTCCCGCCTATAAGGGGGGGGCCGAATTCGTCGGAGCAGGACTTGAGCCCGTCGTAGATGCCGTCTATGTATTTTTTGTCGATGCCGACGGGGAAGGTGATGGAAACGAGGAAAAAGAGCGGAACTCCGCCCATCGCGGCGATGTCCGATAGCGAGACCGAGAGCGCCTTTCTGCCGAGGAGACGGGCCGGAGTGTACGAGCGTTCGAAGTGGGTGGATTCTACGAGGGTGTCCGTGGTCGTCAAGAGGACGGAGCCGGGGGATTGGAGCGTTACGCTCGTGTCGTCGCCGATCGCTTTTATCACGCGGCGCCAGGCGGGAGCTACGGTATGCGCGTCCGAGGCGGCGCGCCCCCCCCGCCCCTTCGCCGGCCTGTTAGAGGTTTGCCTCCCCCCGAGAGGGGAGGCAAACCTCTTTGCGAGCTCTTTCACGAAGGCGTCTTCGCCTTTTATCTTCGTCCTCGACAATTGCGGCCTTTTGGAAAGGGTCAGGGCCTTGCGGCCTTGTGCCGCGCGTTCTTGACCTTCTTTATCTTCGAAGGCGCGGGTCTGCCGGGGGCCGCCTTCTTCGGCATGCCCTTGAAGACGATCTTCAATACCTCGTCCATGTGCTTGACCGGTATGAAGGTGAGCTTCTTCCTGATGTCCTTCGGTATCTCCTCGAGGTCTTTCTTGTTCCTCTCGGGGATGATTATCGTCGTTATCTTGGCGCGGAGCGCCGCGAGACACTTTTCCTTTACGCCGCCTATGGGAAGGACCCTTCCGCGAAGCGTTATCTCGCCGGTCATGGCGATGTCCTTGTTAACGGGCTTCTGCGTTATGGCGGAGATGAGGGCTGTCGCCATGGTGATGCCCGCAGACGGGCCGTCTTTCGGAATCGCGCCCGAGGGGACATGTATGTGGAGGTCGAGGTCCTTGTAGAAATCGGGCTGGAGGTTGAACTCCTTTGCCCTCGACCTCGTGTAGCTCAAGGCCGCGTGCGCCGACTCCTTCATGACGTCGCCCAGGTGCCCGGTAAGAGTCAACTGCCCCTTGCCGTTCATTATCGTCGCCTCGATGTGGAGTATCTCGCCTCCGACCGGGGTCCAGGCAAGGCCTGTAGCCACGCCTATCTCATCCGTCTCCTGCTCTGCCTCGGGGAGGTACTTGGGAATGCCGAGGAACTCCTGAAGGAGCTTCGGCGTTATGGCCGTAAGCCCTGTCTTGCCGGACGCGACCCTCTTGGCGACCTTCCTGCAAAGGGAGGCTATCTCCCTCTCCAGATTACGGAGCCCGGCTTCCCGCGTGTACCCGGAGATGACCCGCTTTAAGGTCTCATCCTGAATGGTCAGGAGCTTTTTCGTAAGGCCGTGCTCCTTCAACTGTCTCGGGATGATGAACTTCTTAGCTATCTCGAGCTTCTCTTCCTCGGTGTAGCCGGGGAGGTTGATAAGCTCCATCCTGTCGAGGAGCGGCTCGGGTATTGGGTCGGCCATGTTGGCCGTCGTTATGAACATCACTTTCGACAAGTCAAAGGGAAGGTTCAGGTAATGGTCGCTGAAGGCGTAGTTCTGCTCCGGGTCGAGCACCTCAAGAAGCGCCGAGGACGGGTCGCCCCTGAAGTCCATGCCGATCTTGTCGATCTCGTCCATCATGAATACGGGGTTGTGGGTTCCCGCCTGCTTTATGCCCTGTATGATGCGTCCGGGAAGCGCCCCGACGTAGGTCCGCCTGTGTCCCCTTATCTCGGCCTCGTCCTTTATGCCGCCCAATGAGATGCGCACGAAACTCCGGCCCATGGCCTTGGCGATGGAGCGGCCGAGCGAGGTCTTGCCCACGCCCGGGGGGCCGACGAAGCAGAGGATAGGCCCCTTGGTCTTGGCCTGGAGTTTCCTGACCGCGAGGTATTCGAGTATCCTCTCTTTTATCTTTTCAAGGTTGTAGTGGTCGGTGTCGAGCACCTTCTTGGCCTTGTCTATGTCTATCGTGTCCTTTGTCTGCTTCGACCAGGGCAGGTCCACGAGCCATTCGAGGTAGGTGCGTATGAGCGCGGCCTCGGCGGCG
The DNA here is from genome assembly GCA_016182655.1 of Deltaproteobacteria bacterium. Taxonomy (GTDB): domain Bacteria; phylum Desulfobacterota; class GWC2-55-46; order GWC2-55-46; family GWC2-55-46; genus GWB2-55-19. The sequence continues at coordinate 55,776 of JACPGB010000025.1, forward strand.
TCCGGGTGCATCATCTCAAGCCTGTCCGCCTGCTTGTACGCCTCTTTTTCGACCTCGGTGGGCATCTTCGCCTTCCGGATCTTCTCCCTGAACTCCTCCATGTCCTCGGAGGACTCTTCGATGTCGCCGAGCTCGTTCTTTATGGCGCGCATCTGTTCGCGGAGATAATACTCGCGCTGGGTCTTGTCCATCTCCTCCTTGGCCTGGGACTGGATCTTGACCTGCATCTGCGCCACCTGGAGCTCTTTTACGAGGAAGTCGTTGACCTTCTCGAGCCTCTTTATCGGGTCGAGGGTCTCAAGCACCGCCTGGGCCTCTTCGATTTTAAGGCCGAGATTGGCGGCGACGAGGTCGGCCATCCTGCCGGGGTCGGTGATGTTGTCGAGCACCATCATCACTTCCTGGAAGATGACCTTGCCGAGCGTCGAGAGCTTCTCGAGCTGTTCCTTGACGTTCCTCATGAGCGCCTCGACCTCGAGGGTCGGCGCGGGCGCGGGCGCTTCCTTTGTCTTCGTGATGTTGACCTGGTAAGAAGGCTTTGTCTGTGCGAAGCTCGTGACCTGGGCGCGCGTAAGCCCCTGGACGAGGATCTTCACGCGGCCGTCCGGGAGCTTGAGCATCCGCATGATCATGCAGACGGTCCCCGAGGTGTAGAGGTCCTCGGGCTCCGGGTCTTCCTTGGAGATGTCCTTCTGGGTCGCCGTGAAGATGAGCCTGTCCTTCGTGAGCGCGGCGTCGACGGCGTTTACCGAGCGTTCCCTGCCTACGAAGAGAGGCACTATCATGAAGGGGAATATCACGACATCCCGTACCGGCAGGAGCGGCAGCACCTCGGGTATGACGAGCTGTTCTTCTTCTCTCTTTTCCTCTTCAGCCATTAAGGGTATCCTCTCTTTTAGGCAACTCTCTAAAAATTGTTATTTTTCCTGACTGCTTGGCGCAGGGCCAAAGTCTCAACGGAACCTTGGTGCATCAAATCTCCAGCCGTTCGATACGGATTTGCCCGTCCGGCAGGACTGCGTCAGGGCGAAAATAAAACTGCTCACATATTAGCATATATGCTCCGCTTTTTATTTCCGCCCTTCCTTGCCTCAGAAAAAACCCCTAATTTTTAGCAGTTGCCTCTTTATATGGAATCTATCGGTACTTTTTTAGAGTTCGAGCGTTTGTCCTCTATCCTCGGGAGCGATATCTTCAAAACGCCTTCCTTGTAGGTGGCCTTCACGCGCCCTGAGTCTACGGGGAAGGGGAGCTCTATCGCCCTGAATATCCTCCCGAATGACCTCTCCATGCAGACGTAGTTTACCTTGTCCTCCTCGAAGCACTCGAACTTCAAGGCCTTTATCGTAAGCGTCTGCTTGTGGAGCATGATCTCTATTTCGTCTTTTCTGACACCCGGTATCTCGGCCTCGATTATCACCTCGCGGGGGTTGGAGTAGACGTCGACGTTCGGTATCTGCGTGATAGGCTCGGGGTGGTTCAAAAGCCCCGTTTCATCAATGCCCTCGAATATGAACTGGTTGATGTTGTCTATTTCGACGGCAGGGCCGCCGGACGGCTTCTTCGATGAGATCTTCGCCATAGCGTCGCTTCTTTACCTCGCGTCTTGGTGAAATACTGGCGGCCCGGAAGGCCGGATCAGGGGAGGATCTAATACTGCAAAGGGACTTCCGTCTCCCGCTCGCCCCCTTATTCAGCCGCGCCCGTCCTGAACAGACGCTCAGATGTCGAGGCCCTTCAGGAACCTTTTGAAGTCGGCCTTGAGCTCGGGCCGTTTAAGGGCAAAGGAGACGTTGGCCTTCAAGAACCCGAGCTTGTCCCCGGCGTCGTATCGTTTGCCCTCGAACTCGTATGCGTATATGTCTTCGGTCTCGAGGAGGTGCTTGAGGGCGTCGGTAAGCTGTATCTCCCCGCCCTTTCCCGGAGCCGTCTTTTCAAGCGCCTTGAATATGCCGGGGCTCAAGATGTACCTCCCGATGATGGCGAGGTTCGAGGGCGCGTTCTCCCTGGGCTTTTCCACGAGGTCCGTGACCCTCCAGACGCCTGGGGACACCTTTTCGCCTTTTATGATGCCGTAGAGGTGGGCGTCTTTCTTGCTCACCTTCTGGACCGCAAGGATGGAGGTGCCGTACTTCTCGAAGACCCCGGCCATCTGCTTCATCGCGGGGGTCTTCGAATCTATTATATCATCTCCGAGAAAAACGGCAAACGCCTCGTCGTTTATGAGGTTTTTTGTGATAGAGATCGCGTGGCCGAGGCCTAAGGGCTTTTTCTGGCGCGTGTAAGCGAAGTGGACGAGTCCCGAGACGTTCTCTATCATATTGAGGAGGTCGAGCTTGCCCCTCTCCTTCAGGAGTATCTCGAGCTCGAAAGAGGTGTCGAAGTGATCCTCTATCGCGGTCTTGCCCATGCCCGTTACTATTATCATCTCCTCGAGGCCCGAGGCCTTCGCCTCCTCGACCGCGTACTGGATGAGGGGCTTATCGACCAGAGGGAGCATCTCCTTGGGGATGGCCTTTGTCGCCGGCAGGAACCTCGTGCCGAAACCGGCGGCCGGAAAGACTGCCTTTTTTAGTCTCATTCTTGTTCCCGATGCGGGTTTTTTTGTAAGCGCCGGTGAAGGGTCGAGTTTGTTCGAGCCCTCCGGCGCGACTCTGTTTTCAGGTGCTGATAATAATAAGTTTTCGCGGATAAGTCAATAAGAAGGGGATAGATTTTTAAGGTTTTACGGAGACTTTTAAGATTTGTCAAGCGGGGGTAAGCGACGCGAATCTCACCGCGAGTTTCTTTACGCCATAGTCCTTGAAGTTGACGGTCACCTTTGTCTCATCCCCCCTGCCGATCCTGTCTTTTATTATGCCTATGCCGAAGGACGGGTGGACGACCTTGGCCCCTATCTTCCACGGGTCAGGGGACTCTCCGGAGTCATAAGAGGGGCCGTGCTCGACCTGGCTGTCCTCGCTGGTGTAGTAGACCTCGCTCGACCGGGTCCTCGGGTTCTCTGAGGGTAACGTCGCGTGGGTGATGAACTCGGGCGCTATCTCGTCTATGAAGCGGGAGCGCATCTGGTAGCGGGTCTCGCCGTAGACGCTACGCGCCTTCGCTGAAAAGAGATAGAGCTCTTCCCGCGCCCTCGTCATGCCGACGTAGCAGAGGCGCCTTTCCTCTTCCATGGACTCCGGGTCGTTTATCGACCTTGAATGCGGGAAAAGCCCCTCCTCCATGCCCGCGAGGAAGACCAGTTTGAATTCGAGCCCCTTTGCCGAATGGAGGGTCATGAGGGTAAGCCTGTCGGAGTCCTCCTTGTAGGCGTCTATGTCACTTATGAGCGCGACATGATCGAGGAAGTCCGAGAGGTTCGAGGACTGGTACGCGGATTCGAAGTCCTTTATGGCCGAGATGAACTCGAAGAGGTTCTCTATCCTCTCCTGGGCCTCCTCCGAGTTCTCCTCCTGCCACATGAGCATGTAGCCTGAGTCTTCGAGGAGTCGTAGCGCCGCTTCATTCAGGGCGGTCTTGCCGAGGTTTTTTCTAAAGTCTTCGCATGCCGCGAAGAAGGCTGAGGCGCGGGTCTTGCCGAGCGCGCCTTTGGCGGACGAGGCGCTCCCGGCGGCGTACAGGGATATCCCCGACTCCCGCGCAAGGGCCTGCACCCGCTCCATCGTCGCCTTGCCTATGCCGCGGGGCGGCGTGTTTATGACGCGCTGGAGGCTAAGATCGTCGTCGGTGTTGTTCATGAGGCGTAAGTACGCGAGCGCGTCCTTTATCTCTTTCCTGTCGTAGAACCTGACGCCCCCGACTATCGTGTACGGGATGCCCTCCCTTATAAGCTCCTCTTCAAATACCCTGGACTGGGCGTTCGTCCTGTAGAAGACGGCCGCGTCCTTATAAGATATGGACTTTGTCGAAAGCGAGGTCTTGAGCCTCTTTATGATGGACCGCGCCTCGTCGTACTCGTCCCGCGCCTCCTCGAATGTCAGGGGCTCTCCGGCGTGGTTCTCGGTCCAGAGGGTCTTTTTCAAGCGTTGCTGGTTCCGCTCAATAACTGAATTGGCGGCGGAGAGGATGTTTTTGGTGGAGCGGTAGTTCTGTTCGAGCCGGAGGACCGTCGCGTCCGCGTAGTCTTTCTCGAACTCAAGGATGTTGGATATGTCCGCGCCCCTCCACGCGTATATCGACTGGTCGGGGTCGCCGACGGCGAGGAGGTTCCGGGAGCCTCCGGCAAGGAGGTTCGTGAATATGTACTGCGCCTTGTTCGTGTCCTGGTACTCATCGACCAGTATGTACGAGAACCTCTCCTGATAATTCCTTAAGAGGGCTGGGTTCTGGCGGAGCAGGTTCACCGGCTCGCAGATGAGGTCGCCGAAGTCCATGCAACCCATGTCGCGGAGCTTTTTCTGGTAGAGGGAATAGACCTTGGCGACCCGCTCGGAGAGGAAGTCCCGCGCGTGCTCCTTGAATTCCGTTGGCGTGATGTTTTCGTTCTTAGCCCCGTTTATGCGCGCGAGTATCGCCTTCGGAGCGAAGGCCTTGTCGCTTATGTTTAGCTCCTTCATCGTCTCTTTTATGAGCGAGAGCTGGTCGTCTTCGCTGTAGACGGTGAGAGCGTCCTTAAGGCCGAAGGCCTTTGACTCGCGCCTGAGTATCCGTAGCCCGAGCGAATGGAACGTCCCGAGCCAGAGACTCCGGGCCTCATTGCCGATAAGTCGGCCGAGCCTTTCCCGCATCTCTCCGGCGGCCTTGTTCGTGAAGGTGACGGCGAGGATGGATTCCGGCGCTATGCCTTTGTGCAGGACGAGGTAGGCGATGCGCGCGGTAAGGACGCGCGTCTTGCCGCTACCCGCGCCGGCGAGTATAAGGAGGGGGCCCTCGCCGAAAGTGACCGCCTCGGCCTGGGTCGGGTTCAGGTTTTTAAGGAACATATGGGAGCCTGTGGAGACAAGAGGTCTGTAATACGCTACCCCTAATTTTTAACATAAAGGGGAGGGGGGAGGCAATCTGTTTAGAGCGGATGCAATTCTAATTTTATTTGTAACTCGAATAGCGCTTGTTGGCTATTCGAATCTTTTGCCAAGGCTTTTTTGCGCGCTCCGCGCGCTTTTGGCGATGGCTCCAAGCGCTTTCTTCCTCCCCTGCCCGCTCGCGCGCCCCTTAGAGCGCTTCGCGTCTAATCTCCTCGGCGCGCTCACCTCTTCCTCCCTAAGGCGCTCTCCGCCATGCGCCCGTGTGTTTGTAAAGACAGAACAAAACAAAATTCATTTTTGTTTTTCAAAACTCCCCAGGCATGGGGTGAGCGACCTTAAGGGAGGAAGCCTTATGAGTGAGCCGAGGAAGTAAAAAGGCCGCGACAGCGGCCCTAAGGGGCGAGCGAATGGGAGGGGGAGGGTGCAGGAAGCGAAGCCCCATGCCGAAAAAAAGCCCGGCAGGGCGGTAAAGGCTTTTAGCAAAAAATGGGAATTGCCCATTAAGCGTATATCGGATCACGAATTAATGGGTTCAGGTTGCAAGCCTGGACCCGCAACAGCCTATAAAAAACAATAATGATCGTAATTTCCCCCTCTTCTCCTTGAATCCCCCCCGCTTTTCTGTTAAGTTCTGCCGTATGGGTTTGAAGGTCGCGTTCATAGCGCCGGAGGCCGCGCCGTTCTCCAAGACGGGCGGGCTCGCAGACGTCGCCGGGTCGCTCCCCAAGGCATTGAAACGCCTCGGGGCCGATGTCTCGCTCTTCGTCCCTTTCCACAGGGAGACCGCTGAGAGCAAATTGGAGTTCGAGACCACTGGAATCGAGATAACGGTCCCGCTCTGGAGACGGAAGATCAGGGCAGAGGTCCTCTCATACTCCGGAGGCGAGGTCCCGGTCTATTTCATAAAAAAGGACGAGCTCTTTGACAGGGGTTTCCTCTACGGCACGCCCGAGGGCGACTACTACGACAATTTGGAGAGGTTCGCCTTCTTCTCAAGGGCCGTGCTTGAAGCGCTCAAGGAGGGCGGCTTCTCGCCGGATATCGTCCACTGCAACGACTGGCAGACAGGGCTCGTGCCTGCGTACCTGAAAGACGCGTACAGGGGAGACCCGTACTTCGCGAAGACCGCCACCGTCTTTACGGTCCATAATATCGCCTACCAGGGGCTCTTCGACTGGAAGCTCTACGAGGCCATGAACCTGGGGCCGCACCTCTTTAACCCCGAAGGGCTCGAGTTCTGGGGCAAAATAAACCTCCTTAAAGCCGGACTCGCATACTCGGAGCTTATAACGACCGTCAGCGAGGCCTACTCCAGGGAAATACAGACCGAGGAGTACGGCTACGGTCTCGATGGGTTCCTCATGGCAAGAAAGGACACCCTCCACGGCGTCCTGAACGGCATCGACTACAGCGAATGGGACCCCGAAACAGACCCGCTCATCCCTTCGCGTTACTCGGCCGACGACCTTAACGGAAAAAAGGAATGCAGGCGGGCGCTCCTTAAGGAGTTCGGGCTTAAACTCAAGCCCCGGACACCGGTCATAGGCATCATAACGAGGCTTGCCGCCCAGAAGGGGGTCGATATACTGGCAGAGGCGATCCCGGCGCTCATGGAGCTCGACCTTGGGCTCGTCGTCCTGGGCTCCGGGGATAAAAAGTACCGCGACCTCATCGAAGGGCTCGCCGAAAGATACCCCGGTAAGCTCTCGGTAAAGATAGCCTTCAACCACGGACTCTCCCACCTCGTCGAGGCGGGTAGCGACATCTTCCTCATGCCCTCCAGGTACGAGCCTTGCGGCCTGAACCAGATATACAGCCTCAAATACGGGACAGTCCCGGTGGTGCGCGCGACCGGCGGCCTCGACGACACCGTCCGCGACTACGCCGGAGGCGTCGGCACCGGCTTCAAGTTCAGGGAATACTCGGCAGAGGCGCTCGTCGATAAGGTAAAGAAGGCGCTCTCGGTATACGCCGACAGGGCCGCGTGGAAAGAGATACAGGTACGCGGCATGAGTGAGGACTTCTCGTGGGAGAGGTCGGCGCGGAGATACATCGAGCTCTACAGCGTCGCCCAGAGGTGCCTAAAAGTTAATCACCTGAGCCCCAAAAACGCGCACCAGACCGGCAGGCGATGAGAGACCCGTGGGAAACTTTCTGTAGAAAGTTTCCCACGGCCCCCTTCAAAGACTTTCAGTTACGGACAAAACCCCCGTGAAAAAAAAGGAGGGTTTTGTCCGTAAAACCCTGAAATCCCCTGAAAGGGAACGAGGGATGCTTTCTTAAGAAATATCTCCTTCGAGTACGCTCGCAAGTCTGGCGATGCCGGGGTGGCATTAATCTTGCTTTTCTAACTACGGCATGAGAAAGATAGCCATAGTAGACGACGACGCATCTGAAAGGATCGTATTAAGGGGTATGCTCCTTGAGAACGGCCTTTCTGTTGTGGCCGAGGGGAAAAGCGGCCTTGAGGCCCTCGACATCTGCAGGTCGAGCTCCCCGGATCTCGTTATAATGGATGTCAAGATGCCGGGAAAAGACGGCATCTCGGCGGCCGCCGAGATCAGCAAGATCTATCCGACGCCGGTGGTGCTGCTCACCGCGAGCGACGATGAGGAGACTATACGCCGCGCCGCCGAGGCCGGCGTCATGGGGTATCTCCTGAAACCCGTCCGGGAAGAGGAGCTCGTCCCGGCTATAGAGCTCGCCATATCGCGCTTCGGGGAGTTTGTGATGCTCCGTAAAGAGAACGCGGAGTTGAAGGACGCGCTCAAGGCGAGAAAGGCCATCGAAAAGGCGAAGGGGCTCCTTATGGAGAGGGAGAAGCTCTCCGAATCCGACGCCTTCGCGAGGATAAGAAAGATCGCGATGGACAAGAGAAAGTCGATGACCGAGATAGCGGAAGTGATAATACTCGCGTTCGAAAAGGAAGCCTGATATGTCGAAGATACTTGTAGTAGAGCATGTGCCGCACGAGGGGCTTGGGATAATCGGCCAGGCATTGTCCGGCTTCGACCTCGAATACATGCGGGTATACGAGACCGGTGAGGCGGAAGCCTCGCCCGAAGGCTACTCGGCCCTCATCGTCATGGGCGGGCCCATGGGAGTGTATGAGTCCGACATTTACCCGTTCATAAACGGCGAGATAAACCTTATAAAAGAGGCTATAAAAACGGATGTCCCGGTGCTCGGGGTATGCCTCGGCTCCCAGCTCCTTGCCGCCTCCGCCGGAGCGCGGGTCTATAAGGGCAAAAAAAAGGAGATCGGCTGGTACAATGTCTCCCTTACTGAAGAGGGCTCTTCGGACCGCCTCTTCCTGGGACTTCCCGACGAGCTCCCGGTATTCCAGTGGCACGGGGATACGTTCGACGTGCCGGTGAACGGGGTCAACCTCGCCTCGTCTGACTTATTCCCCCACCAGGCTATAAAAGTTGGAAAGATGGCCTATGGCTTTCAGTTCCACTTCGAGGTGACCGCGAAGATGGTAGGTGAGTGGATAGAGATAAACGAGGGAGAGCTAAAGGCCGCCAAGATCGACCCCGAAAAGATCATCAAGGAGACGCCCGAGAATATCGAGGGGCTCCACAGGTTCGGCCGCGCCATCGTACAGAGGTTCGCCCGCCTGATCGATTAATAGGCACTCCCTGCACAGAATTGAAGCACTTCGGGACTGGGCAGGGTTGAAATCACAAGCAATTGGCCGGCTCCGGGTTGGCATTGAAGTTGCAAAATCATGCATCGTGCCCGTTGGGCATGGTTACAAAGAAGTAACCTGAGATAATAAACTTAAGCGAGACAAAGGCAAAGGCGCCTTTCCTTGAATAAAGGGGGCGCCTTTTTTTATCCGCCCTCAAAAAAAACCAGAAGAGAAGAGGGAGGAGAAGAAGATGAAGTCGATGAAAAAGGTTTTGGCGGCAACTGCGGCACTGGCCGGGGTACTGACGTTCTCGAACGTGGCCTCGGCGACCCCGACTACGCACATCTGGTCGCCTTCGACCGATGTCCAGGCCTACGGAGTATTCCACCTGACAAGCGATATCTACATCCCGGTCGACAAGCCGACGGGCACAAGGCCCGGGACGATCACGAACCTGGGTCTCACGACCGGCGTACTACCGTATGAAAAGATAAACGCCGAGATCGGCTTCGACCACATCGAGGGCTCTTACCCGGTATTCTTTAACGCCAAGGTCGGCACACCCGAGGGCGCGTTCGGCTCGTTCTCCCCGGCGCTCGCCGTCGGCGGCTACTCATTCGGCACCAAAGAGGACGCGACCGACTACAACATCTACTATGTGAAGGCGGCAAAGACATTCGATAAGCTCGGCAGGTTCTCGGTCGGTTACTACACCGGGAACGACCAGCTCCTGGTAGATGAGAACGGGAACGCTGACGAGAACGGGGTGTTGCTCGCGTGGGAGCGGACATTGAGCGAAATATCGGAGAACCTCTGGGTCTGCGTCGACTACCAGGGCGGGGACAACAACTTCGGGGTATTGAGCTACGGCTTTTCCTGGAAGTTCGCCCCGAACACATCGGTAATATTCGGCTTCGTGGACCAGAACAACGACAACCTGAACCCCGGCGACACCTTCACGGTCCAGGTGGACATAGATTTTAACGTGTTCGGGAAGTAGGCGAAAAAAGTAGTTGCAACAACCAGCGCGTTAGAACAAAGCAGACCAAGGCGCGACGAAGGCGAGGAGTGAGGCGTACTTTTTGTACGCCGCAGTGACGAGCCGAGGAGCAACGCAGGTATGCAAAGTTATGACGCGCTGGGTGGAGATTGACGCAGGCAGGCATCGAAGCCCATGGCCCTTAAAAGGCGGCCCGTCAAACTCAGATCAAAGACGATCGAAGGAGAAAGCAGATGGAAGCGTGCGTTTCAAGGGCCGTATCCTGGCCGAAGGGTTTGTTGAGAAAAGGGCTCATGATGTTTTCACTTATGCTCATAATCCAGGCTATAGCGGCGCCCTTCTCGTTCGCGGCCGACGCGGCTGGCGAGATAAACAAGGCGGACACCGCCTGGATACTGGTATCCACCGCGATGGTCATGTTCATGACCCCGGGGCTCGCGATATTCTACGCCGGGATGGCGAGGAAGAAGAACGTCCTCTCCACCATGATGCAGAGCTTTTTCATACTCTGTCTCATTTCGATTCAGTGGATTTTTCTCGGGTACACGCTGAGCTTCGGGCCGGACGTGGGCGGCCTCATAGGCTCGCTCGACTTCCTCGGCCTTGAAAACGTCGGCGTTGAGGCAAAGGGGACTATCCCGCACCTCTTATTCATGATGTTCCAGGGGATGTTCGCGGCGATAACCGTCGCGCTTATCACCGGCGCGTTCGCAGAGAGGATAAAGTTCTCGGCCGTCGTCGTCTTCAGCCTCCTCTGGGCGACCCTCATATACGACCCCCTCTGCCACTGGGTATGGGGCGGCGGGTGGCTACAGAAGCTCGGGGTCCTTGATTTTGCCGGAGGCATAGTCGTCCATATAAGCTGCGGGCTCTCGGCGCTTGTCGCCGCCATATACATAGGCAGGAGAAAGGGTTTTCCGAGAGAGCTCATGGCCCCGCACAACCTGACGCTCACGGTCATCGGCATGGGCATACTCTGGTTCGGGTGGTTCGGCTTCAACGCCGGGAGCGCTCTCTCTAGCGACGGGGCCGCGGTGATAGCCTTCGTCACGACCAACACGGCGGCCGCGGCAGGGACTCTCACCTGGGCCTTTATAGAGTGGGGGCACAGGGGCAAGCCCACGATGCTCGGCGCGATGTCCGGTGCGGTAGCCGGGCTCGGCTCCATAACCCCGGCCTCCGGGTTCGTGACACCGGGTTCGGCGATGATCATCGGGATCATCGGCGGCGTCCTCTGCTATATCGCGGTCACAATCTTGAAGCCGAAGTTCGGATACGACGACACCCTCGACGTCTTCGGCATACACGGCATAGCGGGGACATGGGGGACGATAGCGACGGGCATATTCGCTACCATAGGAGCCCAGGGGCTCATTGCCGGGAACCCGGCACAGCTTGGAAAGCAGGTCATAGGCGCTCTCGTAACCGTTGCGTTATCGGTCGTCGGCACCTATGTGCTCCTAAAGATAGTCGACCTGGTCATGGGGCTACGCGTAACGACCGAACAGGAAATAGAAGGGCTCGACCTCTCCCAGCACGAGGAGAGCGGGTATACCCTTTAGGTCATATAAATAAAGCGGCCACACAGGCGTGGCCGCCGACGATTGTAAAGGCAAAGGCGCCTTTTGAGGACAGCGATGGACCGCGTCCCGAAAGGCGCTTTTATTTTTGAGCGAGGAGAGACCATGAAGAAGATAGAGGCGATAATAAAGCCATTCAGGCTCGAAGAGGTGAAGAAGGCCCTTAACGACTTGAACATCGAGGGCATGACCGTAAGCGAGGTCAAGGGTTTCGGGAGGCAGAAAGGACATTCGGAGTTCTACAGGGGGGCCGAGTATTCCGTCGATTTCCTGCCGAAGATCAGGATAGAGATAGTCACAGCCGAGTCAATGGCCGCGAAGGTCGTGGAGGCGATAGTCTCCTCTTCAAAGACCGGCAAGATAGGCGACGGAAAGATATTCGTCACAACCGTCGAAGAGGCCGTAAGGATAAGGACCGGAGAGAGCGGAGAGACCGCCCTTTAGATACGCATACCGGACAAGCACAACGCTGTGTGAAAAAAAGTCGAAGCCGACTGGAGGATGTATGTTAAGGAAGATCCCGTTACTGATTCTCATGTATCTGCTCGTGCCGCTCTCCGCTTTTGCGGAGGAGGCGGCCGCCGCGCCAAAGATAGACACCGGGGACACCGCCTGGGTCCTTACCTCGACGGCCCTCGTGCTCCTCATGACCGCGCCCGGGCTCGCGCTCTTTTACTCGGGCATGGTCAGAAGAAAGAACGTCCTCGCTACCATCATGCAGAGCTTCGTGATCCTCTGCGTCATAAGCATACAGTGGGTGCTCTGGGGCTACAGCGTATCCTTCGGCCCTGACAAGTGGGGGCTCTTCGGCGGGCTCGAGTGGATCGGCCTCAAGGGCGTAGGGGTCGAGCCTTACCCGGACTACGCCGCGACGATACCCCATCAGGCCTTCATGATCTTCCAGATGATGTTCGCGGTAATAACGCCCGCGCTCATCGCAGGCGCGTTCGCCGAGAGGATGAAGTTCAGCGCGTTTCTTATCTTCACCATCCTCTGGTCGACATTTGTTTACGACCCCATAGCGCACTGGGTCTGGGGCATAGGCGGCTGGCTCCGTGTATTGGGCGCGCTCGATTTCGCCGGGGGCACGGTCGTGCACATAAGCTCCGGGGTCTCGGCGCTCGCGACCGCCCTCTATATCGGAAAGAGGAAGGGCTACATGACCGAGATAATGGCCCCGCACAACCTGCCGCTTACCGTAATAGGCGCGGGACTCCTCTGGTTCGGGTGGTTCGGGTTCAACGCCGGTAGCGCGCTTGGCGCGAACGGGCTGGCGACCTCGGCCTTTGTCGTGACGAACACCGCGGCCGCGGCCGCCGCGCTCTCGTGGCTCGTTGCCGAGTGGATACACAGGGGAAAGCCCACGCTCCTCGGGCTCGCCTCCGGTCTTGTCGCGGGGCTCGTCTCCATCACCCCGGCTTCGGGGTTCGTGGGGCCGGTCTCTGCCATCATACTCGGGTTGCTTGCAGGCGTCATCTGCTACATATCGGTCAGCTATATGAAGCCGCTCTTCAAGTATGACGACTCGCTCGACGCCTTCGGCATCCACGGCGTCGGCGGTATCTTCGGCGCGCTCGCGACAGGCATATTCGCTTCCGTTGCCATAAACGCCGCCGGGGCCGACGGGCTCATCTACGGGTCGGCCGCACTCCTCTGGAAGCAGGTGATAGCGATAGCGGCGAGCGGCGCGTACTCTTTCATTGTGACGCTCATAATACTCAAGGTGGTCGACCTCATCTTTGGCTTGAGGGTCAGCCATGAGGACGAGGTGCAGGGCCTCGACCTCACACAGCACAGCGAGAGCGGATACAACCTGTAACAGGGGGCAGACAGGGGACAGGGTCACAAAAAACAGCAGGGCCTTATGGCTCTCTCATAAAAGACCGTTACACAGGAGTAAGCGGTCAAACCGGCAAAGGCGCCTTTTAAGGGATTTTATTATGTCCCGCTAAAAGGCGCCTTTCTATTTTCCAAAGGGGAGGAGGATCATGAAAAAGGTGGAAGCGATCATAAAACCCTTCAAGCTCGACGACGTGAAGAAGTCCCTGAACGACTTAAGCATCGAGGGGATGACGGTCACCGAGGTGAAGGGGTTCGGGAGGCAGAAGGGGCATACGGAGTTCTACAGGGGCGCGGAGTACACCGTCGATTTTCTCCCCAAGGTCAAGGTCGAGGTCGTGACCGACGACGAGATGGCCTCGAAGGTCATCGAGACCGTCATGGAGGCGGCGCGGACGGGCAAGATAGGAGACGGCAAGATCTTCGTGACCGAGGTCGAGGAGGCGGTGAGGATCAGAACGGGAGAAAGCGGCAAAAACGCGCTTTAGCAGGCTGCTGAAAAAGTCCATCTGCTTTGTTGTCTTTGTCGCTCGTCACTGCGGCGTACAACAAGCACGCCTCGCTCCTCGCTCCTCGACGCCTCGCATCTGGAGCTTTTTGAGCAGCCTGAACAAACCTGTTTTTTTTCAGTAACCTGTTAAGGAACCAACAAGGAACGCCAAAGGAGGTAGTCATGTTCAAGAAAATCTTTTTAACGATCCTGCTGCTCGCGGGACTGCTCTCCCCGGCAATATCTTTCGGGGAAGAAAGCGTTGCGCCTGACACCCAGGCCCCGGCCGTAGCCGCTACAGTTGAGGCAACGGCCCCGTCCGCAGCGGACATCGGCGCGAAGCTCGAAGAGACGATAACCGTAAACAAGGTCGCGCTCGACACCGTCTGGGTGCTCGTAGCCGCTTTCCTTGTCTTCTGGATGAACGCGGGGTTCGCGCTCGTGGAGTCGGGCCTCTGCAGGGCGAAGAACACGGTCAACATACTCTCAAAGAACTTCATAGTCTTCGCCATAGCATCTGTAGCCTTCTACATCATAGGCTGGGGGCTCATGTTCGGCGACGGCAATCCGTTCTTCGGGGTCGATGGGCTCTTCATGCTCCACGGCGCCGACAACAGCCCGGCGATGGGCGAGGCGTACAAGGGGGTCTATTCGTCGATGAACTGGACCGGCGTGCCGCTCTACGCCAAGTTCTTCTTCCAGCTCGTCTTCGCCGGGACCGCGGCCACGATCGTCTCAGGCGCGGTAGCCGAGAGGATAAAGTTCCTGAGCTTCATAGCCTTCTCTTTCATCCTTGTCGCCTTCATCTATCCTGTCGTAGGCCACTGGATATGGGGCGGCGGATGGCTCGCCAAATTGGGGATGTTCGACTTCGCGGGCTCCACTGTCGTCCACTCCGTAGGCGGCTGGGCCGCGCTCGCGGGCGTCATGGTCCTCGGGCCGAGGCTCGGCAAGTTCGGCAAGAACGGGAAGATAAACCCCATACCCGGACACAACATGGCTCTGGCGACCCTCGGGGCGCTGATACTCTGGCTCGGCTGGTTCGGCTTCAACCCCGGCTCCACGATGGCCGCCGACGCGGGCGCGATAGCGCGCGTGGCCCTTACGACCAACATGGCGGCCGCGGCCGCGACCCTGACCGCGACGGCTACCGCGTGGCTCCTCATGGGGAAACCCGACCTCTCGATGATACTGAACGGCACGCTCGCGGGGCTCGTGGCGGTTACCGCCCCATGCGCCTTTATAAGTGTTGAGAGCTCGCTCATCATAGGCCTTATCGCCGGCGTGCTGGTGGTCGTGGCGGTAATGTTCTTTGACAGGGTAAAGCTCGACGACCCGGTCGGCGCGCTCTCGGTCCACCTCGTGAACGGCGTCTTCGGCACGCTCGCTCTCGGCCTCTTCGCCGAAGACAGGTTCATGCCCGGCATCATAGGCGACGGCCTCTTCTTCGGTAGTTCCAAGCTCTTCGTCTCTCAGCTCGCGGCGGTCGTAGGCGTCGGCGTCTTCACCTTCGTGGTGAGCATCATAGCCTGGTACGTGATAAAGGCGGTCCTTGGTCTCCGCGTAAGCGAGGAAGAGGAGATGATAGGCCTTGACATCGGCGAGCACGGGGCCGAGGCGTACCATATAGAGCCGGGCGAGACATACCCTGTCGTAAGGACGGAAGAAAGACTTAAATCCCTGTAGGCAAAAACGGTAAAAAGGCAAGGCAATGGCGCCTCGGATACCGGGGCGCCATTTTATTTTTGAGTTCTCAAGAAAAGAGAGGGGGAGCCATGAGGGAGAGAAACGGAAAAGAGCGTATCGTCGTCATAGGGAACGGCATGGCAGGGACCGCGTGCGTCGAGGAGATATTGAAGCTCGCGCCAGCGCGCTTCGATGTGACCATATTCGGGGCAGAGCGGCTGAGCTACAACAGGGTGCTCCTCGCGCAGGTGCTCACCGGGGAGAAGACCCTTGAAGATATCACGCTCCATAACCGGGAATGGTACGCTACGAAGGGGGTAAGCCTCCACGCCGGGGAGAGCATAACCGAGATAAAGAGGCGAAGCCGCGTGGTAGTTACAAAAAGCGGCGTCGAGGCCCCTTACGACAGGCTCGTATTCGCAACCGGGTCGCTACCCCTTATGCCGCCGATACCCGGGATGGATAAAGAAGGCGTCCTCCCGTTCAGGAACATGGGAGATTGCGAGAGGATAGCATCCTTCTGCAAGGCCGGGGGAAGGGCCGTGGTCATTGGCGGGGGGCTCCTGGGACTGGAAGCCGCCTGGGCCCTTAAAAAGCTCGGCATGGAGACGACGCTAGTACACATCATGGACCGCCTCATGGAGAGACAGCTCGATTCCAGGGCCGCGTCGTACCTTAAACACGATATCGACAGGGCCGGGATAAAGGTCCTTCTGGAGACAAAGACAGAGACCCTCATCGGCGGCCACAGGGTCGAGGGTCTCAAACTCGGCGACGGCTCGACGATCCCCGCCGACCTTGTCGTGGTCTCGACGGGCATAAGGCCGAACGCCGAGCTCGCGAGGTCGTCCGGGATATACTGCAATAAGGGGATAGTCGTAAGCGACTGCATGCAGACCTACGACCCCGCGGTCTTCGCGGTAGGGGAATGCGTTGAGCACAGGGGCGCGACTTTCGGCCTCGTCGGCCCCATATTCGAGCAGGCGAGGGTCCTTGCGAACCACCTCGCCGGGGACGCGAGGCTCTCTTTCAAGTCTCAGCCTACGTCCGTAAGGCTCAAGGTCCCCGGCATAGAACTCTATTCAGCCGGCGTTGTGGAGGAGACCGAAGGGGTCGACGCCATAGAGTACCTGGACAAGGGCTCAAGGACGTACAAGAAGCTCCTCGTAGCGGACGGGAGGCTCAAGGGCATCGTGATGTACGGGGAGACGCACGACGGGCCGAGGCTCTTCACGTCGCTCGTCGAGGGCGAGGACATCTCGCACAAGAGGAAGATGCTCTTCGCGGGAGAGCCCGCGAGGGGAGGAGCGGACTCTATCGAAATGATGCCTGACAACGCCGTAGTCTGCGGGTGCAGGGGCGTGACAAAGAAGATGATAGTGGACGCCATCACCACAAAGGGCCTGTTTACGAGGGAGGATGTAAAGAGGGAGACGGGCGCAAGCTCATCATGCGGAGGGTGCGCCCCGCTTGTCGAGAGGATACTCGAGGCTACCCTCGGAAGCGACTTCAATCCGTCCTCGAAGCAGGGGCTATGCGCCTGCACGAGGTACACGAGGGAGGATGTCGTCAAGAACATCCGTGAAAAGAGGCTGAATTCCGTAGCCGAGGTGATGGAGACACTCGGGTGGGAAGGCGTGGGATGCGAGGTCTGCAGGCCCGCGATCAACTACTACGGCGGGATGCTCCGCCCTTCCGAGTGGGAGGACGACCCGGGCTCGAGGCTCGTGAACGAGCGTGTGCGCGCCAACATTCAAAACGACGGGACATTCTCGGTCGTGCCGAGGATGTACGGCGGCGTGGTGACCCCGGGAGAGCTCAAGAAGATAGCCGAGGCGGCGGTCAAGTACGACGTCCAGCTCGTGAAGATAACCGGAGGGCAGAGGGTGGCCCTTGTAGGCGTCAAAAAGTCCGACTTAAGGTCCGTCTGGAACGACCTCGGGATGAACTCAGGCGCCGCGTACGCGAAGGCGGTCAGGACCGTAAAGACCTGCGTGGGCTCGGCGCACTGCAGGTACGGCACCCAGGACTCGATGGGCTTCGGCATAGAGATCGAGAAGAGGTACGAGGGGCTCTGGACCCCGGCGAAGATAAAGATGGGCGTCAGCGGTTGTCCCAGGAACTGCGCCGAGGCCGGGATAAAGGACATAGGGATAGTGGGGGTCACCGGCGGGTGGGAGATCTATGCCGGAGGCTCGGGCGGCATAGAGGTGGCGCGGGCGCAAAAGCTCGCGGCCGTCAAAACAAGGGATGAGGCGGTCGCTATAACGGACGCGCTCCTTCAGCACTACAGGGAAGAGGCGGAATACGGCGAGAGGTTATTCAAGTGGGTGGAGAGGGCTGGACTGGATGCGGTTAAAAGGGCTGTTACCGACCCTGAAAGACGGGAGGGGTTGAACAAAAGGCTCATTGACGCGCTCGCCTGCCTTCCTGACCATTGGAGCGGCGTAGAGATCAACAGGTCTCCGGCGGCGTAAGAAGGGCCGGCGGCCTTCGTAACATTATCGTAACGGTTAGGCGTTTTTGTGGCGCGCTCTTCCATTTCGTGAGAGCGCGCCTTCTTTCTTCATCCCCTCCCGCCGGGGAGGGGAAAAGAGCCGCCACGGATAATCGAGCGTGCCCGTGCGATGAGGGCTTCGAAGAGTCAGGCCGGGGTTCATTGGTTCCGGAGCGCGGTCTTTATGGTCTTAAGGAGCTCGTTCAGGCTGAAGGGCTTCTGGAGGAATCGGAAGCCTTTCTCTTTTATGAGAGGCCATTCCGACTCGGTGTCCATGTACCCGCTCGTGACGATGACCGGGAGGCCGGGATTCTTGGCGCTAAGCTCCCCGGCGATAGCCACGCCGTTCTTGCCGTGAAGCACGAGGTCGGTCATGACGAGGTCCGCGCCTTCCTTCGAGAATATGGACGCCGCCTCTTCGGCCCCTTCGGCCTCGAGTACGGTATACCCGCTTATGGAGAGCGCGGTGGAGACGCTTTTTCGGAGGGCCTTCTCGTCCTCTATGAAGAGGACCCTCTCCCCGTTGCCCCGGAGGTCGTCCGTGACAACGGCCTTCCCGGGGAGTACGCCACCTCGGAGCGCCGGGATATAGACCCTGAAGACCGAGCCCTCCTCAGGCGAGCTCTCTACCTCTACCCAGCCGTGGTGGGCCTTTACCATACTGTCCACGACGAGGAGCCCGATCCTTGAGGGGCCCTTGCCCTGTTCTCCCTCGGATAACGGCGCGAAGAGTCCTTTTTTTGCCTCCTCGTCGATCGCCCTTCCGGTATCCTTGACCGAAAGACAGACGTACGGGCCTGCGGCGCGGCCGGATGGCTCATCGCCGCTTAAGAGCACATTGGAGGTGGAGACCGTTATCATACCGCCGTCGTCCATGGCCTCGCGCGCGTTCGAGGCGAGGCCCGTTATTATTTGTTCCATGCCGCCCTTGTTGCCGGAAATGGCCCAGAGCGCTGTCTCAAGGTGCGTCTTGACCTGTATGCCGGAAGGTAGAGCTATTCCGCCGAGCACGCCTTCAGCTACCGCGTTAAGGTCGAGCGGCTCGGTCCCGGTCGGCGCGGGAGAGCCAAGGAGATAGACCTGCTTGAGGAGCTCGGTTGCGCGCGCCGAGGCCGCGTGTATATCCGCGATACGGGTCTTGAGGCGCTCGTCGCCTTCCTTCAGGGCGAGGTCGGAAAGCGAGCTTATCGTCGTTAAGATGTTGCTGAAGCCGTCGGAGATATTGCCGGCGAGCGCCTCCAGCGTCTCGGTTTTTTTCACCTTCGCGGAGTCCGCGGCGAGGCGCCCCCTCTCGGCCTCGACGGCCTTCCGCTCCGTTACGTCCCGGTCGATGCCCCTGTACCCCGCGAACCCGCCTTTCTCATTGAAAAAAGGCGCTCCGCTCGTCTCGAGCGTGACGAGGCGTCCGTCCTTGTGCGCGTTCACATTCTCGATCATGGAGAAAGGCCGCCTGAAGACGGCGATGTTGTTGAAGACCGCGCTTATGCGGCTCGCCTCATCCGGAGGCATCAGGTCGAAGGGCGTCTTGCCGATCACCTCCTCGGGCTCGTACCCGAGTATCTCCCTTATCTTGGGGCTTACATATGTATAGACGGCGTTCCTGTCTACCTCCCAGACCCAGTCGCTCGTCGTCTCGACGAGGGCGCGGAAACGCCCTTCGGAGCGCTTCAGGGCCAGCTCCGCCCTCTTCATTTCCGTCACATCCTTCAATGAAAACACGAGGAACTCGACCTCTCCCGCGCCGTCGAGTATCGGCACGAGCGACCAGTCCCAGTAGGTCACGCCCCATTCCGGGTGGTCGGGGTACTCGAAAGGCTTGGCGACGGCGACGAAAGGCTTTTTGTCCCTTACGACAGAGGCGAATATCCTCTGGTTCTCCTCGTGCGGGTAGAGCTCGAAGTGGTTCTTTCCGGCGAAGTCGGAGACCTCCCTGCCGGCCTCCTTCGCGTAGGACCTGCTTACCATGATGAAGTTGAAGTCCCTGTCGAGAAAGGCGAGAGGGGTCATGACATGGTCGAAGAAGGCCTTAAGCCGCCTCGACTCCTCATTGATCCTGCCGTTCAGCCCGACGAGCTCGGAGGTCCGCTCATCCACCTTTCTTTCGAGCTCGCGGTTGGCGCGGAGCAAGACCTCTTCAGCGAGTTTTTGTTCGGACCTTTCAATGACCTCGAGGCGGCCCCGCCTTTTTATGAGCGCGAACGGGTGGGACGAGACGACGTCGAGGACCTCTTCCGCCCCGCACCTCTCAAGGGAATAGGAGCAGAGCGCGATCATCCTGTACGAGCCGATGACATTGTCGACCTCCCGCTCGTACCGGATAAAGGCGTCCCAGTCCTCTTTATTCAGCCAGGAGGTGTTTCCGCTCGCGCGGAGACCCTGGAAGCCCCTGGCGAGCCCCTGTATGTATTTGGCGACCCAGCCTTCGAGGACCGTCTTTGAATAGAAGGTCTTTCCCTTCGTGTACCAGTCGGAATAAGGGATGATCTCAATCTGTTTTTTCGAAAGGTAGTATTCGAAGTGCGGCATGGCCTGACGCATCGCCTTCATCGCGTCCTCGACGCCGACAGGGTCTGCGGTGATCCACATGCAGAACTCGTTCGATTCGAGCCCGGCTTTGAAGAACGGGACGAGGACGCTCAAAAGACAGTCCCTGTCCTCGTAGAAGTGGCTGAAGTGGGTGCCCCAGGGAAGGTCTCCGATTATTTCTATGCCCGACTTTCTTAGTTCCGCCGGATTTTTCTTCCCGGCCCTTTGCCTTAAAGCCGATTGCCTTTCCATCTTGCCAGTGAAAACTCCGTTCCGTTTTTTTTGCCGAACTCGTACGAGGGCCTATGCCCGTGGCGCTTGACGCCTCTGCCGCTTAAAGGCAATCGATTATATCGTAAAAAAAAGATCCCGGCTAATCGGAGGGATTTATCCTGGAGACGATGGAAAAGGCCTTATTTTCCGGGGCTTTCGAGAGGAGGACTTCGGAGATCATGGCGACTGCCGTCGCGCCGGACCCGAGCACTTCGCCCATGTTTTCCTCTGTTATGCCGCCTATCGCGACTATAGGCAGGGAGGTTGCCGAGCGGGCTTCCTTAAGGGCAATGAGGCCCTTCGGGGTCTCCGCGTCCTTTTTGGTGGAAGTGGCGAATACGGGCCCGAAGGAGATGTAGTCGGCGCCGAGGGAGCGGGCGTCCTTCGCCTCTCCCGCATTGTGGGTCGAAAGGCCTATGATCGCATTTGGGCCGAGCGCCTTCCTCGCCTCAAGCGGCGCCATGTCGTCCTGGCCGAGGTGGACTCCGTCGGCGCCGGATAATAGCGCGATGTCGACCCTGTCGTTCACGATGAATACGGCGCCGTAAGAGGCGGCAAGCCTTTTTATCTCGTTTGCGGCAAAGAGCAATTCTCTGCCGCCGAGCCCCTTGGCGCGGAGCTGTATTATTTTAGCCCCGCCTTTGAGGAGCGAAGAGGCGAAAAGGGCGAGCTCGCAGGGCTTTAAGTACGCGGTATCGACTATCGGGTAGAACCCGCGGATAAGCGAGACCTTCTGCTTCATTCCCGGAACTTCCCGGACTGGATGTTCAACTCCTTGATCTTTTTACGGAGCGTATTGCGGTTGATTCCCAATACCTCGGCGGCCTGCACCTGGTTGCCTTTGGTCTTTTCGAGGACGAGCCTTATCAGAGGCCTTTCCATGAAGGGCATTATGAAGTCGTAGAGGTCCTGCTTGCCCTTGTGGTCGGTCTTTTCGATAAAGGGCTTGAGGCGGGCGGCGATGATGTCCTCAAGCGACTCCTTCTTCTGTCTTGAGAGCGGGAGAGCGAGGTCTTCGGGCGAAAGGTTAAGGGACGGGGAGAGGAGGACCGCCCGCCGGAGGATGTTCTCAAGCTCTCTCACGTTCCCCGGCCACCTGTAGGCATCGATCGCATCGAGGGCCTTGGGCGAAAGGGTCTTCCTCTGTCCGCCGAACTCGTTAGCGAATTTTTCGAGGAAGTAATCGGCGAGGAGGGAGGCGTCGCCCTTGCGGTCGCGTAGCGGCGGGAGAGTCACCGTCACCCCGTTCAGTCTGAAAAGGAGGTCCTCCCTGAATTTTTTTTCCGTGACGGCCTTGTCCAGGTCCTGGTTCGTAGCCGCGATTATCCTGACATCGACCCTGACCGGCTCCTTTCCGCCGACCTTGTAGAACTCCTTTTCCTGTATTACGCGAAGGAGCCGCGCCTGAAGGTCGAGCGCCATGTCCCCGACCTCGTCTAAAAACAGCGTCCCCCCGTCGGCGAGCTCAAACTTGCCCTTCTTCGCCTCCATTGCCCCGGTGAACGCGCCTTTTTCGAACCCGAACAGCTCGCTCTCCATGAGGTCTTTGGGGATGGCCGCCGAGTTTATGGCGACGAACGGGCGCTCGGCTCGCAGACTGTTCGTGTGTATGAGACGGGCGAGCAGTTCCTTCCCCGTGCCGGACTCCCCGAGTATGAGGACCGTGACATCCTTTTCCGCGACCTTGCCGACGGTCTTGAAGACCGCCTGAACGGCCTTTGACTTTCCTATGAAGACCGTCTCGCTCGAGAGCTTGTCCTTGAGCATCTCGGTAAGGGTCGAGACCTTCTCCTTTAACTTGATGTTCTCTATCGCCCGCTCTACTATTATCTCGAGCTCGCCAAGGTCGAAGGGCTTGGTGATGTAGTCGAACGCGCCGAGCCTCATGGCCTCGAGCGCGTTCTTCGTCGTCGACTCCGCGGTCATTATGATAATGGAGGCCTCTTCGTTCTCTTCGCGCGCCTTCCTCAATATGTCGAGCCCCCCTCCGCCCGGCATGTTGATGTCTATGAGCGCGAGAGAGGGGGCCTCTTTCTTCAGTAGCGCGGCGGCGGCCTTGCCGTCCTCCGCCTTTAGGGCCTTAATCCCCTTCTCGGCGAAGAACTTATCCAGCACCCAGAGGATGGAATCGTCGTCGTCGGCTATGAGAGCCTTTACATCAACCATCGTTTTTTTCCTATCCCTCGGCTATGGGGAGGCACACCGTCACCGTCGTCCCCTCGCCGGGCGTCGAGTCGATCTTCAGGAGCCCGTTGTGCTCCTTTATTATCTTAAGCGTAATGGCCATGCCGAGCCCGCTGCCCTTGGGCTTGGTCGTAAAGAACGGCGTGAATATCTTTTCCAGGTCCTCTTCCTTTATGCCGCACCCGTTGTCCCTTACCTCGACCGAGACCATCTTCCCCGACGCCGAGCCGTCTTCTATAAGGTGGAACTCGGTTATTATCCTTGTGGTGAGCCGTATCTCGCCTTTTTTTCCGAGCGCCTCTTTTGCGTTCTTGACGAGGTTCAGGAAGACCTGCGTAAGTTGATTCTCGTCCCCGAGGACATCCGGGATGGAGGGGTCGTAGGCCCTTACGAAGGCATCGGGCGGCATGCCGTCTTTGAGGAGCAACGCGACGGAGTCGAGTACCTTGTGTATGTTGAGGGGCTTCCTGTCGAGACGGGCGGGCCTGGCGAAGTCGAGCATGTCGTTCAAGATGAGGTTCAGCCTGTCCGCCTCCTTCATGATGACCCTCATGTAGTCGGCGAGCGACTCGTCCTTGACCTTTTTTGCGAGGAGCTGGGCCGCGCCCCTTATTCCGCTAAGCGGGTTCCTTATCTCATGCGCGAGGTTCGCGGCGAACGTCCCTATGTAGGCGAGCCGTTCTTTTCTGAGCGACCCGGCCTCGAGCGACTTTATCCCCGAGAGGTCCTTTATGAGGGCGGATGCGCCGGTAACGTTGCCATCGGCGTCGAAAACCTGGCTCGTCGTTATGCCGACGGGTAGAGTCCCGCCGAGCCTCCTGTGGAGCTTTTCCTCGTACTCGGCAAAGAGTCGCCCTTCGCGAAGCGTCTTTGTGAGCATCTCGACAAGGCGCTCGTCGCGCCTGAAGGCGTCCTTCAATTGCTTTCCGATGACGAGCGACCTCGATACCCCGGCCATCTTTTCGGCCGACTGGTTGAATACCGAGACCCTGCCGTCGATGTCGACGGCTATGAGTCCCTCGGAGAGGTTCTCGAGTATATCCTCGTATGACGCCATTCCACGCACCGTCAATCTGCCTAAATAATAGGCATCATAGCAGTCCGGGCCTGTAAAGGCAAGTGAATACTCGTGGCACCGGTCATGGAAGCGTATCGAATTCAAGGGCTTATGCACTTGACCGACAGCGTCCATCGGTTATAATGGCCTCATGAAAAGAGAGATGTCCGCGGGGATAGTCATACGGGACGGGAGGCTCCTCCTCGTCCATAATTCCAAGCACGGTCTCCGCATAGAGCCGCCCGGGGGAAAGAAAGAGCCTGGTGAGACATGGGAGAGGTCTGTTCTGCGCGAGTTCGAGGAAGAGCTCGGGGTGAAGGTGCGGGTCATAAGGCTCCTCGGAGTATATGACACGCACTCGCCTGAGGGGGAGTTCTCGGTCCATCTTTATATTTGCGAGATAACCGAAGGTGAGCCGAAGGTCATGGAGCCCGAAAAGATACCCGGCTTCGGGTGGTATTCGATTGCCGAGATAGAGGCGATGAAGGCCAGCGGTGACCTCGTCCCGAACATGGTGGAGGCGCTAAAGGACATAAGGCCGCTCATGAATAACGGCGAAATCCTTTAATTACTCCTTAATCCCTCCTTTTGTATGATGGCGGCGTAAGAAAGGAGGGATGCCGTCATGAAGAAACTTGCAGGGTTCGCCCCCATGGACATACTCGTTGCCGCGATAGTGGCGGTCACGATCACCGTCGCGCTCCTCTGAGCCGTATCGATTGCTCTGTGAGAATACCGGGGGGAACTTTCTGTAGAAAGTTCCCCCCGGTATTTCACCGGAAATCTTTGTAACTTATAGATTGGGAGAAGGGATAATTTCGTCTTTTTTATAGGGAGGCTTTGCGGGAATACTCTAAAAATTTTTGGAGAGGGTTTCGGAGCATTCACTGCGGGCAGGCAAAGGGGCCGGACTGGAGGTCGAGCGCGCTTCTTACCGCCTTGGCGAGGTCGAGGGCCGGGGCAATGCCTTGAAAGCGGACGAAGATGAGGCGCGGCTCCTCTGTCGTGAGGCCGTTGTGGACGGCGGTTATGTCGAGGCCGCCTTCGAGCAGGGCCTTGAGCATGTTGGAGAGGCCGTCCTCGCAGGTGACGAACTCCCCCGTGACAAAGGCGAGGTGGTCGCTCCCGGCGAATGAGGCATGGTCAACGATGCCCATTTCCCCTTCGATAGTCTCGCCTTTGAAAGAGGCCGTTCTTCCCGTCGAGAAGATATAGACGCCGTTCTCAATCCTGCCATCGTGACCGAGCGCGCCTGATATGATGGAGGGGCTCAAGGTCCCTTTGGACGGGTCGATCGGCGCGGCTTCGGTCTTAAGGTCTCTCGTATTTTATATTTCTTCAAATACCCTGTTGAGCGAGCGTGAGAGCCGCTCTTCCGTGCCCTTGGCGGCTATTCGCATGAAGAGGACTCGCGGGTCGTCGTCCGGATAGCGGCGGCTGAGGGCCGTGACCTCGATGTTGCTACGAAGAGCGGCCGCCATGACCCTTCCGGCCTGTCCTTCGAGGAGCATGAGCTCTCCCGTGAGTATCGCTTCTTTACCCGACTTCTTGAACGCGGCCCAGGACTTTAATCCCAGCTCCGGGGTGAGCACGGTCTCGCCTGATGTGACGCGTATGTCCGTATGCGGTATCACGACCTTGAATACATCCGCGTCAGTCTTGTAGACGCCTTTGAACATCAAATTGTCGAAAGGCGAGAGGTCGAGCCTTATTTCGGCCTGCGCCGGGCCGGTGAGGATAAGAAGGCACGCGAAGACGCAAGGAAGATAAAGGCGCGCGAGTGTGCGGCTCATAGGGCCTCCGGACATTTTATGTATGGGAGGATTATAGCAGAGGCTTTTGGGTCTGGAAGGCCGTGGGACAAAAAAAGCCCCCTCCGGAGGAGGGGGCTTTTTATTTAATTTCCGGTGCTGTCTTCTGATTTTTCACCCTCCCCTCTGTCCCCTCCCGTCAAGGGAGGGGAAGTTTTTGGGGACGGCATTAGTTGATCGATGCCGGTTCAAAAGGCCTTACTGCTTCTGCTCCTCCTCCATCTTGTCGTAGCCGTAGAAGAGGAAGTAGATGAGGACGCCGGCGAGCGTTATGAGCATATATATGCCGTTATGGAAGAGGTACCAGGCTATGCCCCCGATGATGCCTATGACGAAACCGACCCAGTTGAGTTTTTTTACGATCTTCGGGTCCATCTTCTTGATGGCCTTGTCGGCCCTCTTGTATATGAACATTAGGGCTATGAAAACGGCTATGAGTATTAAAAAGCTTGTGAGCGACATCTATCCCTTTCTGAAAAGCGCCTTTATCGAGCGGACGTACGGGGCCTTTGCCACGCCCGCCTCGGTGATTATCCCGGCGACGAGCCTGTTCGGGGTGACGTCGAAGGCCGGGTTCCTTACGCTCACGCCCTCGGGCGCGACACGTTTTCCGGCTAAATGCGTGACCTCTTTTTCGTTACGTTCCTCTATCGGTATCTGGTCGCCGTGCTTTATATTTAAATCTATGGTCGAGAGCGGGGCCGCCACGTAAAAAGGTATGCCGTGGGCCTTGGCGAGAAGAGCGACAGAGTAAGTCCCTATCTTGTTCGCGACGTCGCCGTTTGAGGCTATCCTGTCGGCCCCGACGACTACCGCGTCTATCAGCCCCTTTTTCATGATGTAACCGGCCATGTTGTCGGTTATGAGCGTGACGTCTATCTTGTCTTTCTTGAGCTCCCACGCGGTCAGCCTCGCGCCCTGGAGGAAGGGCCTCGTCTCGTCGGCAAAGACCTTTACCTTTTTGCCTGCTTCTATCGCGCCCCTTATTACCCCGAGCGCCGTGCCGTAACCGGCTGTGGCGAGCGCCCCGGCGTTGCAGTGCGTGAGGATAGTCGAGTTGTTCTTTATGAGCCTGCCGCCGTGCCTTCCTATCGAGCGGTTTATCTCGATGTCCTCCCGGTGTATCTCCTTCGCCTCCGCGACGAGCCGGGCCTTGAGCTTTTCTATCGGGAGCGTTTTGTTCTCTTCCGCGACCCGCCTCATCCTCTCTATGCCCCAGAAGAGGTTTACGGCAGTGGGCCGGGTGGAGGCGAGGAGCGTAGCAACTTTATCGAACTCCTTTTTGAACGCGGCGTAGTCCTTTGCCTTTATCTTGAGCGAGCCCAATGCCACGCCCATGGCCGCGGCGACCCCGATGGCCGGGGCCCCACGGACGACCATGTCTTTTATGGCGCCCGCGACGGTCTTATAGTCCCTGTAGGTCCTGTAGACCTCCTTGCCGGGGAGTATCCGCTGGTCTATCATTACAACACTTGAGTTCTTCCACTCTACTGTCCTGAACATCCGTCCTCCAAGAATGATGTTATATGTAAAACGGTATTGATTGTATGACTTAAATCAGTACCCGGGGGTCTCGCGGGTGAAGACAGACGGGTCGAAGAATTGCACCTTTACGACATCCCCGGCCTTGAATCCCTCGGAGTCCTTGGGGACCACGACGAACGCATTCGCCCTGACCATCGTGGAGATCACGCCCGAGCCCTGGCCTTCGAGCGGGGTCGCGGTGACGCCCGTCGAGTCGATTGCGAGCTCCGCCCTTATGAAGTTCATCCTGCCGGGTTTTATCCTTATGTCTTTCGTGAGCGTTGCGTCAAGGAGCGCGCTGAATATCTTTTTTCTCCCGGACATCTTGAGAAGCGCGGGGCGGACGAATTGCTCGAAGGCTACCATCGAGGAGATGGGGTTTCCCGGAAGCCCAAAGGCGGGCTTGCCCCCGATGACGCCGAAGGCGAGGGGTTTTCCCGGTTTCATCGCAACCTTCCAGAAGATCATCTCGGAGCCGAGCTCCTTCAAAACGTCCTTCACGAAGTCGTAGTCGCCGACGGATACGCCGCCGGAAGAAATAATGGCATCGGAGTTCATGGCGGCTGATAACTTCTCGCGGAGGCTCTCCTTGTTGTCGCGGGCGATGCCCAGGTTTATGGGGACCGCGCCTGTCTCGGCGACGAGCGCCGAGAGCGCGTACCCGTTGCTGTTCGAGATCTTCCCGAGCGGAGGGACTTCGTTTATATCCACGAGCTCGTCTCCGGTAGAGAGCACGGCGACGCGCGGCCTCTTGTGGACGAGCACGAACGGCGAGCCGACTGTAGCGAGCATCGAGACCTCTGCGGGGCGGACGATCGAGCCCGCCGGTATGACTATGTCCCCGTTTTTGAAGTCCTCTCCTGCCTTGCGTATGTTCTCGCCCCTTTTGGCGCGCTCTTTTATGAGTACGAACCCTTCTGCCCCGCGCTCTGTCTTCTCCACCATGACGACCGCGTCCGCGCCTTCGGGCACGGGCGCGCCCGTCATGATGCGCACGGCTTCATTGTCTCCGACAGGGCCCTTCGGGACCTGTCCCGCCGGGAGGTCGTAGACGACCCTGAGCTTGACCGGTGAATCCTTGGAGGCCTTATCGACGTCGGCGGATTTCAGCGCGTAGCCGTCCATCGCCGAGTTGTCCCAGGGCGGGTTGGGGCGCGTGGCGCGGATGTCTTCCGCGAGCACGCGGCCGAGCGCCGAGAGGGCGTCTACGGATTCAAGCCCTACCGGCTTTATTTCTTTCAGGATTATATCTATGGCTGATTCGACGGTGATCATCAGGACACCTTTTTAGCGGGATTTTCAGCTAAAACATAACACTATAAGGGGTTCAAGTAAATCCCTTTTACAACCGTCTTTTTGTCGGGCTTCGCTGCGCTCAGCCCAACATGATAACTTCCCCCCCCATCAAGGGAGGGGGAAGTTATTTTCACCCCCACCCCTGCCCTCCCCCGTCAAGGGGGAGGAAAAAACGCGGCGAGCCGCGCTTTATTGGACTCTAAGAGAGAATAAAAAAAGCGGGAAGCTTTCGCTCCCCGCTTTTTAATCAACTTATATGGTTAAGATTAGCTCTGGAAGTCCTCATGCATATATACCAGCGCCATGTCCTTCTTTTTGCCCTTGGATCTCGCGACGTCGTCTGCCCTGACCGGCACGGCTATGACCGTACCGGGTTTTACATACTTTGCGCTCTTCATATTGTTGATGTAGAGGATCGGGCCGACCGATGTCCCGTACCTCTTGGCTATCTTCGATATCGTCTCGCCGCGCCTTACCTTGTGCATCTGGAAGGCTATCCGCTTGGAGGGCGGGAGCTTCCCCATGTTTTCTACGAGCATCTGCGCGGTCCCGGCCGGGACCTTTATCTCGTAGTCCGGGTAGTTCGGCGGCGTGAACCAGCGTAGCAACTCCGGGTTCAGGCGCTGTATCTCGTCGACGGTCGTCCCCGCGGCTTCGGCTATGACGCGCAAGTCGGTTGCGTGCGCGATGCGGACCTTCTCGTAGGGGACCGCGTCGTTGTACGCGACCGGCTCGAACCCGTAGCTCACGGGGTCCTTTGCTATGAGGAGCGCGGCCAGGTACTTGGGCACGTACTCCTTGGTCTCTCTTCTGAACGGCTTCTTGTGGCTCGCGAGCTCCCAGAAGTCGTCGGTGTTGTGCTTACGTACGGCGCGGGCTACCTTGCCCTCTCCGGCGTTGTATCCGGCGGCGGCCAGGTACCACGAGCCGAACTGGTCGTAGAGGTTCCTGAAGTATTTAGCGGCGGCGTAGGTGGCCTTCTCCGGGTCCATGCGCTCGTCTATCCACCAGTCGACCCTGAGGCCGTACCTTAAGGCCGTGCCCCTTATGAACTGCCACATGCCGACGGCGTTCGCCCTCGAGCGCGCCTTGGGGTTCAATCCGCTCTCGATGAAGGCTATGTAGGAGAGCTCCTCGGGAAGCCCCTCTTCGCGGAGGATCGACTGGAGCATGACCATGTAGTCCTGGGATCTGCCCCACCAGCGCTCAAAGTACTTCCTGCCCCGGGTCTGGAAGTAGTTTATGAAGGACTCGACGCTCTTGTTGACTACGATGGGGACGTCCGGTATGCCGTCTTCCTCAACGAGCGCTATCGCGGTATCGAGGTTGTCCTCCTCAAAGGCAGGCACGGCGACAGGAGCGAGGTTCACGCACGCGAGCAGTTCGTCTTCTTCGAGGAACCCGCCGTCCTCTTGAGAGGCGGCCTCGATCTCGCAGGCTTCAAAGGATTCCGCCTCCACCAGGAGCTCGGAGTACTCCGGCTCCCCGTCTTTAAGGCAGTCTTCCTTCTCAAGCCCTTCGAATTCCGATGCGGCGCCAAAGGTGCCGGCGCATCCGGCTTCAGCCCGTATGTTCACGGCCGGCAACGACCCCTGCAGGGCCCCCTCATGCGCGCCAACGGCCTCGGCGGCCACTGGAAGCGCGCCCGCAAGGGCAAGGCAGAAAAATAGCGTTGTAAGCTTCCTCTTCATACGGTCCTCTCGTCTGGTTGTGGAGCTTGGCGTCAGTTGGTGTGTCTAAGGCGCGGTATCGCGCCGGAAAGCTCAAGCTGACGGAACTTCTCCTTGAGGTCCTCTGCGGTCTTCTTGGCGGCGAGCTCGAAGTTCTTGCCCGCGCTGGTGATGGTCCGCGTGTACTCGACGAAGGACTGGTTGTCCTTTATCCATTTCTTCGTGAGGTTGTGGCCGTAGGTCTTGATGCCGACGTTGAAGAGGTCGAAGCGGAGCGCCCTCCTGGCTATCTGGGGAATGGAGTAGAATTCCTTCGTTGCCCTCATCGTCTCGGTCTGGAGCTGGTAGTAGTTCATGAGCTTCGGCTCGAAGACGACGTGGTGGGCGTCGTATATCGACCAGTCCTTGTTGATGATCCTCCCCTCGGCGTCGAGGTCGCGGTAGCACTTCGTGCCGGGCAGGGGCGTGAGGATAAGGAACTGGACGGAATCCAGGTCGTTCTTCTTGGCGAAGGTGACGGTCTCCTGTATGGTGTCCGTGGTGTCGAGGTCCGAGCCGAAGACGAACATCCCGTGTATCCGGATGCCCTTCTTGTGGAGCGCCTTTATGCAGGTCGTTATGTCCTCGACCGACTGCTTCTTGTTGTAGGCCTCGAGCGTTTTCGGGTTGACGGATTCGAGCCCGATGTAGACCGTATGGCAACCGGACTTCTTCATGAGGTCGAGGAGCTCCGGGTCCTTGGCGACGTCGACCCTCACCTGCGCGGTCCAGTTGGGGGTGAGCCCCTTCTCTATCATGGCGTGGAGGAGCTCCTTCGTGCGCTTTTTATGGGCGCAGAAGTTGTCGTCGTAAAAGAATACCCAGTTCTTTCCGGCCTTACGGATGTTCTCGAGCTCTTCCATGACGCGCTCCTTGGAGCGGAACCTGTACTTCTGGCCGAACATGCCGGTGACCGAGCAGAAACTGCAGTCGTACGGGCAACCTCTCGAGGTCATGACCGGGGTTATCGAGAACCTCTTTATCCCTATCTTTTCCATCCCGGCGATGAGCGTAAAGTCCGGGCAGGGGAGCGAGTCCATGTCCTTCATAAAGGGGTTGGTCTTGTTATGGCGGACCTTGCCGTCGAGCCTGTAGGAGAGGCCGGGGATGTTCTCGAACCCGGAGCCCTTCTCGAGCGCTTTGACGAAGTCGACGATGTGGTCGTCGGCCTCGCCGCGCATCACGAAGTCGCAATACTCGAGCGCCTCGTCAGGCATGTATGTCACGTGCGGTCCGCCCATGAATACCGGTATCCCTATCTTCCTTAGGAGTGTCGCTATCTCGTACGAGCGCCGGGAGGTCGATGTTATGGTGGAGATACCCACTGCGTCCGCGCTTAATATGTCTTCGAGATCGAGCTCTCCGACCGATTCGACATAGCTTTTTACGTCGTATCCGTTCTTCTTCAGTATGGTGGACAGGAGCACGGTCCCGAGCCTTGGGAGCGGCATCCTGGTGAAAACGTGCAAGTCCGGCGGGTTGGGTTCGATGAAGACGATCTTTCGCATTGTGGCCATCCTCTTTTACTTGAGATGCCCGACATCTTACCCGCTTGGAATAGGTATGTCAAGGAAAAAGCCTTTTGCCCGGACCCTCCTTTTTGTTGATTTTCCGGCCTTTTTCAAGGGTTTTTGGCCCCTATCGAGCCCTGTTACTGAGGGCCATTATAGCCGTGCAAAAGAGGTTTGTATGTGAGCTAAGGCACCCTTGTTCAGGTTGCTGAAAAAGTCCATCTGCTTTGTTGTCTTCGTCGTTCGTCGTTGCGGCGTACATACTAAAGTACGCCTCACGTCTCACTCCTCGACGCCGCGCATCTGGAGCTTTTTGAGCAACCTGAATAACCAATTTTACCAAGTCCGGGTGTGTCGGGGTCTTTTTGCAAAGGAGGCCCCGGCGGAAAGACGGCCTTTTTCTATATCGGCCGGGAGAGGGCTTCCTTTAGGTATCTGGCGATGAGGCTCGATTTGGAGGTGGCGACCTCCTCGGGTTTCCCGGAGGCGACTATCTTGCCTCCGGCGTCCCCTCCGCCGGGGCCGAGGTCTATTATATGGTCGGCGGTCTTGATGCACTCGAGGTTGTGCTCTATGATGAGGACCGTGTTCCCGGCGTCTACGAGCCTGCCGAGTACGGAGAGGAGTTTCCGGGTATCATCCAGGTGAAGGCCGGTCGTAGGCTCGTCCAGGATATAGAGTATATCCCCGTTTGTCTCTTCGACAAGCTCGCGGGCGATCTTCAGGCGCTGGGCCTCGCCCCCTGAGAGGGTCGTCGCGGACTGCCCGAGCTTCAAGTACCCGAGTCCGACGTCCCTGAGTATGGAAAACCTCCTCTGGAGGTCTGCTTCGTACGGAAAGAGGCGAAGTGCCTCCTCGAAGGTCATCTCAAGGCAGTCAAAGATGGATTTTCCCCGGTACTTCGCCTCAAGTACCGTATTTTTATATCTTTTTCCCCCGCATACCGCGCACTTCACGTAGACGTCGGGTAGGAAGTACATCTCGAGCTTCTCCACCCCTTCGCCCCTGCAGGCCTCGCACCTGCCGCCCGTCACATTGAACGAGAAGTGGCCGGGGGAGAGCCCCATCGACCGCGCCGCAGGCAGCGTTGCGTAGAGTTTTCGTATGGCGTCGAAGCCGCCTATATAGGTAAGCGGGTTCGACCTCGGGGTCCTGCCGATAGGGGACTGGTCGATTAGCCTTAAGCCCGAGATATACCCGAGACCTTCCAGGGATTTGTAAGGGAGTGGTTTGTCGACCCGGGACTCGCCAAAGTGCGGGGCAGAGGCGTTATAGAAGGTGTCGACGACGAGCGAGGACTTGCCCGAGCCCGAGACCCCGGTCACGCAAGTCATTGTCTTTAAAGGGATTTTGAGGTCTATCGACTTGAGGTTGTTGCCCGAGGCGCCCTTTAGCGTTATGGACCTGCCTGAGCCGTTCCTCCTCCACCTGGGCACATGTATGACCTCCCTGCCCGTCAGGTAGTTCGATGTCAGGGTACGGGCGGTCTTGAGGAACTCGTCCCTTGGCCCGGAATATACGAGGCGGCCGCCGCGCTCCCCTGCGCCTGGGCCGAGCTCGACTATGTTGTCGGACGCGAGTATCATCGAAGGGTCGTGCTCGACGAGGACGACGGTGTTGCCGAGGGAGGCGAGCCTCTTGACCTGCGCAATCAGCGTATCTATGTCTATAGGATGTAGGCCGATCGACGGCTCGTCGAGTATATAGAGGACGCCGGTAAGCGCAGAGGCGAGCTGGGTAGCTATGGATACTCGCTGGGCCTCGCCTCCGGAGAGGGTCTTTGTGAGCCTGTCGAGGGTAATGTATCCGAGGCCGGTTTCGGCGAGGAAGTCGAGCTTCAGGGTTATCTGCTTAAGGACCTCTTTCGATACCTCTTTCTCGAAGGGGGTAAGTTTCAGGGACTTGAAAAACGCGCGCGCGTCCCTTATCGACATCCTGCTTACATCCGCTATCGTCCTGTCGTTGACCCGGACCGAGAGCGCGGCCTTTTTCAGCCTCGCGCCCTGGCACTCAGGGCATGTAACCTGCCCCTTGTACCTTGAGGTGAAGACCTTTATATGGAGCTTGTACTTTTTAGTTTCCAGATACTCGAAGAACGCGTCTATCCCGTCGAAGTCCTTTGTCCCATCGAAGACGAGCTTGCGCTCGCGGGAGGATAACCTCTCAAAAGGTTTTTCGAGGTCTATTTCAAATCTGGGCGCGTATTTTTCAAGCTCCTCGTACCACCATTTGTACGCGGGCTTGGTCCAGGGCTCTATCGCGCCGTCTTTTAGGGAGATCGTCCTGTCCGGGATTATCTTGTCCTCGTCGTAGTGGAGGAGGTTGCCGAAGCCCTTGCACTCAATGCACGCGCCTACCGGGTGGTTGAAGGAGAGGGCCAAGGGTGTCGGCCTCTCGGCCTTTGTGCCGCACGCGGCGCAGGCGGGCGAGGTCGAGAACCTCTCTGTGGGGCCGTCGGCCTCCTCAGCCCACGCCTCGCCAGAGCCCTCGCGAAAAGAGGTCTCGAAGGCCTCGGTTATCCTCTGCCTCTCGGTCTCTTTTACAACGACCCTGTCGGCTATGACCTCGACGCTCTCAGGCAGGGTCTCTGGCCTCTCGTATTCGATATTATATATTTTGCCGTCGACGCGGATGCGGATAAAGCCTTTCCTCAAGAGGTCTTCGGAGAGCTCGTCAGCAGACTTCCCTTTTGAGGGGATTGTGAAGCCTATGGTCAGGCGCGCGCCGGACCTTTCAGTAAAGAGCCTCTCGGCGACCTTCGCGGGGTTCTCTTCCCTTACTGGCGAGCCGCATTCGACGCAGATGAGGGCACCCACGCGGGCGAAGAATATCCTGAGATAGTCGTTAAGCTCGGTCGTTGTGCCGACCGTCGAGCGGGACCCCCGTACAGGGTTTTTCTGCTCGACGGCTATGGCCGGGCGGATGTTCCGGATGGCGTCGAGGTCCGGCCTGTCCATGCGCTCTAAAAACATGCGCGTGTAGGTCGAGAGCGACTCGATGAAACGCCACCTGCCCTCGGCAAAGAGCGTGTCGAAGGCGAGCGAGGACTTGCCCGAACCCGACGGCCCGACGATGGCCGTGATCTTGTTGTGCGGGATGCTTAAGTTAAGGTTCTTGAGGTTGTTCTGCCGGAGCCCCTCTATGACGAGGGCGTCCTTATCGAGCACGGGCGCGGCGAGGATCTCTTCCGCAAGCGCCCTTTTCTTTGCCATTGCTAAGTACCTCGGTTGAATCGGGTAGAATAACTTATGAGTATAACTTAAAGAGGGGAGGAATTCCATAGATAAGCGCACCTGTGCACGGGTTGTAAAGATGAAAACGCGGGACTGGAAAGTCCCGCCTATCGGAAATTGGAAAGACGATAGGCGCGGCTTGGACAACCGCGCCTTACTCTTGCGGGTTCATCTAACTGTCATTGCGAGGAGCGGTCCTCGCCGGACTTGTACGCCGAGCGCATTTGCGACGAAGCAATCTCAAGGATTATAAATTGAGCATTTTTTGCCAAAGGCCATCTTGCGCTCTCCGCCATGCGCCGGTGTGTTGGTAAAGATTAAAAAAAAATAAGACAGTCTAAAAGATAGACTGGCAAGAATCGCCTTAATTAGAGGGACGGGGTTAAATAGCTCTAAGCCTTTTGCCAGGCTGCTCAAAAAGCTCCAGATGCGAGGCGTCGAGGAGCGAGGAGGGAGGCGTACTCTTTTGTACGCCGCAGTTTCGAGCTTTGAGGCCAACGAAGCAGATGGACTTTTTCAGCAACCTGTTACTGCAGCGTCCTCATATCCACCCTGTACGGCTCAATCCCGAGCTCCCGTAGTATCCGCTCGGCCTGGCGGGACTTGGTGCGGAGCCATCTCTCGTATATCCGGAGGATGTCCTTCGACGACGTCAGTCGCGACTTCTCGCTCACTTCCGTCAGCACATCGACAAAGGCGTTGAATTTTCCCGCAAGCTCGGAAAAGAGCGATGTCATTGGGCTCTCCGAGCCGTTCTCCTTATGGAGGGTGGCGACATAGGAGTACGAGGTCACGCCCATCGAGATGTAGTAGTCTATGTCGACTACCTTTCGTTTCAGGCTGTCGGAGAAAAAACCGGATGTGAAGAGGGAGAGGTCGCCGAGCTGTCTCATCAGGCGCGCCTGGACCTCGCGTCCGGAGGACAGGGCCTTGAAGTAGGTTATCGCGAGCGGCTCTGAGGATATTTTTTCGGAGAAGATGTAATCGGCGAGCAGGGACGAGAGGTAGAACTCCGCCATCTCGTTGGTGCGGACCTTCTGGTGCTTTATAGCCGTGGCTACAAGCTCCTTGAAGTGGTCTATGGGTCTCACATCGGTAAGCATGTCCCTATACCTCCCAATTATGGTCAAAGACCGTCCATAATCGTCAGAACCGCTTTCTCAAGCCCCGCTAATGCCCCGCCCCTTGATAGCGGTTACATTAGTTATACTAATTATACTTATCTACTTGCTGAAGGGCAAGGGGAAAAACGAAGAGGCGCGCTCGCCCTTGCATAACTCAGCTAATTCCCTATCTTTTATATCGGCAGGACCTGCCCCGGACTTGAGTGGTCCAAGCCCATTGTCTTACCTGTCTCTCCCAAGTCATATTCTACAGAAGGCCTGAGTACCTTCAATGGCTTTGGGGCATATTTTTGGTCAAAAAGAGTCTGTCTTGCGAAAAACATAAAATAATCCGACTACTTAGCACTCCTCTAAAAAGAGTGCTAAAATGGACTTGACAAACCCCGGGTCGGGCCATATATTTAAGACACCAAAATCGCCAACCTAAGGTTTACAAACAATACCTTAAAATTGAAGGAGGAAGGAAAGAGTATGAAGATCAAACCGCTTCATGACCGCGTAATTGTCAAGAGACTCGCCGAGGAGGAGAAGACCAAGGGGGGTATCATCATCCCGGATTCAGCCAAGGAGACCCCGGCAGAGGGTAAGGTTATCGCGGCAGGCCCCGGCAAGCGCGAGGATGGAAAGTACACCCCGCTCGACGTCAAGGTCAACGACAGGATCATATTCAGCAAGTACGCCGGGTCCGAGATAAAGATCGAAGGCGAAGAGTTCCTCATCATGAGGGAAGAGGACATACTCGGCATAGTCGAGAAGTAACCCCAAACAACATAAAGACATTTCAAGGAGGAATATAGAACATGGCCGCTAAAGAACTCTTATTCAGCCAGAGCGCAAGGAGCTCGATATTGAAGGGCGTCAACACGCTCGCCGACGCCGTAAAGGTGACCCTCGGGCCGAGAGGAAGGAACGTCGTCATCGAGAAGTCCTTCGGCTCGCCGATCATAACCAAGGACGGCGTGACCGTCGCAAAAGAGATAGAGCTCGAGAACAAGTTCGAGAACATGGGCGCGCAGATGGTCAAGGAAGTCGCCTCCAAGACCTCGGACGTCGCCGGAGACGGCACCACGACCGCCACGGTCCTCGCCCAGGCGATATTCAGGGAAGGCTCCAAGCTCGTCGCCGCCGGCCACAACCCGATGGACCTTAAGAGGGGCATCGAGAAGGCCGTCGAGGTCGCCATAGCCGAGCTCAGAAAGCTCTCCAAGAACGTGAAGGAGAAGAGGGAGATCGCCCAGGTCGGCACCATATCCGCGAACGGCGACACCACCATCGGCGAGATAATCGCCGAGGCGATGGAGAAGGTCGGCAAGGAAGGCGTCATCACCGTCGAAGAGGCCAAGGGCATGGAGACCCAGCTTGACGTCGTCGAGGGCATGCAGTTCGACAGAGGCTACCTCTCCCCGTACTTCGTGACCGACGCCGAGAGGATGGAGTGCGTCATCGAGGACGCCTTCATACTCATCCACGAGAAGAAGATATCGAACATGAGGGAGCTCCTCCCGGTGCTCGAAAAGATAGCCAAGATGGGGAAGCCCCTCCTCATCATCGCCGAGGACGTCGATGGCGAGGCCCTCGCGACCCTCGTCGTGAACAAGCTTAGAGGCACGCTCCAGGCCGCGGCCGTAAAGGCCCCGGGCTTCGGCGACAGGCGCAAGGCCATGCTCGACGACATCGCCACCCTTACCGGCGGCAAGCTGATCGCCGAAGAGCTCGGCATAAAGCTCGAGACCATCGAGCTCAAGGACCTCGGCAGGGCCAAGAGGATCGTGATAGACAAGGAGAACTCGACGATCATCGACGGAGCCGGCAAGAAGGACGCGATCGAAGCGAGGATAAAGCAGATAAGGGCCCAGATAGAGGAGACGACCTCCGACTACGACAGGGAGAAGCTCCAGGAGAGGCTCGCGAAGCTCGCGGGCGGTGTAGCCGTCATCAACGTCGGCGCCGCGACCGAGACCGAGATGAAGGAGAAGAAGGCCCGCGTAGAGGACGCCCTCCACGCGACCCGCGCGGCCGTTGAGGAAGGTGTCGTCCCTGGCGGCGGTGTCGCCTACATGAGGACGCTCGCCGCGATCGAACAGCTCTCGCTCGAAGGCGACCAGCAGTTCGGCGTAAAGCTCGTAAGGCGCGCGCTCGAGGAGCCGCTCCGCCAGATATCGGCGAACGCGGGCCTCGAAGGCTCGATAGTCGTCGAGAAGGTGAAGAACGGCAAGGGCGCGTTCGGCTTCAACGCCGCGACCGAGACCTACGAGGACCTCGTCAAGGCCGGCGTCATCGACCCGACCAAGGTCTCCAGGATCGCCCTCCAGAACGCCTCTTCGATCTCCTCTCTCATGCTCACGACCGAGTGCATGATAGCCGAGAAGCCGAAGGAAGAAAAGTCGCTGGGCGGCATGCCCGGCGGCATGGGTGGAATGGGCGGCATGGGCGGAATGGACATGATGTAAATTCGGGCCAGAGGGGGCGACCCCGAAGGAGCGGAGGAAATACGACGGGGCGGCGGTCGCAAGACGCCGCCCCGTTTTTTTATGACCTTCATGTTGAGTAAGCTGTCGCGCCTTTTTACTCCCCCGGAACCCCTTTGAACTTTCCCCCACCCATAGTAATATACCCCCATGACCGTCAAAGACATGCCCTTAGTAATAAAGATACTCAGGTCCGAGGTCAAAAGGCTCAAGACCCCGTATGTCACCGAGGTCTCTGAGGCGAAAGACCCCTTCCGGGTCCTCGTCTCCTGCATCATCTCCTTGAGGACAAAGGACGAGACGACAAGGGCGGCTTCCGAGAGATTGTTCGCTCTCGCGGATACGCCGGACGCTGTCTCAAGGCTCGATGAAAAAACGATCGAGCGCGCCATATTCCCGGCCGGGTTCTACAGGACCAAGGCCCGGACGATAAAAGAGATATCGAGGGAGCTGACCTCCAAATATCATTCACGGGTCCCGGACGAGATAGACGAGCTCTTAAAGCTCAAGGGCGTGGGGAGAAAGACCGCGAACCTCGTCGTGACAATGGGCTTCGGAAAGCCCGGCATCTGCGTCGATACCCATGTCCACAGGATAACGAACCGCTGGGGGTTCGTATCCACAAAGAACCCGGAAGAGACCGAGTCCGTGCTCCGCGAGAATCTGCCGAAGAGGTACTGGATAGAGATAAACGACCTCCTTGTGACCTACGGCCAGAACGTCTGCGCGCCGGTCTCGCCCTTTTGCTCGAGGTGCCGCCTCAACGGTTTATGTCCGCGAAAAGGGGTCGGAAAAAGCAGGTGACCCCGAGCCATCCGGGAACATAACCCTTGTAAAACCCACTTGACCCGGTGTATATTCACAATTCTTGTTTTCCGGGCATTTTTTTAAACTCTCGGGTATAATAAGAGAGACGGTTGCGCCTGTCGTAAACTTCCGTTTCCGTATCGTCCATTCAAATCGGGGAGGACAGATATGCGCGAAAAGGTCATCATCTTCGGCAAGGACACCTGACCCTACACCAACGCGGCCCGTGAGGAATTCGCGAAAAAGGGTTACGATGTCGAGTACGTGAACGTCAAGGCCTCTCCGGAGAACATGGCGAGGATGCTGAAGCTCTCCGGCGGCTCAAGGAACGTCCCGGTAATAGTCGAAGGCGGGATGGTAGTCGTAGGTTACGGCGGCGGCACCTGAGGGGTCTAACGGCCGGCAGGTCTGCCGGCAGACTCAACTTGGCGTCATGACTTCGCAATGTGTAGCTCCCCGGCTCATCGCTCGGGCGTACGCAAAAGTACGGCTGAGAATACAGCGTATTGACGCTCGATTAGCGTTTTTGTAGTAATGGCTTTGGGTGTCGAATCAGGCCTCAAAACAGCGGAGAGCACGCTCCAGGCTCCTTAAAAGGGTGACCGTACGCGGTGAATTCAGCGACTAAAACCCTGCCGCACCATAAAGGCTCATGAAAAAACTTGTCCTGGTCTTGGCACTTTCCGCGGGGCTCCTCACGTCGTGCGCGTCAGACCCGCTCCGGCAGGCGAACCTCGGCGTAAGAGAGACCTACAGGTCTCCGGACTTCGCTGAAAAATATAACGGCAACGCCCTCGGGTTGCTCACTGCCGCCGACGGAGAGGGGGCCCATGAGTACAGGAAGATACTCGGGGAGTTCGTAGAGGAGGCGCTCAAAAAAGAGCGGCCGGACCTGAAGATCGTCCCTTATTGGGAGTCTCTTTCCAGCATAAACAGCAGGGGATTCACCCCGGACTACGCCGAGATGCTCCGCGCCTACGCAACAACGGGCATACTCGACAGGGACAGGCTTAAAAAACTCGGCATGGCGCTGAACGTCAGGTACTTCGTCCAGCCGAGGCTCATAAACTTCCAGCAGAGGCAGTCGACGAGGTTCTCGCTCTTCGGGCTGACGCTCTTCAAGACCCATGAGTCCGAGATAAAGATATACCTCGAGATGTGGGACGCCTATACCGGGAACGTCGTCTGGATAGGGGTCGCCGAGACGAATATGGCCTCTGAGAAGTTCATGGCCCGCCCGATACCCTTCGAGGAAGTGGCGAGGTATGCAATAGAAAACCTCATCAGAAAGATGCCATAACTGAAAATTGCTATTTTTCCTGACCTCTGCGTCAGGGCGTAAATAAAAATGCTCACATATTTTTAAATATGCTGCGCTTTTTATTTTCACCCTTCCTTGATCTCAGAAAAAATTTCTAATTTTCAGATGGCCTGTTATAAATAAAAACAAGGAGTCGGTTAAGAAGATGGAAAGGACGCTTTCGATAGTAAAGCCGGACGGAGTAAGGAAGAACGCAATAGGGGATGTCATAAGCAGGTTCGAGAAGCAGGGCCTTAAGGTCGTCGCGCTCAAGATGGCGAGCCTTACAAAGGCCGAGGCCGAGGGCTTCTATGCCGTCCACAAGGCGCGGCCGTTCTTCGCTTCGCTGACAGAGTTCATGTCCTCGGGCCCGGTAGTGCTCATGGCCCTGTCAGGCGAGGGCGCGATAAAGAAGGTCAGAGACATAATGGGCGCGACAGACCCGGCAAAGGCCGCCCCAGGGACCATAAGGAAGGACCTCGCAGACTCGATCGAATCGAACATAGTCCACGGCTCGGACGCCCCGGAGACCGCCGCGTTCGAGATAGGGTATTTCTTTAATGCCCTGGAAATAAAAAGATAGAGTCAGATCGCTGAAAAAGTCCATCTGCTTTGTTGTCTTCGGCGTTCGTCGTTGCGGCGTACAAACGAAAGTACGCCTCGCTCCCCGATGCCTCGACGCCTCGCATCTGGAGCTTTTTGAGCAATCTGACAAGCCATTTCGCACAGTAGAGATTTTCAATAACTTTATAAGGCGTTGATGGAGACGATAGAAAAGATAAAATCCCACTACAACTTCACCGCGGGTGACGTCAAGAACCTCCAGTCATTGAAGCCCGCGATGGAGAAGTACCGCGACTCGTTTGTCGTCGAGTTCTACAACTATGTGAAGAACTTCGACGAGGCCGGCAAATTCCTCAAGGACGAGGCGACCGTAATGCGGCACCAGGACGCGCTCAAGACCTGGTTCATAAGGCTCTTCGAGGGCGAGTACGGGCCCATGTACTTAAAGGAGCTCGAAAAGGTCGGGATGGCCCATGTGAAGATAGCGCTGCCGGCCCACTATGTCAACGCCGCCTTCCACTTCGTCAAGCGCTACACCCGCGAGGTCATAGAAAAGGAGTTCGACGGCAACGGGGACAAG
Organism: Deltaproteobacteria bacterium; assembly: GCA_016182655.1. Lineage (GTDB taxonomy): Bacteria > Desulfobacterota > GWC2-55-46 > GWC2-55-46 > GWC2-55-46 > GWB2-55-19. The sequence goes on from JACPGB010000025.1 coordinate 97,433, forward strand.
GCCTACCTCGAGCGCTCTGTCGAGAAGATACTCGACATAAACCTCGATGTCTTCACGAGCTCCTACATAGAGGAGGAGAAGAAGTTCTTCCTCTCGCAGAAGGTCGAGTCCTATCTGATACAGCTCGCGAACCGCTACTCCCACGGGCTTAACCTCGTTCTTGTCCTCGGGCTCGTCGTCCTCGGGGTCATGGTCATGGGGCTCTTCGTCTACGACATAATACACATCCTCGACGGCAACATCGAGAAGGGGCTCTTGAGCACGCTCGGCTCGCTCCTCATGCTCTGGGTGGTCATTGAGCTCATGGACACCGAGATAAAGCACTTGAAGGGCGGCAAGTTCGCGATCAAGGTCTTTATAAGTGTCGCGCTCGTAGCCATGATACGGAAGATACTTGTGACGAGCCTTAAGTCCGACGCCGTGGAGGCGCAGGTCTCGCTCGTAGCGGCTGTGGCGGTGCTCGGGGCGGTATACTGGCTTGTCTCTAAGGTCGACCACTGAGGCGTGGAGAAGAAAGGCGACTGAGAGTCGCTGTCATTGCGAGCGCGGCGAAAATCTCATCTTTAATAGCAAATCAAGCCCTTGAGATTGCTTCGTCGCAAAACGCTCGGCGCGTGGCCAAAGCCGAATCGATGCCCGTAGCCTTTTCTATACTGAGCCGCCGGGTATGGATTCGCCAGTCCGGCGAGGACGCTCCTCGCAATGACAAGGGATTTTTGATAGCACGAAAGGCGGGGTCTTTGACTCCGCCTTTTTTAACGCTTACGATTTTTTATGTTGGGTTAGTAGGTCGGGTTAGCGGAGCGTAACCCGACAACTCTGTCAACGATACAACTGCCGGGACCGACATATTCGCCATAATTGCAAGCACAGCACGGGAAAGACCTTATGAGAAATCTAAGAGACATGACTTACGACGACCTCGCCTCCGAGGCCAGGCGTCTTGAAGAAAAGCCGTACAGGGCCGAGCAGCTCTTTGCCTGGATATACCAGAGGCGCGCCGTCGACATAGACGAGATGACCGATATCTCCAAGGCCTTCAGGGCGCGTCTCAAGGAGGAGTTCTTTATCGGCGGAGGCAATGTACTTGAGGTGCGGAAAGCCGCCGACGGCACGCGCAAATTTCTTACCGAGCTCGAGGACGGCGCGAGGATCGAGTCGGTCTTAATACCCGAGACCGACAGATTGACGCTCTGCGTATCTTCCCAGGCCGGGTGCGCGCTCGGGTGCAGGTTCTGCATGACCGGCATGGCCGGGTTCACGAGGAACCTTAATCTCTCGGAGCTCACGAACCAGGTCTTCTCGGCGATAAAGATACTCGACGAAGGGGAAAAACTCACGAACATCGTCCTCATGGGCATGGGCGAGCCGCTGAACAACTTTGACAATGTGCTCAAGTTCACGAAGATACTGACGGCCCCGAGGGGGTTCGGTTTTTCGCACAACAAGGTCACTCTCTCGACAGCCGGGCTCGTCCCGGGCATAAAGAAGCTCGGCGAGGAGTCGAACATAAACCTCGCGGTCTCTCTGAACGCCACGACCGACGAGGTCAGAGACCGGATAATGCCCATCAACAAGAAGTACCCTCTCTCCGAGCTCATCCCTGCCTTGAGGTCGTATCCCCTAAAGGGCAAGAGGCACATAACGATAGAGTATGTGGTATTGAAGGATGTGAACGACTCTATTGAGGACGCCAAAAGGCTCGTAAGGCTCTTGCACGGCCTACCGTGCAAGATAAACCTTATCCCTTTCAACGCCTTCCCTGGAGCGGCCTTCAAGTCCCCGGAAACCGAGCGCGTGTTAAGGATACACGACTTTCTCAAAGAGGCCGGGTTCGTGGTAATAGTGCGCTCGTCGAAGGGCTCCGAGATACAGGCCGCGTGCGGACAGTTAAAGGGCTGGTATGAGGCAAAAGGCGCGTAATTGCTGTACTATAAAGGATTATTCCGAATCAAAAACCCGCCCCCTTGACGGGGGAGGGATAGGGTGGGGGTGAAGCGTGCCGGACGGGCAAATTTGGTATCGAAAGGCTATGAATCGATTTATCCCAAAGCCCGCATTATAGTTTTGGCCCTGCGCCTATCAGAGATCTCACCCTCCCCCCTATCCCCTCCCGTCAAGGGAGGGGAAGTTTAAGGTAGATATCCGCAGTCTGCGAGTTAGTTATTTCCGCCATTCCTTGACCTCAGAAAAAATTCCTAATTTTTAGAGATAGCCGAATAAATATTGACCCGAACCTCTTGTAATGATAAATGTTTAAATTGCTTTTGAATGGAAATGTTTTGAAAAATAGTCGCGTTTAAGGAGTATCGAGGATGAAGGTTGTAGGCGTAATAGGCGGCAGCGGCCTCTATGAGATGGACGGTCTTACCGACATAAAGTCCGTAAAGGTGGAGACCCCGTTCGGAGACCCGTCGGACGAATACCTTACCGGCATGCTGGGCGACACGAAGATGGTGTTCCTCCCGAGGCACGGCAAGGGGCACAGGTTCACTCCGACCGAGGTCAACTACCGCGCGAACATTTACGGCATGAAGAAGCTCGGCGTCGAGTGGATAATCTCGGTCTCGGCCGTCGGCTCGATGAAGGAGAAGATAGCGCCGGGCCATATCGTCATAGTCGACCAGTTCTTTGACAGGACCAAGGGCAGGCCCTCGAGCTTCTACGGCAACGGGGTCGTAGGCCATGTCGAGTTCGCCGACCCGGTCTGCTCGCCCTTGAGCGATGTGCTGTACGGCGCCGCGAAGGACGCGGGCGCGACCGTTCACAAGGGCGGCACGTACATCTGCATCGAGGGGCCGCAGTTCTCGACAAGGGCGGAATCGAACATATACAGGTCGTGGGGGGTCGACGTCATAGGCATGACGAACATCCCGGAGGCGAAGCTCGCGCGGGAGGCGGAAATATGCTACGCGACCGTCGCGCTCTCCACCGACTACGACTGCTGGCACACGACGGAAGAATCAGTCACGGTCGAGATGATAATCGAGACATTGAAGAAGAATGTCGCGATGGCGAGAGAGATCATAAAGAAGGCGGTGCCGGGGATAGGCGCAGGCAGGGAGTGCAAGTGCGCGAGTGCGCTTAAGTACGCGACGATCACGGACCCTAAAAGGATACCCGCGAAGACGCTCAAGGACTTGAGCCCGCTTCTCGGCAAATATATAAAGTAAGGAGCAAGAGATGTCTATTTTAGTTGTAGGTTCAGTCGCTTTCGATTCCGTCGAGACCCCGTTCGGCAAAGCCGAAGACGTCCTTGGCGGCTCTGCGACGTACTTTTCGACCTCGGCGAGCTATTTTACGGACGTAAAGCTCGTTGCGGTCGTCGGCGAAGACTTCCCCGAAGAGCACATAACCGGGCTTAAGGAAAAGGGCATAGACCTTGCGGGGCTCAAGAAAGTCCCTGGCAAGACCTTCAGGTGGAAGGGACGCTACGACTACGACCTCAATCAGGCGCACACCCTTGAGACTCACCTGAACGTCTTCAGCGCCTTTAACCCCGAGGTCCCCGAGAGCTACAAGGATTCCCCCTTCGTATTCCTCGCGAACATCGACCCCGAGCTCCAGATGAAGGTGCTCGAGCAGGTGAAAAGGCCCAAGCTCATCGCATGCGACACCATGAACTTCTGGATAGAAGGGAAGCCCGACGCCCTCCGGAAGCTCCTTAAGGGTGTCGACCTTTTCGTCATCAACGAGGGGGAGGCGAGGGAGTTCTCCGGACAGGCGAGCCTCGTTAAGGCCGCGAAAGAAATACTCGCGTGCGGCCCCAGGACCCTCATCATAAAGAGGGGCGAGTACGGCGCGCTCATGTTCAACGGGTCATCCATGTTTTCGGCCCCGGCCTATCCGTTAGAGGAGATATTCGACCCCACAGGCGCGGGCGATACATTCGCCGGAGGCCTCATGGGGTATCTCGCGAACACCGGGGACTTAAGCGAGGATAACATAAGGAAGGCGATCATATTCGGGTCGGTCATGGCCTCCTTCAATGTCGAGGCGTTCAGCCTGAACCGCTTGAAGACGCTTACGCTACCTGAGATAAGGGCCAGGTACTCGGAGTTTAAGCAATTGACCCACTTTGAAGATATATGATATAATTCAACGAGTTACAAACCTCTGGCTGGCAGGGGACGGAAATAGTCTGCTTGCATCGGGGATCATTGAAAACAACTCACGCTAACCATCAAGAAAGACAGCTCCTAATGAAGGTGCTCACCGGTCCGCTCCTTAAATTTGTCTTCCTCCTCATAATCGCCTCTGCCCTCGTCGCCTGCGGGCCCACGCTTGCCCAGAAGAGGGACGAGGCCGAGATACACTTCAGGCTCGGCTCGGTCCACCTTAACGAGAGAAACTATACGGACGCGCTCAAGGAATTGACGACCGCGGTCGAGATGCACCCCGGAGAGCCGGCCTTTCATAACGCCCTCGGGCTCGCCTACTTCGCCAAGAACATGAACGCCGAGGCGATAAAGGAGATGAAAAAGGCGATCGATCTTAATCCGAAGTTCTCCGAGGCGCATGTCGCGTTGTCGGCGGTCTACATAGTCGACGGCAGGTGGGACGCCGCGATCCAATCGGCCCGCGCCGCGCTCGATAACATCTTCTACGGCACCCCGCAGTTCGCGCACTACAATATCGGGCAGGCGTTCTTCAACAAGGGCGATTATAAGGCCGCGCTGGAGAGCTACAGAAAGGCCGTCGATGAGGACCCGAGGTACGCGGCCGCCTATTATAACATGGGGCTCACGCTCGATAAGATGAACAACTACAAGGAGTCCGCCGAGGCGTATGAGAGGGCGGTAAAGGCCGCGCCCGCCTTTGCCAACGGGTACTTCAACCTCGGCGTGGCGCTTATAAAACAGAACGACAAGGCCGGTGCGCTAAAGGCCTTCGAAAAGGCGGTAGAGGCCGCGCCCGAAGGGGAGAGGGCGCAGGCCGCGAGGGACTACATAAGGCTCCTTAAATGACGAGGTATTTTTATCACGGCTTTTTTAAGGCCGTTGTCGTATAAAAAGGCTTAAGGGCCTTTTTGGTTTCAGAAGAGAGGTTATAGGATGGAAAGTCCGGGCGAATATCTGAGGAGGGAGAGGGAGCTCCGAGGCGTATCTATCGGCAAGATCTATGAGGCCACGAGGGTGCCTATGAAGTACCTCGCGGCGCTGGAGGCCGACGAGTACGACACAATGCCCCATCCCACGTTCATAAAGGGCTACATAAAGACATACTGCAAGGCGCTCGGGCTCGATGAGACCGATGCCGTATTGCGCTTCGAGGTCTTTTTAAGGGAGAAGAACGAGAAGGAGCATCCCGAGGAGTACAAGCGCGCGAGCCTTAAGAAAAAGCGCGAGGCGTCCTCAATCCCGGTGCACGTCCCCAAGGGGCTTAAAAATAACGCCGCCTACGCCGTAGGCGCGGCAATCGTTGCCGTTATAGTGATACTCTATGTCGCGTTCGGCGGGAAAAAGGAAGAGCCCGCGCCGGCACCCGGACCCGTTGCAACGGAAGCGCAGGTACAGGCCCCGGCGGATGTGACGGCTACCGCGCAGACGCCTGTTGCCGCGCAGCCTGTGACTACAGCCGTGCCCCAGCCCCAGAAGGAAGCGGTTGTAACGACCGCGCCAGTACAGCCGGTGGCTTCCCCGCAAAAGGCACCGGAAGCGGCGCTCCAGCAGTTGAAGGCCCAGGCTAAAGAGGTATTGAAACCCGCGCCGCCTCCTCAGGCAACGGCCCAGCAGGCTGTCCAGCCTCCTGCCCAGGCCCTTCCGTTAGTACAGCCGGTCGAGGATAGCCACACGCTCTCTGTCACTGCGACCGACGTCGCCTGGGTAAAGATACGGATAGACAGCGGAGAACCGTTCGAGGTCTACCTGAGGCCCGGGGAGTCGGTCTCGTGGAAGGCAAAGGAGCTATTCTCGCTCATAGTCGGGAACGCCGGAGGGGTAAATCTTTTCCATGACGGCAAGAAGATGCCGCCTCTCGGCAAGGCCGGAGAGGTCGTGTCCTTCAAGGTCCCGAAGGGAGGCTCCGTACAGATAAACCAGGGGCCGAGACCCAAACCGGTAAAACCGGTTGAGACGGTCCAGCCGCAGAAACCCGTTGACGTGGCCGCGCCGGAAGCGAAACCGCAGACGGAAGATAAAAAGGAAGCCGCACCCGCGAGCGCGCCTGTTGCGCCTGAAAACCAGTAAGAGAAAAGCGCCACTCAAGGAGACCTTATGATGGAATCTATTATCAGGTGCAGGAAATGCGGCAAGAAGATGAAGTCCGCGAGGGTGGACGACTACAGGATAAAGATCTCCTGCACGTGCGGCTTTTCCGAGTACAGGACCGCGCCCTCGGCGACAAAGGCGATAAATCCGCATTTTTCGCGGGAGAGCCTCCTGCCGCTCACGTTCGACGACAGCGGCAGGTTCTTCTTCGAGCAGAGGGCCGACAGGGAGCAGAAGGAGATAATCACGCTCGAAGAGATCTCGATGCTGGCCTCTTCCGACTATAACCTCGAAGAGGTCCTGAAGGCCGTCGTCGAGAAGACGGCCAGGAGGCTCGGGGTCGACATCTGCTCCATCTATCTCTGGGACGGCGACTACCTCGTGCTTCGCGCCACGCACGGCCTTGCCCAGGAGGCGGTAGGGAAGGCTCGCCTTAAAATAGGCGAGGGGATAACAGGCTCGGCGGTGGACGCCAAGAAGCCGCTCCTCATCCCCGACGTTTCCACGGACAACCGCTACAGGTACTTCCAGGAGACAAAAGAGGAGCAGTACAAGATAAAGACGATGTATTCGTACCCGATATTCTCCGGGGCCGAGCCCTTCGGCGTTCTTAACGCGCAGACCGTCGTATCGAGGGAGTTCAGCGACGACGAGATATACTTTGTATCGGTCATAGCGAACCTCATACTCGGCGCTGTGAAGATGAGGAAAAGGCGCTGAGAGTTTATCAGGTCCTGAAAAGAATTAACGGGCTTTTTCGGCCCTGAATAGAAAGAGACGCTTGCCGACCCGACCCGGCCCGATAAAAGACCGCAAGCATCCGGGGCTTCCCGGGCGGCTCATTCATCTTTCCGATGGCGAGGATGGGAGGGTATCCCTCCTCCTCGTCATCGCCGTTATATTCGTCGCAATCCTCGCCTACAGGTTCTATACCAGAAAACCCCCGATTGCCCCACCTAAGTACGAAGAGCCCCTTTATTCCGGCAAAGAGGATGTGGAGGCAGGCCCGCTTGCTGTTTCACCCGCGGAGAGCGGACCAACCTCCGATCCTAACGCGAGCGCGGCATATGAGGCATATAAGGCAGGCGAGTTCACCAGGGCCGTATCCCTCTACAGGGCCGCGTACAAGGACAACCCGTCGGAGGAATCCGGCGCGTCGCTTGCAAAGGCCTTGAACGGCGCGGCGACGGATGAGTACGGGTCCGGCAACTACGAGCGCGCAAAGGAGATGCTGACTGAAGCGCTTGAGCTCTCAAAAGAGCCGGTATTTTTACGGAACCTCGCCAATGTGAAGCTAAAGCTCAAGGACACCGAAGGGGCGGTTGAGTCGCTTGAGGGGCTTAAGGACCAGAGCGAAATAAGGGGGAGGCTCAAGAACCTTTATGTGAGGCTCGCCGAGGAGAGGCTTGATAAGGGCGAGAGGGACGGGGCCATAGAGAGCCTTGAGAAGGGGCTTGAAATCGACCCGAACGACCGCTCTTTGAAAGAAAGGCTCTCAAAGCTCAAGGCGGAAAACGACTTCGAAGGCAGGATGGGCAGCCGCGACGGCTCCCGCTTCCTCGTAAGATACGAGGGCGGTGAGAACGCGGTGGCCGGCCACCTGATCGGGCTCCTTCTCGAAGAGGCGTATCTGAAGGTCGGCTCCGACCTCGCCTTCTACCCCGAGGACAGGATAGAGGCGCTCCTTTACACAAAAGAGACATTCAGGGATGTCACGAGGTCCCCGGCCTGGGCAGGCGCGATATACGACGGCAGGATAAAGATCCCGGCGGGCGGGCTTGCAGACAAGACTTCAGAGCTTGAGAAGGTGGTCTTCCACGAGTACACCCACGCGGTCGTTCACAGGATATCAAAGGGCAGGGCGCCTATGTGGCTGAACGAGGGGATAGCGCAATACGAGGAGGGCAAAAGCTCGGTTGCCAACGCAGAGGAGATAAGCGAGGCGGTCTCCTCCGGCATGAGGCTAAAGCTCCTCGAGGGGTCGTTCATGGGGTACAATTCGAGCACGGCCCATACGGCGTACCTGCTGAGCCTGTCCTCTACGGAGTACATCATAAGGGAGTTCGGGGTATCCGCGGTCAAGAGGGTGCTCGAGAACCTGGGCTCGGGCATGTCCCTGGACGAATCGCTTAAGGCGTCCGTCTACATGAGCTATGACGAGCTGGACAAAGCCTGGCGGAAGCACGCCGCGAGGTAGGCAAGTCATCTATTTAAAAAACCTTTTATTTCCGGCATGGATATGTTATCTATAAATTTTGACTTTTAAAAAAACCAACATGGAGGGAGAGTTTAAAGCCATGAGATCGATGAAGAGTTCCAGGTTTCTATTGGTTGCCGCGAGTGTCGCTATGCTCGCGATAGCCGGTTGCAAGGGCAAGGAGCAGACAGCTCAGCCCCAGCCTCAGCAGGAGCAGGGCGCTGTGAGCCAGCAGGCCGCCCCCCCTGGGCACCCGCCGACGGGCGACCAGACCGTGACTGACATCAACAAGGCCGCGCATGCGAACATAAAGACGCAGAAAGAGGTGAGCCTCTCGCCCGAGGTAAAGGCGAAGTGGAAGGAGGTAAAGCTCGATATCACGGACGCCTCTTCCAATTCCTCGCAGGTCGTCACAATAAATGTCGGGTCTGCCGTTACGCTTAAGCCGGGATTGAAGCTTAAAGTGGAGGCGTTTGTCCCGGACTACGCGATCTCGGATAACAAGATAGAGTCGAGGTCGAACGAGGCGAAGAACCCCGCGGTGCTCGTCGAGTTGCAGGAGAACGACAAGACCGTCGCAAAGGGGTGGGTATTCAAGGAATTCCCGGAGTTCAACTCCTACACCGACGCAAGGTTCCCGATGAAGCTCGTCGCTCCCGGGGTAGCCAAGGCGGCCCAGAAGAAGTAAGAGGCCCATTTGATTTAACAAAAAAGGCCCCTGCCCCTACTCGGGCAGGGGCCTTTTAGTTTTTCTGCCCGATTTGATGCTTTAAATCCTTTTGACATCCGGCATAAAATATGCTTAATTTAATAGTCCGGGTCCAAGGGACCTGCCAAGTATTTTCATAAGATAATTTAATACGGAGAGATGCCCGAGCGGCCGAAGGGGTACGACTGGAAATCGTATGTACAATAAAATGTACCGAGGGTTCGAATCCCTCTCTCTCCGCCAGAAATAGCCTGCGGGCATGAAGGGATTCGAAACCGTCTGAGCGCCGAGCGGACGCGAGGAAGAGGCCGCAGGACGCGGCCGGAAGCGAAGACGGTCCGGGCTGGAGCGTTGAGGCAGGAGGCCGAAACGCAGAAGCCGAATCCCTCTCTCAGGCTGAATATTGACGAGATACCGGGGCTTAATGGCCTCTCCGGGGCTCGGTATTATAGAAATTTTTACGGAGAGATGACCGAGAGGCTGAAGGTGGCTGACTCGAAATCAGCTGTGCCGGAAACGGCACCGGGGGTTCAAATCCCTCTCTCTCCGCCAGAAACTTTACAGAAACTTTACGGGCGCTCGTGGGGATTTGAACCGACCCAAGCGCCGAGCGGATGCGAGTGATGTGTGCCGCATGGACGCAGCCGGTAGCGTTGGGCGGCCGGGCTGGAATGCGAGGCAGGGTTCCGAATGGAAGCCAAATCCCTCTCTCCGCCAGAAACTTTATAGCTGTTCACAGGGATTTGAACCACCCTGCGGCCCCAGGCGTTTTTTGGTTTTTAAGGCTTACGGGCCCTGTTGATAGCTGGGTCTTGCGCAATGGTACGCTGTAAACCCCGCCAGGTCGGTAGCAGCTTTATCCATGTGCCGCAAGGGTGCCTAGCTATCAACAGGGCCCGTAAGAAGTTTTGGAGGAAGTATTCTCCGTAATGCCTCTGAGTGAGGCGACCCGCTCGGCGGGCCCCGGTTTTATTCCCCAATATAAATTCAGCCAGGGGATCCAGATGTCCTCGTACCTGGTAATCGCAAGAAAATGGAGACCGAGCCTCTTTGAGGAGATAGTCGGGCAGGGCCATGTTACAAGGACCCTCCGTAACGCTATTTCCTCGGGCAGGGTCGCGCACGCGTACCTTTTTTCCGGCCCGAGGGGCGTGGGAAAGACCACCGCGGCGCGGATCCTCGCCAAGGGGCTCAACTGCGCCAGTGGACCGACCCCGGTCCCCTGCAACGAGTGCGCCTCGTGCAGGGGGATAGCAACGGGCTCCTCGGTCGACGTCTTCGAGATAGACGGCGCCTCGAACAACAGCGTGGATAACGTAAGGGAGCTTACCGAGAGCGTCAGGTACGTCCCTACGCATGGGAAGTACAAGGTCTACATAATAGACGAAGTCCACATGTTGTCTGTGGCGGCCTTCAACGCGCTTTTGAAGACCCTCGAGGAACCGCCCCCACACGCCGTATTCATCTTCGCCACTACCGAGGTCCACAAGATCCCCCTTACCATACTTTCGAGGTGCCAGAGGTTTGATTTCAAGCGCATCCCCTTCAGGGAGCTCCAGGGGCACCTTAAGAAGATAGTCGAGGAAGAGGGCATAGAGTACGAGGACAAGGCCGTCTTCCAGCTCGCCAGAGAGGCGGACGGGTCTTTAAGGGACGGGCAATCCCTCCTGGAGCAGGTGCTGGCCTATTCCGGCAAGGACTTGAAAGAGTCGGACGTCTCCGACGCGCTCGGCCTCATGGACCGCTCGGTCCTCTACGACCTCCTTTCGGCCGTCATCCGGAAAGACCCCGGGACCGCCCTGAATATTGTTGAAAAGATCTATGATTTTGGTTATGATTTAAAGAGGGGTTGCAGTGAACTTCTTGAACATGTAAGGGACCTTACGGTACTGAAATCCACGGGGGCGGCCTCTCTCCTGGACCTGCCGGATAGCGAGATAGAGCGCCTCGGCGCGCTCGCAGAGGCAGTGGAACTACCCCGGTTGCATATGATCTTCAGCATGATCTCGAGGGGGTACGAGGAAGTCGTAAAAGGCGCCTCCCCGAGATTTTCTTTTGAGATGTCGCTCCTTAAGGCGGCGGAGTTCGACGATCTTAAACCCGTCGAGGAGCTCGTCTCAAGGATTGAAGCCTTAAGACAAAAGATCGAAGGCACGGGCGGCGCCAACGGCCCGAGGCCTGAAGCGCCAAAGGGTGCGGTAGCAGTTGGGACAGGCGCCAGATTCCCTGAAAGGCCCTCATTCCCCCGGAAGAGCGCCCCCGAGGTTGCGCCGGTTGCGCCGCCGAAGGCATCCGAGGCGACGGCCCCTTATCCAGCGCCCCCGGTCTCGGAGGGCTTCTCGGACCTTATCGGCTATATAAGGGCGAGGAACGCGGAGCTTGCGGAGCCTTTCTCGGTGGCGACCCTAAGGCTCGACGGCGACTGTCTCGATGTGAGCGCGCCCGGAAGGGCGGGCGGAAAGATACTGTCGAACAAGGGCGCGATAGAGGCGGCGTTAGAGGATTTTTATAAAAGGCCCGTAAAGCTAAGGCTCGGCGGGCTCGGCTCGACTGAAAAGAAAAAAGATGACCCGGTCGTCGCGGATGCGAGACGCATCCTCGGCGCGAGGGTCATAGAGGACCGGAGGAGGACCAATGTCTAAGCAGTTGGGTAACCTGATGAGACAGGCCCAGAAGATGCAGGAGAAGATGGCCGAGATACAGAAAGAGCTCGCCACAAAGACCATCGAGGCCTCCGCAGGCGGCGGCATGGTGACGGCCACGGTAAACGGCGCGCAGGAGGTCGTCTCCGTGAAGATAGACCCGTCGGTCGTGGACCCCAAGGACATAGACATGCTCCAGGACCTCGTCACCGCCGCGGTGAACGAGGGTTTGAGGAGGAGCAAGCAGATGGTCTCCGACGAGATGGGCAAGCTTACCGCCGGTCTCGGGATGAACATCCCCGGGCTCTTTTAAGGTTTTAGCATGCAGTACGCCGAACCCATAAACAACCTTATAAAAGCGATATCGAGGCTCCCGGGTATCGGCGAAAAGACCGCCACAAGGCTCGCCCTCTACATACTGAACGCCAAAAGGGAGTATGTCGACGAGCTCTCAAGCTGTCTTCAGAACGTCAAGGAAAAGGTCGCGCTCTGCCCTGTCTGCATGACCTTCTCGGACACCGACCCCTGCTCGATATGCAATGACGCGGGCAGGGACCCATCTACCGTCTGCGTGGTATCGGACTACAAGGACATGATGGCGCTCGAATCGATGGGCGGCTACAAGGGGAGGTATCATATCCTCCACGGAAACCTCGCGCCTCTGAAGGGCGTCGGCCCCGACGATATCCGCATAGGCGAGCTCGTAGCGAGGGTCGAGGCCTCAGGCATAAAAGAGGTGATACTCGCAACCGGTTTTGACGCCGAGGGCGAGGCGACCTCAGCATATCTTTCAAGGCTTTTAAGACCCTACGGGGTAAGGGTCACGAGGCTCGCCTCAGGCATCCCGGTAGGGAGCTTCGTCGAGTTCATGGACGGGGCGACGCTCGGCAGGGCGCTGGACGGAAGAAGGGAAGTATTGTAAGGGAATATCGTAAATCGCGGAACCAACAGTGTCTTCGGGCACAATACAATAAAGGACGGAAGAGATGGAAAACTATATAGAGGTGAGATGGCACGGCAGGGCCCAGCAGGGCGTCGTCACGGCGGCCAAGGTCTTGGGCGAGGCGTGCCTCCATTCAGGGAAGTTCGTGCAGGCATTCCCGGAGTTCGGTCCCGAGAGGATGGGCGCGCCTGTCCGCGCGTTCAACAGGATCTCGGACGAACCCATCAGGCTCCATTGCCAGGTGACGGACCCGAGGTACGTGCTCATAGCCGACCCGACGCTCATTGGCACCGTGGACGTCACGGCCGGCACGCCCGAAGACGCCATCTTCATAGTCAACACTCCGAAGTCGGCAACGGAAATGAGGGCGGAGCTCGGGATAAAGTCGAAGACCGTAAAGGTCTTCACGTTGGATGCCGTAAAGATATCGATTGAGACGATAGGCAGGGTGATGCCGAACACCCCGATGCTGGGGGCGCTGGCGAAGGCGACCGGCTTTATCACCCTCGAGGCCCTTGTCGAAAATTTCAAGGAGAACTACTCGAAGAAGTTCGCGCCCAAGGTCATCGAAGGCAACGTCGCCGCGATGAACAGGGGCTTCGGCGAAGTAAAGGGAGAGTAAGGGCCGAGGGGGCCGGGGGCTGTCTCCGGGGCTTGAGGTAGCAGGGTTAAGAATAGAAGATACCGAAAAGAATTCTCATTTCCGGAAATGCCGGAATGTGAAAGGGGTTTATAAGAGATGGCAGACAAGAAGGAAATGCCCATTGGCGGGGTCATACCGGAAGGCGGCACGGCCCACGGGTATTCGACCGGCGGGTGGAGGAAGCTTCGCCCGGTCTTGAACAAGGAAAAGTGCACCAATTGCCTTATCTGCTGGGTCATGTGCCCGGATTCCGCGATAATAACAGAGGACGGCAAGATGATAGGCTTTGACCTCGAGCACTGCAAGGGTTGCGGCATATGCGCCATGGAGTGCCCGGACAAGGTCAAGGCGATAAAGATGGAAGAGGAGGCCGACTGATGGCGATAACGATGACAAAAGGCCAGGCCGGACTCACCGGGAACTCGGCTATCGCCTACGCGATGAAACAGATAAACCCGGACGTTTGCCCCGCATACCCCATAACGCCCTCGACGGCGGTTATCGAGGAGTTCGCGAGCTATGTAGCAGACGGCGATGTGACGACCGAGCTCATAACGGTCGAGAGCGAGCACTCCGCGATGTCCGCCTGCATAGGGGCCTCCGCGGCAGGGGCGAGGGTCATGACGGCGACCTCTTCGCAGGGGTTGGCGCTTATGTGGGAGATGCTCTACATAGCCTCCGGCATGAGGCTCCCCATAATACTCACGGACGTCAACAGGGCGCTTTCAGCCCCCATAAACATACACTGCGACCACTCGGACTCGATGGGCGCGCGCGATTCCGGCTGGATACAGCTCTACTCCGAGACCGTCCAGGAGGCGTACGACAACCTCATACAGGCGGTACGCATAGCCGAAGACGAAAACGTTCAACTGCCGATCATGGTCTGCCTCGACGGCTTCATCACGAGCCACGCGATAGAGAACATAACGCTCCTCTCCGACGCGGAGGTGCAGGGGTTCGTAGGCGAGTACAACGCGAAGACGACGCTTCTCGACACCGACCATCCGGTCACCATGGGCGCGATGTCGCTCCCGGACAACTATATCGATTTCAAGCACCAGCAGTCCGAGGCCATGGCCCGCTCAAAGGATACCGTCCTTAAGGTGGCCGAGGACTTCGGCAAGAGGTTCGGTAGAAAGTACGGTTTGTTTGAGACCTACAGGCTCGAAGACGCGGACCTCGCTATAGTGATACTCAACTCCGCGGCAGGCACCACCAAGGTCGCGGTAGACGAGCTCAGGAAAAAGGGGCTTAAGGTCGGCTTACTCCGCCCCCGTCTCTTCAGGCCCTTCCCGTTCAAGGAGCTCGCCGAGGCCTTGAAGGACAAGAAGGCGATCGCCGTCCTCGACAGGGCGGACTCCATGAACGGTTTCGGAGGCCCCCTCTTCAACGAGTTCCGCTCCGCGCTCTATGACGCGGAAAAGAGGCCGAAGGTCGTAAGCAGGATATACGGGCTCGGCGGCAGGGACTACAAGGTGAAGGACGCGGTCGCCGTATTCGAGGAACTGAAGACGATCGCCGAGACCGGCAGGGTGGACACTCTCCAGAAGTACATCACCCTCTAAGCCCGGCAAAACAAAAAAACGCGCGGCCTTATTGTCCGCGCTTAAAAGGACGAAAAATGGCGACTCTTAAAGAGCTTTCAAAACAGAACGAACTCTTGACCGGAGGCCACAGGCTCTGCTCCGGTTGCGGCATCCCGCCGATAGTGAGGCTGGTGCTCCGGGCGGCTGGCGGCCCTGTCGTTGCCACCACCGCCACAGGGTGTCTCGAGGTCGGCACAACGATATACCCGTACACCGCGTGGAGGATCCCCTGGATACACTCCGCGTTCGAGAACGCCGCGGCTACCATCAGCGGCATAGAGACGGCTTATAAGGCGTTGAAGAAAAAGGGGAAGCTCCCGGGCGGGGACAAGGACATAAAGTTCGTCGCCTTCGGCGGCGACGGCGGAACATACGACATCGGGATACAGGCCCTGTCCGGTGCTCTTGAGCGCGGCCACAACTTCCTGTATGTCTGCTACGACAACGGCGCTTACATGAATACCGGCATCCAGAGGTCGAGCGCGACCCCGTTCTTCTCGAACACCACGACCTCTCCGGCCGGAGAGGTGATCGTCGGCAAGCAGGAGTGGAGGAAGGACCTCACAAGGATAGTGGCGGCCCATAACATCCCTTACGCCGCGCAGGCCTCGCCGCACAACTGGGCGGACCTGTCCAAAAAGGCCGAGAAGGCCATGAGGATCCAGGGGCCTACCTTCATGAACGTCATGTCCCCGTGCCCTCTCGGCTGGTACACCAAGCCCGAGGACTCGATAAAGTGGGCGAAGCTCTCCGTAGACACCTGCTACTGGCCCCTTTACGAGATAGAGGACGGGATACTGAAGATCACCTATAAGCCCAAGGAAAAGAAGCCGCTCGAGGAGTGGCTGAAACCCCAGGGCCGTTTCAAGCACCTCCTGAAGCCCGAGAACAGGAACCTTCTTGAAAAGTTCCAGGCGAGGGTCGACCTCGAGTGGCAGAGGCTCCTCGACCTCGACGGCAAGCGCATATAAGATAAGGAAGGAATAGATGCCGCAGAGCTCTTTCGTGATGTTTGAAGAGGAGTACCGCGAGATAACCGCCGCAGTCGAAAAACTCCTCCGTGAGGCAAACGCCAAGTGCGTCTACCTTGTCGACAAGGACGGACAGCTTATCTCATCGAGCGGGGAGACGAAGGACATAGACGCGACCTCTCTCGCCTCGCTCACCGCCGGGAACATCGCGGCGACAGGCGGGCTCGCCAAGCTCATTGGCGAAAAGGAGTTCTCGATCCTCTTCCACGAAGGGGAGCGGGACAACCTCCACATCTCGGTAGTAGGCCAGAGGGTGATCCTCGTTGTTATCTTCGATAAAAGGTCCTCGCTCGGTCTCGTCAGGCTCCGGGTGAAAAAGGCGAGCGAGGAGCTCGGAAGGTCCATACAGAAGCTTCTCGACAGGATGGCCGCGGACGCGGACAAGGAGAACCTCCTTAAGGAGATAACGGACGATGATATCGAGAGGCTCTTCCATTGAGGGCCGGCCTGCAGACCATTTCTTAAAAAAGCCAGTCAAATAGAACCGGGCTCTACGAGCGGCGCGGGGGCGACCCCGGCGTTCGTCTCGTAGTCCCGTATCCGTATCCGCGTGTCGAAGAAAAGCGCCTCGCGCCGCGGCCGTGTGATCATCCGAAACCAAACCGCAATCCATGGATGGATTGCCAAATTGTGAGATTTGATCGAACAATTTGCAAGGCTTGGCCGATTTGCCTCGGCCAAGCCGTAGCGGAAAAAGCCATGGACGGACTTTTTCCCGCACCCTAAGATGTCATTCATAAACTACTCCTCAAGGGAAATAAACTGCAAGATCGTCTACTACGGGCCTGGCCTGTGCGGCAAGACCACGAACCTGCAGTTCATCTACAGGAAGACGAGGCCGGAGGCGAAGGGGAAGATGATAACCCTCGCCACCGAAACGGAGCGGACGCTCTTTTTCGACTTCCTGCCGCTCTCGCTCGGCGACATCAAGGGCTTCAAGACCCGCTTCCACCTCTATACCGTGCCTGGGCAGATATTCTACGACGCCTCCCGAAAATTGATATTAAAGGGCGTTGACGGCATCGTCTTCGTAGCCGACTCCCAGGTCGAGAGGATGGACGCGAACATCGAGTCCTTTGACAACATGAAGATAAACCTCGAGGAGCAGGGCTACAGCCTGAGCGAGATACCCTATGTAGTGCAGTACAACAAGAGGGACCTGCCGAACGTCGTCCCTGTCGCTGAACTGAAGAAGGTGCTGAACGTCAACGGCGTTCCGGACTTCGAGGCTGTCGCGAGCGACGGCGCCGGGGTCTTCGAGACGCTCAAGGCCGTCGTAAAACTCGTGCTCATAGAGCTTAAAAAAGGGGCTTAGCACGGCGGGGTTGGAAAACCCCGCCTATCGGGCAGGCGGGACAATACAAGCCCCTCCTGCCTTATACACTTTCAAAGGAGCCGATAATATGGCACTGCGTGACGATATCTCCAAAGATGTCTCGGCCGCTCTGAAGGCGGGAGAAAAGGAAAAGCTCTCGACGGTCAGGATGCTTCTCTCCGCCGTCAAGTACAAGGAAGTCGACTTAAGGCGGCCGCTTAACGACGAGGAGGTCCAGGGTGTGGCCGGGACGCTCATCCGCCAGAGGCAGGACTCTGTCGAGCAGTTCAGGAAGGGCGGCAGGCCCGAGCTCGCGGAAAAAGAGGAGAGGGAGATAGAGATATTGAAGGCGTATCTCCCGCCGCAGATGTCGGCGGACGAGCTTCGCGTCATTATAAAGAAGCTCGCTACTGAAGTCGGCGCATCCGGGCAGAAGGACATGGGCAAGCTCATGAAGGCCGTCATGCCGCACGTGAAGGGCAAGGCCGACGGCAAGCTTGTGAACGATATCGTAAAAGAGGTCCTTGGGGCCTGAGGCCCGGGAGAGGCTTGGAAGAAAACCTGAGGTTCTGATTTTTGGTTTGCAGTTTTAAAATCCCGCGCGTAACAAAGACAAGGACGACCATGAAGATAAGGGAGCTCTACGAAAAGGCTATCGCCAAGGGCATCGAGCTCGACCCGAGGGGCGCGGACGAAGTAAGGAAGGAGCTTGAGCGGGAGAAGAAGGACTTCGAAGGACTCAGAGACAAGGACAAGAGGTTCTTCGACAAGGATAAGCTCTCGAACCCGTACGCCGACTCCCGCATACTCTACGGCGACCCGGAGCGTGAAGTAAGGCGCGTCCTCGTGGGCATAGACATGGAGATCGGCGAAGTGCTCCTCGCAGACAGGCTTGGAGAGCGCGGAAAGCCGATCGATCTGATAATCGCCCACCATCCCGAGGGCAGGGCAATGGCGAACCTCTATGACGTCATGGACATGCAGTCCGGGATACTCCTTAAGTACGGGGTCCCCATAAACATCGCCGAAGGCATAATGGATGAGCGGATACGCGAGGTCGAGCGCAGGCTCATGCCCGCTAACCATACGAGGGCCGTGGATGCGGCAAGGCTTCTGGACATCCCGATCATGTGCATCCATACGCCGGCCGACAACGCCGTGACCGAGTTTCTCCAGAGGACGTTTGATGAGAGGAAACCGTACCTCATTTCTGATATAATTGAAGCACTCAGGGAGATACCGGAATATTTGACCTCGGCGAGCGAGACCGGCGTGGGCCCGAAGGTAGTCTCAGGGTCTGAAAAGAGGAAGGCCGGGAAGGTCTTCGTAGACATGACCGGCGGGACCGGCGGCTCGAAGAAAGTCTTCGAGAGCCTCTCGACGGCGGGGATCGGCACCGTCGTCGGCATGCACATAAGCGATGACCACAGGAAAGAAGCCGAAAAAAATCATGTCAACGTGGTCATAGCGGGCCACATCTCGAGCGACACGCTCGGCATAAACCTCCTCCTTGACAGGGTGCTCCCGAATGACATTGAAGTGGTCGAGACCTCCGGTTTCAGGAGGGTGATAAGGACTTAAACGAAGTGGACTCAACTACCCTTGAAACTCTCGAATACGGCGCGGTGCTCAGGGAAATAGCCGCGTTCGCCTCAAACCAGCTTGGGGAGAAGAGGGTCTTGAATACAAGGCCCTCGGACTCCCTCCGGACAATAGAAGGCTCCTTCCTCGAATTCAAAGAAGTAAGCGATCAGATCCAATCATCAGGGAAGCTCCCTCTCTCGGGGGTCGTCGACCTCTCTCCTCTCTTTTCACGGGTCGAGCCCGAGGGGGCGTACCTTTTGCCCGAGGACCTCGTCGTCGTAAAGGGGAACCTCGAGGCGGCGGTTGCGCTTAAGGCGCTCATAACCCCCTCATTCGAGCGCGCATATCCAAGGACGGCGGAAAAGATAAACGCGGTCTCCGATGTCTCATTCCCGTTATCCGAAATAGAGAGGACTATCGACGAGAGGGGCGAGATAAGGGACAACGCCTCGCCGGACTTAAGGAGGATCAGGAAGGAGATACGCGCCGGGAAGGAGCGGGCGCGCTCGATAATAGAATCCGTCTCTACCGACAAAAAGACCAGGGAAATACTCCAGGACGACATCATCACGGTCAGGGACGACCGCTATGTCCTCTGCATAAAGGCCTCGGCCCATACCGCGTTCGACGGGATCATACACGGCAGATCCATAAGCGCGCAGACCTACTTCATCGAGCCGCTTGAGCTTGTGGAGCTCAACAACCGTGTGGCGATACTCAAAAAAGAGGAGCGGGCCGAGGAGATAGAGATACTTAAAGCGCTCACTTCGGTCATAAAGGCGCACAGGGACGGCGTATTAAACGATCAGGCGATAATCGCCGGGCTCGACGAGCTCCAGGCAAAGGCGCTCTTCGGAAAAGAGACCGGGGCGATAACGCCGGTCATAAAGAAGGACGGCGAGATAAGGCTTAAGAACGCGCGCCACCCGCTCCTCGTCCTGAAAGAGAAGAGAGGCGGCCCCCCGGTCGTGTCCGTGGACATAACCGTACCCGAGGGGTGCGCAACACTCGTCATCTCGGGCGCGAACACCGGCGGCAAGACCGTCGCGTTAAAGACATTAGGGTTACTCACCCTCATGGCGCTCTCGTCCATCCCGGTCACGGCGGATGAGGGGAGTGTCGCCGTCCTGTTCACTGATATATTCTCCGACATCGGCGACAGGCAGGACATAATCGCGTCGTTATCCACATTCTCCGCGCATGTAAAGAGGCTTAGGGAATTTTTATCCGAGGCCGGGTCCGGCTCGCTCGTGCTTGTGGACGAGATAGGCGCCGGGACCGACCCTTCAGAGGGCGGAGCTCTGGCGCTCGCGGCGCTCGAGACCCTTCGCAAGCAGGGCGCGAAGACCGTCGTGACGACTCACTTAAACCTCCTTAAGGCACACGCCCAGGTCGACGCTTCTTACCTGAATGCGTCCGTGGAATTTGACGAAAAAACCTTGAGACCCCTCTACAGGCTCCACTACGGCGTCCCTGGCCCGTCCCTCGGGTTGTCTATCGCGGAATCGCTCGGCATCCCGCACGACGTCATAGAGCTCGCGCGGAAAAACATCAGGGACAAGGAAGGGGCTTTCATCGAATCGGTCAGGCTCCTTGAAGAGGAGAAGGAAGAGATAAGGGACTTGAAGGCGCGCTTATCCACCCTCGAAGGCATGAGGGACCGGGCGGTCAGGAGGCTCAAGGAAGAGAGGGCCCTTATACTTGATAAGGCGCGCGCAAGGGCTGAGGCGCTTATAGGAGAGGCGAGGCAGGAGATGAGGGCGGCGATAGAGAAGCTGAAGGAAGAGGGAGCGGACAGAGGGAAAAAGGGCGCATCAACAAAGATAGATGAGGTCTCCGCGAGGGTCTTATCACGTCTTAACGCGCCCGGTAAAGAGAAGTACACGCCTGTAGCCGGGGACAAGGTCGCGATAGCGGGGTCGAATTCCAGGGGCACTGTATTGAGCGTAGACGCGAATGCCGGGAAGGCCGAGCTCTCTATAGGGGGCCTCAAGGTCTCCGTCGCCTTCGACAAGCTTGTCAAAAGGGAAGGCGGACCCAGGGCAAAGGCCGCTCAAGGGGTGACGATAAGCGCCGATATGGATGTTGCCTCCTCCGTAAACGTCATTGGGCAGAGGGCCGAGGCCGCCCTCGAAGTCGTGGTGAAATTCATCGACAACGCGCACGCAAGCGGCCTTCAGAGCGTTGAGATAATCCACGGCGTCGGCACCGGGAGGCTCTCCAGGGCGATAGAGGAGTACCTGAGGGGCAACAACCTCGTAAAGGGCTTTTCCCACGGCGATCGGGCAAGGGGGGGCGCCGGGGTGACTATTGTGGAGCTGAAGTAGCTTAAATACATATGTCCATTCCGAAGGAAAAAATAGACGAGGTAAGGGAGAGGGCCAATATAGTCCAGGTCATCTCCGAGTACCTGCCGCTCACGAAGCGCGGACAGAACCACCTCGGCCTCTGCCCGTTCCATTCAGAGAAGACGCCATCGTTCACCGTAAGCGAGACAAAGGGGATCTATTACTGTTTCGGGTGCAACTCCACGGGCAACGTCATCACGTTTCTCATGAAGAGGGACGGCATGTCCTTCCCTGATGCGGTAAGGTCTCTCGCAAAAAGATACGGTGTCAACATCCCCGAGGTCCAGAGGTCCGGGCCCGACCCGCGGGACCTTGTATACCAGGCGTTGCGGGCCTCGATGGAGTATTTCCTGCGGGAGCTCAAGGGGCCGGGGGGGGATGAAGCGCGCGAGTACATCAAGAGGCGCGGCTTCGAGGGCGAGATAGCCCAGAGGTTCAACCTCGGGTACGCGCCGGACGTATGGGAAGGGCTCTCGGGGTTTTTAAGGAAAAAGGGTGTAGCCCCTGACGCCGCCCTGTCATCGGGCGTCGTCATAAAAAAGGAAAAGGGCGTCTACGACAGGTTCCGCGGAAGGGTCGTCTTTCCCATAACGGACGTCAGGGGAAGGATCGTCGGCTTCGGCGGGAGATCGATAAACGGCAAGGACCCCAAGTATCTCAACTCTCCCGAGTCCCAGGTGTTCAGGAAGGGCGAGACTCTCTACGGCTTTTATCAGGCCAAACAGCAGATGGCTTCGGCAGGCGCGATATTCGTGGAAGGGTACTTCGACCTGCTGGCCCTCCACAAGCACGGGTTTACGAACGCGGTCGCCACGATGGGCACGGCGCTCACCAAGGAGCACCTGAGGCTCGTAAAGGCGTACACCAATACCGTATACGCGCTCTTCGATTCGGACGCGGCGGGCAGGAACGCCTCCATCAGGGCCTTGAACATCGCGATAGACGAGGAGATGGACCTGCGCTCGGTCACATTGAAAGGCGGCAAGGACCCGGACGAGTTCCTCGTCAAATTCGGGGCAGAGGCCATGAAAGAGGCTATCGCAAAGGCCGAGCCCCTGATGGAGTTCTTTTTGAAGGACTTGAGCGGGAGTCTCGACCTCAAGACACCGGCGGGAAAGAGAAAGTACCTTGATGCCGCCGTCCCGATGCTCTCGCGGATAAGGAATGTCGCTGAAAGGGGGCATTATGCCGCGTTTGTGGCGGCCGTGCTGAATATTCCCCAGGAATCGGTCTATGAAGCGCTAAAGATACCGCAGGGAAACGCCGAAAAGTCAGTGAGGAGGGCGATGGAGGCCGTGGACTCGAAAGGCGCGAGGCTTTCGGAGCTTACGGTCCTGAAAGTCGTCTCCAGGCACCCCGAGCTTATGAGCGACGCTGTCACTGTTGCCGTAGAGTCTTTCAGCGACCCGGTTTTAAAAAAGGCCGGGTCTATCATCGCCGGGTCCATCTCTCAGTCAAAGCCGCTCGACGCATCCTCCCTCATGGACGAGGCGGACGACGAGCCGACGCGCACACTCATAGCCGGGCTCCTTATAAAGGACGACGACGGGTTCATAGAGGACCCCGCCCGGATGCTCGAGGACAGTTTGAAAAGGGTCATGAACAGGGGTAATATAAAGGAAACCACGAGACGCATGATCGAGAGGCTCGAGGAGACGGGCAGGACCGAGGTCGCCTCCGACATAAGAAAAAGAATGTCCACGGGGGCAAAGAGACGGTCTTGAAGGCAGTCATGATAGAAGACATAAAAGACATGGCCGAAGAGGAAGACTCCGAAGAGAGCGAACTCGAGCTCGAAGAGGAAGACCTCGAAGAAGATCTTTCCCCGGAGCGCCCCGCGCTTGCAGAGGAGCCTCAGGCGTCCGGTGACGAGCATGCGCCCGGCGCTGTCGCCGACCCGGTAAAGGCGTACCTCAAGGAGATGGGGGCGGTATTCCTCCTCTCCAAGGAGGAGGAGGTAGAGCTCGCCAGGAGGATAGAGGAAGGCAAGCTCGCCGTCACGAAGGAGTTCCTGCGCTCGAACATCATCATAGAGGAGCTCGAGAGCTTAAAGGCCCGGCTCTCCGAGAGGAGGGGAGGGGAAGAGGTCCTCGGCTTCGACGACGACGAGGGATTTCTTACGGAGGACGAGCAGGACCTCAGGGAGGTCCTGGGCGAGATAAACGAGGCGGTAAAGCTCTTCACCAGGGGCGCCAGGACAAGGTACGCGGCAAAGGACGAGGAGAAGCTCGTAAAGATACTCCTCGACATAGAGAAGCGGGCCAATATACACGAGAGGACCGTCGAGAGGCTCAAAAAACGGGTCAACGAGATACGGAGGCACCGGAAGAAGAAGGCCGCGATAGAGAAGGCGCTCGGCATGACAGAGAGCGAGATATTGAAGGCGGGTGAGGACCTCGCCAGGGGGAACGAGGCCGCGCCAAGGGGGAAGAGGGACTTCGAGGCGCAGCTTTTGGAGCTTAAGTCGCTGAACGCCGATATCGCCTCCCTTGAGGAGAATACGGGGCTTGACTACCACGGCCTGACCGCGATGGTCAAATCCCTTTCCGTCTGGATAGGGCAGGTCGAGGCCGCGAAGGAAAAACTCATCAAGGCGAACCTGAGGCTCGTCGTATCGATAGCGCGCAGGTATACGAACAGGGGTCTCCAGTTCCTCGACCTCGTCCAGGAGGGGAACATCGGCCTTATGAGGGCGGTCGAAAAATTTGAGTACAGGCGCGGGTACAAGTTCTCGACCTACGCCACGTGGTGGATACGGCAGGCGATATCGAGGTCTATCGCCGACCAGGCGCGCACCATACGCATCCCCGTCCACATGATAGAGACGATAAACAAGCTCGTGCGGATCTCTCATTACCTCGTCCAGGAAGAGGGCAGGGAGCCTACCCCGGAGGAGCTCGCCGAGAGGATGAGCCTCCCCATAGACAAGATCCGCAAGATAATGAAGATAGCGAAGGAGCCGATCTCGCTTGAAACGCCCGTCGGAGAGGACGGCGACAGCATGCTCGGCGACTTCATTGAGGACAAGGAAGCGGCCATCCCGCACGACGAGATGGTCTCGAACGACCTTACCGGCCACATGAACGAGGTGCTCGCGACCCTTTCCCCGAGGGAGGAGAAGGTCTTGCGCATGAGGTTCGGCATAGGCGAGAACAAGGACCACACGCTCGAGGAGGTCGGGGCCTACTTCAATGTGACGAGGGAGCGGATACGCCAGATAGAGGCGAAGGCGCTCCGCAAACTAAGGCACCCGAAGAGGTGCAAAAAGCTCAAGACCTTCTCGGACAGATGACAAGGATTTGGCATTTTTTTCTGACTGCGTGAAGGATTTTTTTAGAAATGGGCGGGAATGTCTTGTTTTCTGACACACTACGCTTTGTAAAAATACTCGATTTTTCTGTCTATTTTAAATATACGTTTCAAAACCGCCTGAGTATTAAAAAAGTCTAAATTTTACCTTGACTTATTTTAATTCAGCGGTATAATTCTCATCAAGGTTAAAGACCTAAGGCTCAAGACGGGCCGCTACGGTCTTAGGCGATGGTGCCACGATACAACGATGCAAGTTGTATTGATGGCATTTTTTTTTGCTGAAAAAATGAGCACTAGAGGGATACTATGAAAAGAATACTTTTCAGCCTCCTTGCGATATCCGCCGTCGCTGTAACCGCAGGCCCGTCTTACGCGGCAAGCATCGGTGATTATTCGGCCGGACAAGCGGCTAGCGGCATAGCAGGCTCCAGGCACAACATGGGCTCTCTCGGTAGCGTCGTCTCGGCAAACGGCACGACAGAGATATGTGTCTTCTGCCACACCCCGCACCACACGAACACGGCGAACGGCTTGAAGCCCATGTGGAACAGGGGGACATCGGCCCCGACCTCCTTCACCGCATATGGAAATACGATAGGCGGCACCACGATAGTCAACACCGACATCGGTTCGACGTCCCTCGCGTGTCTCAGTTGCCACGACGGCGTTACTACCTTCGATAATATTGTTAACGCGCCCGGCAAAGGCGGCGTGGTCTCCACCGGATCGGACCTCGGCTGGAGGTTCAGGATGCCGGTCGGCAGCTACCTCGCCGCGAGCGCGGATCACTTCTCCGCCGGAGCGTGTACGGCGTGTCACGGCGCGGGCGGCTTCTACACCGATAACGACCTCGCTTCCAGACTCGTCATCGGGTTGGACCTCTCGAACGACCACCCGGTATCGGTCGTGTACAACACGGACAGGGCGGGTCTACGCGCAACGAACACCACGATCAACTCGATAGACCTTACGAGTGAGATGGCTTCCTCGGCGGCAACCGCATTCAGCGGCAACCTCGCCCAGAACAGGTGGGCGGTCAAAGGGTTCGTCTCCGACACCGCTACCATAGGCGATTTGCTGCGCAACGGCAAGGTAGAGTGCTCGTCCTGCCACGACCCGCACTTCAGGAACCTTTCCTGGGACGAGGCCGAGCCGACTTGGGGCGACGAGGGAGGCTTCCTCACCTACTGTGTGGCCGGCGAGGGTTGCGCTGACGGCCAGTTCCTCCGCAGGGTAGGCGGCAACACCGGCTCCGGCGTCTGCAGGACCTGCCACCAGAAGTAGGCGGCCAGGGGCGGCGTTAATCAAAGACACAAAAGGCGGCAGACTGAAAGGTCTGTCGCCTTTTTTATTCTCTCTTAGGGTCTAATACCCCGCGGCTTGCCGCGTTTTTAATCCCCTCCCTTGATGGGGGGGGGTAGGGGGGGAGTGACAATGATTTCACCCTTCCCTCACTCCCCTCCCATCGAGGGAGGGGAAGTATAAGAAGGGTACCCAGCAGCTTGCTGCGGGGTTCTTCATTTTAACTGGCCAGAAAACCCCGGGCTTCAGCCCCGGCAGTTCACTTTGTCGTATGATGGCAAGAGAGGTCCGGGGCGATCATTCAGCGCCGCAGGAAGCCGGGGGCTCGCTCTAAAAAACACGGCCCATGACCGCAGGGACCTGGCGGCGGTATTATTCCTTGAAGAGTTCGCGGCTAATGAGGGGGTTTAACGGAAAAGCGCCACGCAATCGAGTGGGACGGAGATTTTGTTCGTACAGCGGACAATTGCGGCAGGACGGACTTGAACAGGCGCTTTAGTTCGATTCCGGGGCTGAAGCCGGTACGGCCGGGGCGCCGACGGGGGGAGCGGGCGCGGCGCTCTTCACTTCGGCGTCCTTTAGAATGAGCCTGTCGACGCGCTTTTGCATGTTGTTTATCTTCATCACCATCTCGTTCGCCTCGCTGCCGCGCATGTTCGTGAACACGACGAGCTTCAATTCCGCCATGTCCTTCATGAGCGCGTCGAGGTCGGCCTTAAGGCCGTCGAGCTTTGCCTGCGCCGAGTCCTTCTCGGCCTTGAGCCTTATGTACCTGTCGGTAAGGTCGCTCAAGGTCTTGCCGCGCTCTGCAAGCCTCTGCTCAAGGGATTTGACATCGGTTGCGCGCGCGGCCTTTTCGGCCTGGAGCTTCTTCGACATTACGCCGATGTTTTCCTCGTACGCGCCACGGGAGACGCACCCGGCGGAAGCGAGCATAATAGCGGTAAAAAGAAGCAGGTATCTGGCCATATCCGTTCTCACTGGTGATTTTAGGTAAATAGTACCAGAAAATATCTTTATTGTGAACAGGTTTCGCAAGACCATTGAGGCGGCCCTGAGAGACCCTGCTATAATGGTCCATGTGCCCTTGAGCAGGCTTCTTATTTCCTATTTTAAGTTGACTTTAGGGACATATCTGGTATAATTCCTCACTTCGGCGGCACAAGAAGTTCCGTCCCTTTTACGGCTGTTTAAGGCATTTACGATGCCGTGCGGCGTAGGAATGCTTCGGCGACGCCGGCGACAGGGTGCTCAGACTCAGAATGACCGCCCTGCTGTTTTAACGAAAATATTGTTCCTTGCAGAGGGGGTGTTACTTTTGTCAGAGGTTAAGGTATACGACGACCAGCTCGAGAAGGCGCTGAAGATATTGAAGCGCAAGCTCGCTCAGGACGGGACCTTCAAGGAAATAAAGAAGAGAAGGTTCTACGAAAAGCCGAGCGTGAAGAAGAAGAGAAAGCGTCAGGAAGCGGCAAAGCGCCGCGCCAAGGCGTCAAAGAAGAGCGCGAGAAGGGTGCAGGAGTAAGCGCCCTTAATATGACACTTAAAAGCCCCGCCGAAAGGCGGGGCTTTTTTATTTGGCGCAGTGATCATGAGAGATAGAGCGCAAATTTTGTTTTTGTGCAAAGCCTTTTTGCGCGCTCCGCGCGCAAAAAGGCTTCAGGCAAAGGGTTCGAATAAGCCAGACTGGCTTATGGCGAATCACTAATAAAGGGTTCAGGTTGCAAACCACTACTGTCCGGTTAAATTTTCAAGTTCATCGGTAGAGGCTTATCGAGAAAAATAAATTGCTTATTTTTCAAGAAGTTAGGTCTTGGCAAAATATGCTGTCCGGAAAAACCTTAATCTTA
>JACPGB010000026.1 GCA_016182655.1 Deltaproteobacteria bacterium
AGACGGACGTTCTTTATGACCTCTTTGCGGTAGGCCTTCAAGGTGCATCCGTAGTCGTGGAGAGCGACCCCGGTGACCTTCGATATGAGCCCGTTGGCCATCATCGACGGGAGCCTTCTGGAGAGGAACTTGTCCTGCCTGTTCTTTCTCCAGCCGCTCACGACGTCGCAGTCCTTTATCTTTTCGAGGAGCTTCGGTATGTCGTTCGGGTCGTTCTGCAGGTCCGCGTCCATCGTTATGACGATATCGCCGGAGGCGTACTCGAACCCGGCGGCCATTGCCGCGGTCTGGCCGAAGTTACGCCTGAAGGATACGACGACGACGGACGGGTCGCTCTTCTGGATCGATTCCAGTATCTTGAATGTGCCGTCCTTTGAGCCGTCGTCGACGAAGACTATCTCGTACTTCCTCTTGAGCTTCTCGGTTACGGTCTTGATCGCCTTGTAGAGGTGGGGCAGGCTCTCTTCTTCCTCGAATACCGGTATTACTATCGAAACCGACTCTTCCAAACGCGCCCTCCGTGGGTGTCAGTATGTCTTGTACTCTTCGGGCCTTTCCATGCCCTTGAAGCCGTAACAGCGGAAGATGGTGAAGTCCTTTAGAGGCTCGTCCCCCCAGTGGAGCGTGACCGACTCTTTCTCGCACCGCTCGAAGGCCCCCATGAACTCGCCCCCGGCATCCGCATTGCCGCCCCTCACGTACAAGGCGTTATAGCCGGAGAGTTCGAAGTAGCCCGGCCAGAGGTCGTACTGGTTCATGCGTCTGCCGCCGGTGACTATGTTGTACGCGACGGGGTTGCCTTTAGTATAAAGCGCGAGCTCGCTCGTAATCTGGTAAGTGTCGCTCGCTATGAAAAAGGGGCCTTCTTTCGCCATCTCGACGCTTTCGCGCGAGACGTTCTCTCCGAGCTCGGCCCAGCCCGTGACCCTGTTATACGGGGGGCGCCTCAAGAGCCTGCCTCCGAAGTCACCGAGCGTCCACGGGAAGTATACTATCAAAGAGGCGGCAACCGCCATGACGATAGTCGCCGCCTTCAAGTACCTGACCCAGCCTTTGCCTATTCCATCGAGCGCCCATACAGCCGCCGGAAACGCCGCGGCGTACGAGGCGACAGCCCAATTCGCCTGGACCTTGCCGTGGAGGGATTTTACAGCGAAGAACAAAAAAAGCGACGCGCCCGTGAAGAAAACGAGCAGGAGGCCGCTTTTTGCCTCCTTCCATCCCCTTTTAGCGCACATTGCGAGCCCGAAGATAAGCCCCAGGAACACAAGCGGGGTCACGAGCAGTGCCTGGGAACCGAAAAAATCGCCGAGCGAGGCCAAAGACCACCCCCCGCTCCCCATGTGGGCCTGCCCCATGGTGTGCCTTATTGTAACCTGTCCATGGGAAATATTCCAGTATATAACGGGGGTTACGACTATGAGGCTTAGGATTCCGGCTATATAAGGCTCCGGTCTTGAAAACCACCTCCTCTCACCCTTCGAGAAGACGAGGAGGAGGAAGAGCGAGAAATACATGAATACCATCGTGTACTTGGAGAGAAAGCCGAGCCCTATGACGATGCCGGATAGATACCACCACCGGCTTTTCCCTTTAAGGGCCTTATCAAGACACCATACGGCGAGCACCCAGAAGAAGACGAAGATGACGTCGGTCGTCATTAGGATCGCGCCTATCGAAAATATGGGCGTGACGTTCACGAGGAGCGCGCCGTAGAACCCGGCAGACTCGCTTTCAAATACATCCCTGCCGAGGAGGTAGATAAGGTATGTCGTAAGGGACGAGAATACCACTGCCCCGAGCCGAATGCCCAACTCGGTCGGACCCGATAGGGAGGTGAAGAAGGCTATCACATAGGCCACACCCGGGCCTTTACTGTAGTACGAGAGGTCGAGCCTCCTCGACCACTCCCAGTAGTGGGCCTCGTCCGGCGATATGTCGAAGGGGCCGTATACGATGTATAAGACCCTGAACGCCGCGAGGGACGCGATGAGAAAGAGGGTAAGGTTCCTATGCCTCAAACGGACCCCTCTCCTTGTCTTCGTCTTCGGGGGCCGCGAGGGTCTTGAGCCTGCCTGGAAGGAACTTCTTCTCCCCTATCGAGAACCCGTAGGCCATAAGGGAGCCCAGGAGCGCGCCTGAAAGCACATCGAATGGATAGTGGACACCGACGTAGACCCTCGAATAAGAGACGGCGAAGGCTATCGCGAGAAAGGCCGGGGCGAATTTTTTGTACCTCAATGTAAGAAAGACCATGGCCGCGAAGATGTTTGTGGCGTGCCCGGAGGGGAGCGAATATGAACTACCGCATCCCACAAGAAGCCGCACCCCGTCTATCGCGTTGCAAGGCCGTACCCTCATGAAGACCTGCTTCAAGAGGTTGGCGGCCAGATCGCTCAAGAGCACGAGGACCACGAGGAGGAGGAGGCCGACCCTGTCCTTTCTTTTTCCCAGGACGAGTATAAGCAAGGCCGCGACGATTATCGCGCCCAGGAAGTTGAACTTCTCGGTCACATAGGTCATGGCGGAGTCAAGCGCACCGGAGGTGAATCCATGATTTACGAGGAGAAAGATCTCCCTGTCTATGTTGGCGAGGAATTCCATCTTATCCTATTTGAGGATCTTAAGCGCGCCTTCGAGCGCCTCGTCGACCGTTATCCCGGTCATGCACTTTGGGTCGTTGCAGGCCCGTTTGAAACACGGACTGCAAGGGATCCCCTTTCTTAAGACGATGTGCCCGGGGCCATAAGGGCCGGTCCGCCACGGGGCCGTGGGGCCGAAGAGCGCGACTACCTTGGCTCCCGAGGCCGAGGCGAGGTGCATGGGGCCGGAGTCCACCGTGACGACACCCTTCGAGAGCTTGAAGAGCGCGGCGAGCTCCTTCAAGTCCGTCGCGCCGGCGAGGCTTACCGCCTTTTTGCCTATGGCCTTGGCCATCCCGGAGAGGCTTTCTTTATCTCCAACGCCGCCCGCTATCACAGCCGAGAGGCCGGTCTTTTCGATGAGCCTCTTCGCGAGCTCGACGAATTTTTCATCATTCCAGAGTTTAGTCGCCCACCGCGCGCGCGGGACGATGACGAAGAAGCCGCCCGTTATGCCCGCCTTTTCCATCTTCTTTTTTACAACGGTCTTTTCCTTTTCCACATCGAGAGGAAAGACCGCCTCCCCTTTTTCCCCGCCGAGATAACGGGCGAGATCGAGGTACCTGTCTACCGCGTGCCTTTCTATGTCGAACGGAGGGAGCTTTTCGTTAAGGAAGAGGTGGCTCAACTCCCTCCCGTTCCTGAACCCGATCTTGCGCCTGCCGCCGGACAAGAAGACCCAGACGCCGCTTTTAAGCAACCCCTGAAAATCGACGACTACGTCGTAGTTCTCTTTCCTTATGCGTCTTGCGGCCCGGAGGTTCTCCCTCAAGTTCCTGAACCAGCCTCTCTTCACCACTATGAGGTCGTCTATTATCGGGTTGTCTTTAAGGACAGAGCTTGCCGCCTCCTCTACGAGCCAGTCTATCCGCGCCTTCGCCCCTTTGCCTCCGAGCCCGTTCCTTAGGGAATAGAGCGCCGGGAGAGTCTGGACGCAATCGCCGATCGATGAGAGCTTTATTATGAGGACCTTCATATCTGAAGCTCATCCGGTGGGCAGAGACGCAACCCGCCTATTGAGGTCGTCGAGTATCCAGCGGACCGCGGACGCGAGGTCTTCGGCGACGAAGTCGGCCGGGCGTTTGAGCTTCACGGATTCGCCCTTCCCCTCGCCCGTCAGGACGAGGACGGATCTCGCCCCGGCGTTCCTCGCAAGCTCGATATCAGACCCCTTGTCGCCGACGACATACGATAGAGCAAGGTCTATCCCGTGCTCTGCCGAAGCCTTATTCAGCATCCCAAGCGAGGGCTTCCTGCATCCGCAGTCCTCGTCCGGATGGTGGTTGCAGTAGTAGATGGCGTCTACCCGCGCCCCGATGGCCCCGATAATACCGACGAGCTTGTCGTTGACCGCCTCCACGTCCGAATCGGCAAAGTACCCCCTGCCCACGCCCGACTGGTTGCTGACGATAACGACCATAATCCCGGCGGAATTCAATCTTCTTATCGCCTCTGCCGCGCCATTTATGACGACGAGCTCTTCAGGCTTATGGAGATACCCGGAGTCCTCGTTTATCGTCCCGTCCCTGTCGAGGAAGACGGCTATGTTACTTCTTCCCTTTTGCAACCTCTTTTTCCTTAAGAAGCGCCTCTGCCGTCCGCGCGACCTCTTTGGGCTCGACCTCGAGGCACCTGTAGTGTTTGAATTTGCATGTCCGCTCGAAACAGGGCGAACACTCTATCTCTCTTTTCAAGACCTTTGCAGTCGGGCCGAGAGGCCCGGTAAGTGTGGCGTCAGTCGAACCGAATATCGCGACAGTCGGGGTGGACAGGGCCGCGCCTACATGCATGGGGCCGGAGTCGTTCGTTATAAAGAGGTTCAGCCTCGCAACAAGCGCCATGAACTGGCGGAGATACACCTTGCCGGAGAGGTCGAGGTGTCTTACTTTAAGCCTCTTCGAGACCTCGGTGCACGCCTCCTTGTCCTCGGGGCCGCCGAAGATAAGGGGGAAGCCGTTCCTCCCCTCGCACAAAATCGTCAGCGCCTCGGCGAATTTCTCGGGCGGCCACCTCTTTGCCGGGCCGTAGCTCGCGCCGGGGGCCGCGCCTATGAGAAAGGCCCGTTTGAGGCCGTTGTCAGCGACAAACTCATCGACCCAGGACTTTTCCGCCTGGGAGATGTAGAGCCTCGGGACCGGCTTTTCAGGCATTGCTGCCCCGAGCGTCTTTACGATATTAAGGTAATAGAAGGCCTGGTGGACCTTCCTTATCTCGTCTGTCACCGGGATGGCGTCCGTCAAGAGCCTGGACCTAAAGTCCCGCGCGTAGCCTATCCTCTTAGGAATCCCGGAGATGAAGGATAGGAAGGCCGCGTCAAAGGCGTTCTGGAAGAGTACGGCTGTATCGAACCCCTGCCTCTTTATCTCTCCGCCGAGCTTTATCCTGCCGGAGATGCCGCTATGCCTCCTCTTGTCGTCGTACTCTATTATCCCGCTTATGTGCGGGTTGTTCTGATAGACGGGCACGGTCCTGCCTTTAGCGAGCACCGTTATCTCGGACTTCTTGCACAGAGATTTCAAGGCCTCGAGCGCGGGCAGGGCCATCACCGCGTCGCCTATCCAGTTAGGGGCCCGTACAAGTATTTTTTTAGCGTCTTTTCCCGCCATATTCCCTTGAGTTAAGATAGACTCGATATTGAGGCCAAGCCAAAACGAACAAACCTCAATTGGATATTATAGTATAAATAACGCCGGGATTGTCAAATAAATGGATTTTAACGGCGGCTTTTAATTAGAAAATCTTTTGAGGCTGCCTCTAAAAATTAGGAATTTTTTCTGAGGTCAAGGAAGGGCGGAAAGAAAAAGCGCAGCATATATATTATAATATGTGAGCATTTTTATTTCCGTCCTGACACAGAGATCAGGAAAAAGAACAATTTTTAGAGGTAGCCTTGGTATAATCATCACCGGAGGAAACAGTCTCATGGAATGGTACCAGCAAAAGACCGAAGAGGTGCTCAGGGAATTAAATACCTCTTTAGACGGGCTCTCGGAGGCCGAGGCGCGTTCACGGATAGAGAAATGGGGGCCTAACAGGCTCTCCGAGGCCGAGAAGGAATCCCGCCTCAAAAAATTCGCCAAGCAGTTCACCGAGTTCATCATACTCGTCCTCATAGGCTCTGCCGTCATCGCCGGGGTATTGGGCGAGTGGGTAGATTCCCTCGCCATCATGGCGATAGTCGTACTTAACGGCGTCATCGGGTTCATTCAGGAGGAAAAGGCCGAGAAGGTCATGGAGGCGCTCAAAAAGCTCTCCGCGCCTTCCGCAAAGGTCTTGAGGGACGGCTCGCTTGCGACCGTCCCGGCCTCAGACCTCGTCCCCGGCGACATCATCGCGCTTGAGAGCGGCGACCACATCCCGGCGGACGTAAGGATAATCGAGTCCCAGTTTTTGAAAGTCCAGGAGGCGGCGCTTACGGGCGAGTCCCAGGCCATAGAAAAATCGATTGACGAGCTTGATAACACCGTCCCGCTGGCCGACAGGACGAACATGGCATACCTCGGCACGACCGTCGTTTACGGCAGGGGCAGGGCCGCTGTGATAGGGACCGGCATGGCGACCGAGATGGGGAAGATCGCGCGGATGTTGCAAGAGGTGAAAGCCGAGCCGACGCCTCTGCAGAAGAGACTCGCCGAGTTCGGCCGCCTCCTCGTCTACGCGGCAGGGGTCGTCTGCGCGATCATCTTCGCCATAGGGGTATTCAGGGGCGAGGCCGTACTCGACATGTTCCTTGTAGCCGTAAGCCTCGCGGTCGCGGCCATACCCGAGGGGCTCCCGGCGGTCGTCACCATAGTCCTCGCGCTCGGCGTCCAGAGGATGGTGAAAAGGCACGCGCTCATAAGAAAGCTCCCGTCTGTAGAGACGCTCGGCTCCGCCACCATCATCGCATCGGACAAGACCGGGACGCTCACGCAGAACCAGATGACGGTAAAGAGGATACACCTTGGGAATGGTGAGTCCCTCGGCGTCACGGGCACGGGTTACGCGCCGGTGGGAAGGTTCGTCAAAGGCAAGGTGGAAATAGACCCCTTGAAAGACGCCGTCCTTAACGAGGCTCTCATAGCGGGGCTCTTGTGCAACAGCGCGGAGCTTAAAAGGGACGACAAGGGGGTCTACTCGGTCATCGGCGACCCGACAGAGGGCGCGTTCCTGACGCTCGGAGAGAAGGCGGGACTCAGGAAAACGGAGTTGCTAAAAAGATACAAATTCCTCGGCGAGGTCCCGTTCGACGCCGAGCGGAAGATGATGACGACGGTATTTACCGACGGCGAATACCACTATGCGTTCGTAAAAGGCGCTCCTGACAGGATGCTGCCGCTATACACCGGCGTTCTCAAAGATTCAGGGGCCGCGCCTGTAACCGAGGCCGACCGCGCATCCATCGCGCACGCGAACGACGAGTTTTCGAACTCCGCGCTACGCGTCCTCGCAATAGCCTTCAGGAAACAGAAGGAGCCCTTCAACCTACACAGGGTACACGAGCTCGAAAAAAACCTCACCTTCATCGCGCTCATCGGCATGATAGACCCGCCGAGGGAAGAGGTCTTTAAAGCCGTCGAGAAGGCGCGGACAGCCGGCATCACACCCATCATGATAACCGGCGACCACAGGGCAACGGCCGTTGCCATTGCGCGGGAATTGGGCATATTCCACGAAGGCGACAGGGCTGTTACCGGGGAAGAGCTCGACGCCATGTCAGCCGACGAGTTCGGCAGGGAGCTACCGAGGATAAAGGTCTACGCGCGGGTAAACCCCGAGCACAAGCTTAAAGTAGTAAAGGCATGGAGGGGGCGGGGGGATATCATCGCCATGACCGGGGACGGCGTAAACGACGCGCCCGCTTTGAAAGAAGCCGACATAGGGGTCGCCATGGGCATCACAGGGACGGACGTCACCAAAGAGGCCGCGGACATGGTCCTTACAGACGACAACTTCGCGTCCATCGTCTCGGCGGTCGAGGAAGGGCGCGGCATATTCGACAACATCCGTAGGGTCGTCCACTTTTTGCTATCCTGCAACATCGGGGAGATATTCGTGCTCCTCATAGCGTCCTTGACCGGAATGCCGCTCCCGCTCCTGCCCGTGCAGATACTCTGGACGAACCTTGTAACGGATGGCCTCCCGGCGCTCGGGCTCGCGATGGAGCCGGTCGACTCCGGGGTGATGGAAAGAAAGCCCAGGGCAAAGACCGAGGGCATAGTCACGAACGCGCTCATCTGGATAATGCTCGTGCAGGGCGTATTCATTGCGATCTGCACGCTCGGCGTATTTACGCTCGAGCTCTATTACTTCAACGCGCCGGTCATAAAGGCGCAGACTATGGCCTTTACGGTGCTGGTATTTTGCCAGAAGTTCCATGTCTTCAACTGCAGGAGCGCGTTCGAATCGGTATTCAAGATCGGCGTCTTCTCGAACAAGATGCTTAACCTCTCCGTGCTCGTCATACTCTCGACCCAGCTCCTCCTCATATACATACCGGCCCTCGAAGGGATATTCAAGGTCGTGCCGCTCTCTCTCTTTGATTGGGCGGTAGTGGTCGGGGCATCCATACAGCCGCTGGTGCTGATGGAGGTGGTGAAGTGGGTGAGGAAAGGGGTGAAGAAGGATGATCAGCGGGCGGGTTAAGCTTGAACCTTTAAAGTCGATAGGCGGGACTTTGTAGGTTGGGTTAGCGAAGCGTAACCCAACAAAAAGGTTTTTGGTAGAAGCCCTTTTGCGCGCTCCACGCGCTTTCGGCGATGGCTCCGAGCGCTTTCTTCCTCCCCTACCCGCTCGCGCGCCCCTTGAGTGCTTACGCATCAATCCACCCCGGCGCGCTCGCATCAATCTCCCTAAGGCGCTCTCCGCCATGCGCCCGTGTGTTGGTAAAACAGAACAAAAACTCGCTCTCTTAACTTCCCCTCCCTTGATGGGAGGGGATTGAGGGGAGGGTGCGTTTTTATTTTTGTTTTTCAAAACTACCCAGGCATGGGGTGAGCGACCTTAAGGGAGGAAAAAATATGAGCGAGCCGAGGAAGTAAAAAGGCGCGACAGAAAAAATCAAATAGCCCGACAAGCGTTACGCGGGTTACGAATTACGGGTTCAGGCTTCAAACCCTGAACCCGCAAAAGCAACTGCTTCAACTTGTCGCCCGAAACCCCTCGTGAAACTCCACTTTACCCTTTGCGGTATTCTCATAAAAAGGAAGGACAAGAAAAAACTCTTGAGGGATTCCCTCATGGATCAAGTCGGGATTGTTTTTAAAGCCAAATCGCCTGTAATAATCAGGGTATCCGACAAGAGCGCAACCCTGGCCGCCAATTTCTTTCAGCATGAAAATGCCTTTAAGGATCAGCGCCGTGCCGATACCTTGCCTTTGCATCTCCGGCAATACCGAAACAGGCCCCAAGCCGTACCAACCCGCGGAACCGTCGGAAATTTTGATTGGTGAAAATGCGATATGGCCGACTATTTTCCCGTCAATTTCAGCAACGAGGGAAATAGTCAATGCGTTAGCGCGTCGTAGTGCATTTATTATAAATTGCTCGGTATGATTGCTGATCGGGTGGTCTGAAAATGCGGCAATCGTCACTTCTGTGATTGCGGTGATGTCCTCCGGGGTCTCTCTTCTGATAATCATTGATGATCTCTTTTTTTTATTGTTGACTGCGCTCAACCCAATATATCGATAGCGGGACTTTCCTGTCCCGCCTTAATCCCATCAGAAATCCCTCGGCACCTTCAGCATCCTGTCGAGCGCGGCCTTGGCCTTTACGCGGACATCTTCCGAGACCGTCACCACATTCTTCATCTCCTTCAACGCATCGAGCACATCCTCAAGGGCCGTGAGCTTCATGTTCGGGCAGATGAGGGACTTCGACGGCAGGACGAATTCCTTGTCCGGGTTTTCCTTCTTGAGCTTGTAGAGTATCCCCTCTTCGGTCCCGACGATTATCTTTTTGGCGTCCGTCTTTTTCGCGTACTTGTACATGCCTGAGGTCGAGCAGACATGGTCGGCGAGTTTTACGACCTCGGGGTTGCACTCCGGGTGGCAGACGAATACCGCGCCGGGGTTTTCTTCCTTCGCCTTTATGACCTCGGCTGGCTTTAGCCTTTCGTGCGTGGGGCAAAAGCCATTCCACCACTCCATCTTCTTTTTCGCGGTGAGCGACACATAATGGGAGAGGTTTTTGTCCGGTATCATGTAGACGCGCTCTTCCGAAAGCGAATTAACGACGCTCACGGCATTAGCCGATGTACAGCAGATGTCGCTCAGGGCTTTGACGGCCGCGCTCGTGTTCACATACGCGACTACAGGCACTCCGGGCCGCTTCTCTTTTTCTCTTACGAGGTCCTCGGGCGTTATCATCTCCGCCATGGGACAGCCAGCGTCCATCCTCGGGAGTATCACCGTCTTTTGGGGGGAGAGTATCGCCGCGGACTCGGCCATGAAGTGGACGCCGCAGAAGACTATCACCTTTTTAGGGGATTCCGCCGCTGTCTGGCTTAAGGCAAGGGAGTCGCCGGTCACGTCGGCTATCTCCTGAATTTCATCCCTCTGGTAGTTGTGGGCGAGCATGATCGCGTCGCGCTCCTTGAGCAACGCCCGAATTTCTTTTTTAAGCCCTTCCCTGTCCCGCATCTTCCATCCTTATATGTTTAGGTTGCCTCTAAAAATTAGGAATTTTTTCTGAGGTCAAGGAAGGGCGGAAATAAAAAGCGGAGCATATATGTGTTATATGTGAGCACTTTTATTTCCGACCTGACGCAGAGATCAGGAAAAATAACAATTTTTGGAGGTAACCTTTACTTTGAGCGAAGATTATACGATAATATCAGGAAAAAGAAAACCCAATCAAGAGATGAAATGCTGACCGAAGCCGAAAAAAATACCCTTCTTGAGCTTGCGCGCTCGACAATCGAGGCGCGCGTAACAGGCACGCCGAGGCCGTCGTTCGACGGGAACGGCGGAGCGCTCTCCGCGAACAGCGGCGCGTTCGTCACCATCCACAACGCGGACGGGAGCCTAAGGGGCTGTATCGGCACCTTCGCCTCCCCGAACCCTCTTTTCAAGACCATCATGGACATGGCCGTATCAGCGGCCACTGGCGACCCGCGCTTCGTCCCGCTCGATAAGACCGAGCTCGACGGGGTATGGATAGAGATTTCCGTATTGTCGCCTTTGAAAGAATTTGCGGATGTTGTCGAGATAGAGGTCGGCAGGCACGGGCTCTACATCATAAAGGGGGCGAACCGGGGGGTCCTGCTACCGCAGGTGGCTACGGAGTGCGGGTTCGATCGGGTTGAGTTTCTCAGGAATACATGCTTGAAAGCGGGACTCCAGCCCGACGCCTGGAAGGAAGGTGCGACGCTCTTCACATTTGAGGCGGAGATATTCAGGGAAGAGAGATAAGAGGGTGCGGCGAAAGCCTACAGTTAAGGATTGATGAATTGACAAAATGAATACGCATACCAAACAAGACATCCTCAAAGCTATTCAAAAAACCACAAACGAAAACGGCGGAAAGCCGCTTGGTGTTGTTAGATTTGAACAGGAAACAGTAAGGTAGGTTGGGTTAGCGAAGCGTAACCCAAACATTGTTTGCAGGTCTGAGCTAAATCGTTGGGCTTCGCTATGCTCAGCCCAACCTACATTTTTTAGTTTTTGTTTTTCAAACACACGGGCGCATGGCGGAGAGCGCCTAAGGGAGGCCGGGGCGAGCGAACGAGGCTGGGGAGGAAGGAAGCGCTCGGAGCCATCGCCAAAAGCGCGCGGAGCGCGCAAAAAGGCCTTTTGCAAAGACATCAAAATAATTAAACGGTGGGCGGAGCCCACCCTACACTGCACAAAAAAAGGCGGGGCCTTTTGGCCCCGCCTTTGAATATTCCACCCTCCCCTTTGTCCCCTCCCATCAAGAGAGGGGAGGTAAAAATATAAGGGAGTGAACCACCCCTCCCAACCTCCCCATGAAAAAAGGGGAGGGGCTTACCGCTTGCCTACTTAAGCCCCTCTATCGCCTGTTTTATCCTCTCCACACCCTTGACGATATTCTGCATCGAGGTCGCGTAGGAGAGCCTTATGAACGAGTCATCCCCAAAGGGCTCGCCGGGCACTACTGCCACGCCCACGCCGTCCAAAAGAAAGTTCGCCATGTCTGCCGAGCCCTTTACGGTCTTCTCTCCCGCCCTCTTGCCGAGCGCGCCGCCGATATTGGCGAAGACATAAAACGCGCCCTCGGGCCTCCGCGCGCCGACACCCTTAATCGCGTTAAGCCCGTCGACCATCGCGTCCCTGCGCTTTTCGAACTCCTTTACCATGGTGTCGAGTATCCCCTGCGGGCCGTTTAACGCCTCGACCGCCGCCCACTGGCTGATGGAGGTCGGGTTGGAGGTAGACTGGCTCTGTATGTTCGCCATGCCCTGTATTATCGCCTTCGGCCCGGCGGCATACCCTATCCTCCAGCCCGTCATCGAATAGGTCTTTGATACGCCGTTCAGCACAACCGTATTCTTCTTAACTTCGTCCGAAATGGAGGCGATGGATGAAGAGCGGAAGCCGTCGTATGTGAGCTTCTCGTATATCTCATCCGATATTATGAGGAGGTCTTTCTCAAGCGCTATCTTCGCTATCTCCGCGAGCTCCTTCGCGGTGTAGGCCGCGCCTGTCGGGTTCGACGGGCTGTTTATGACGACCGCCTTTGTCTTGCTCGTAATCGCGGCCCGGAACGCATCGGGCGACATCTTGAAGCCTTCTTTTTCCGTGGTCTTTACAATCCTTGCCGTGCCGCCACCGAGATAGACCATGACAGGATAAGAGACCCAGAACGGAGCCGGGACTATGACCTCGTCGCCTGGGTTCAATATCGCCTGGAAGAGGTTGTATATCGAGTGCTTGCCGCCGCAGGATACCAGTATCTCGTCCCTGCCGTAGGCAAGGTCGTTGTCCCGCTTGAACTTTGCGATGACCGCGTCCTTGAGCTCATTGATCCCGCCGACAGCCGTGTACTTGGTCTGCCCGTCCCTTATCGCCTTTATCGCCGCCTCTTTTATGTTCTCGGGCGTGTCGAAGTCGGGCTCGCCCGCGCCGAAGCCTATGATGTCCTTGCCGGATGCCTTAAGCGCCTTGGCCTTGGCGGTTATCGCGAGCGTGACGGATTCCTCGCACCCTGCAAGCCTCTCAGAAAGCCTTATCATTTTCCT
This sequence comes from Deltaproteobacteria bacterium, assembly GCA_016182655.1. GTDB lineage: Bacteria > Desulfobacterota > GWC2-55-46 > GWC2-55-46 > GWC2-55-46 > GWB2-55-19. The sequence continues at coordinate 12,823 of JACPGB010000026.1, forward strand.
GCTCCTTTTTGCCTCTTCCTGGATATGCCGAATTTTTCCTTGAGCCTCTTTGCCACATTCGGCGTGACGAATGCGTCCAAGTCGCCGCCGAGCCTCGCTATCTCTTTAATGAAGCGCGAGCTCAAGGGCGCGTAGCTCTCGCCCGTCATCATGAAGACCGTTTCAATCGAGGGGTCGAGCTTCCTGTTTATGAGCGCCATCTGGAACTCGTACTCGAAGTCCGAGATGACCCGGAGGCCTCTTAGGACCGTCGTCGCCTTCTTCTCGCGCACATAGTCGATAAGCAGGCAGTCGAAGGACTCGACCTTTATGTTTTTATAGCCTTTGAGCTCCCCTCTCAATATCTCGAGCCTCTCTTCCACGCCGAATAGCGGCCCCTTTGACTGGCTCTCGGCCACGGCCACGATGAGGCGGTCGAAGAGCCTTAAGCCCCTCTCGATTATGTCGAGGTGGCCCCTCGTCACCGGGTCGAATGTGCCGGGGTATACGCCTATGTGCTTTATCGCCATTATCGCCTCTTTAAAAAATATACGATCGTGTCTCCGTACCTTCTCTCGTCGAAAAGCTCAAGTCCGGGGACTTCCGCCTTCAACGGGGCGCGTTTCGAGGTCTCGGCGACGAGCGTGCCTTCGGCCCCAAGGAGGCCGAGCCTCCCTATCTCTTTCAAGCTCTCTTCGAATAACGCGGTATTATACGGAGGGTCAACGAATATCAAGTCAAACCCCTCTCCCCAACGGGAAAGGGCGTTAAGCTCCCTCGATGCGTCGCCTCTCAAGACCCGCGCCCCCTCTTTTACGCCGCAGGCCTCGAGGTTCTTTCTTATTACGGCGCATGAACCGGCGTCGGCATCGACGAAGGTGACGGAGCCCGCCCCCCGGCTCAAGGCCTCTATGCCCATTGCGCCGGTCCCGGCAAAGAGGTCGAGGACTTTCTTGAAAGGGAACTCCCTCGGGAGGATGTTGAATATCGCCTCCCTGACCTTATCCGAAGTCGGCCTTATCGGAGCGCCTTTCAAGGAGGCGAGCCTCCTGCCCTTAAGGAGGCCCCCGACGACCCTCATCTACGGGTTAGTCCCGGGCTCTTGCGCGCCGAAGACCTTTATGGAGATGAGCCTTGAGCGCGGCCCGTCGAACTCGGAGAAGTATATCGCCTGCCACTGGCCCAGCGCCAGCCTGCCCTTTGTGACCGGGACGGTAATGCTATTTCCGACGAGCACGGATTTAAGGTGCGCGTCCGCGTTCCTGCCGTAGTCGCCCTTGTTGTGCCTGAAGTCCGGCTTGTTCGGGACAAGCTCTTTAAGGAGGTTGTGGAAGTCCTCTTCGAGGTCGCGGTCCGCGTTGCTGAGGTGTATTGACGCAGTCGTGTGCCCCGTGAATACCAGCGCCATGCCCTCGTAGATGTTGCTCTCAAGGATTACCGCTTCGACCTGGTTGGTGATGTTCACCTCTTCGGTCTTGGCGCTTGTCTTGATCCTAATGGCGGTGGTGAAGACCTTCATCTTTCCTCCTCGGGCGTTTCGATTTTAAAGCCCTCTCCGGGGCGTTGATATTATACTTATTTGGACAGACAAATTCCACAACTACGAGATGAGCCAATATACTTCACCTCCCTCGATGGGAGGTGACTGAGGGGAGGGTGAAATCCCTGCCGGGCGCAGGCCAAAGCTCAAATGTGGGCTTTGGGATAAATCGATTTATAGCGGTCGGTACCGAATTGCCTGCCCACGAGGGGGCTTCACCCCCACCCTAACCCTACCCCGTCAAGGGGGGGGAGTAAACGACTACGCCGTTACAAGAACCGGCAATATCTCCCCTGCCCTGCCCTCGACCCGCTCGTCCATTATATCCGACAAGGGAGTTGAGTCGGTGTTTATCTCGACAGTAAACGCCCCTGCCCTTTTGGCGACTGACGCAAGCGAGGCCGCAGGCTGGACCACGCCTGAGGTCCCGACGACCATCATGAAGTCGGCCTTTTCCGCCGCTTCGAATGCCGCGTTCATTATGTCTTCAGGGAGAGACTCCCCGAACCAGACGACCCCGGGGCGAAGCAGCCCCCCGCAGGCGCATCGCGGTAATATTCCTATCGGCACATCCCTGTTTTCGCTTGAATTCCCGCACTCGACGCACCTTAAATTCCAGATCGAGCCGTGTATCTCAAGTACATTACGGCTCCCGGCGAGGCAGTGCAGGCCGTCTACATTCTGCGTGATAAGCGTGAACGAGGGTTTCGAGGCCTCAAGTCTCGCAAGGGCTTCGTGCGCGGGGTTTGGCGAGACCGACGCTATCTTTTCGCGCCTGAAGTTGTACCACTCCCAGACGAGGAAGGGGTCTCTCTCAAAGGCCTCGGGGGTGGCGAGGTCCTCAGGTTTGTAGGTCTTCCAGAGGCCGTTGGGCCCGCGAAAGGTCGGCACGCCGCTTTCGGCCGAGACACCGGCTCCGGTAAGGGCGACGGGCGACTTCGATGCCTCAAGCCTTTCCTTTATCTTGCTAATCGCGCGAGGGTCCATAAACGAGTTCCGTTTGAAGGGAAGGAACTGACCTGTCGGTGCGGCAAAACCCGGTATGGGTGGATCCAGACCTGGGATGATGGAGGCGAGGTGTTTTTTTGGTAAAAAAGCGGCTTCCGGCGGCGGAGAAACCCGTCAGGCCCTGAACTTGCCCTCTTTCGAGATGACCCCGCTCCTTATTGCGTCGTTTATGATCTTCCTCGCGTTCTCGACCTTGTCAGACTCGACCGAGATGCGCTTTTCCTGGTAATTGGAGGTATCGGTAGAGAAACGGATGGGGCCGAGCGTCCTTATGGAACAGCTTATGTTGTAGTCTTCCATAAGCGTCTCAATGACGGATGCGTCGAGCTCGTTGAAAAAGGAGTAGAGGTCTATGAAGTTTATCCGGGTGGCCATAGCCCTGAAATTATATGATAAATAAGGCTGTTTGTCAATGTTTACAAGGTCTTTCGCGCGCGGGGAGGGGCTTTATGGCTTGACTTTTTGCCCTTCTGCCTGATAATAATAGAGTCTTGCTCTCCAGATGGCGCTGACAATTTCTGAATACGCGGAGGTTTACTGATGAGGAGAGTCCTTAAAATCGCCCCCCTTCTTTTTTTCTGGGTATTTCTGGTGGCAATGGCAAAGCCGCCGGGGCCGGAGGTGCCGACCCCTGAGATAGACTTCAAGGCGACCGTCCGCGACGACCAGGATGTCTCGACCAAGGTCTCGCACGCGAGCTGGGAGGGTAATGTTTTTTTTACCGGGGTGCGCGGCAAGGGTACGGTGACCATCTCGTTCGAGAAGATCAAGAAGCTCTCTTCCATGAACAGCGGCAACGGGAACAGGTCGGACTTTCAGATAACTTTGAAAAACGGCGACGTCGTCGCCGTGAGCCTCGAGAGCGACGAGCGGTTCCTGGGGACGACGAACTTCGGGACCTACAGGATAGCGGCGAAGAACATAAAGGAGATAGTGTTCGATTAGGTCTCTTTTTTTAAAATAAAACAGCCCGCCGGATAGAATCCGGCGGGCTGTTTTAATTTCATCCGTAGGTGGGGCTGAACCAGCGAAGCACAACAACAAAAAGAGCAAACCCAGCAAGACCGTTGGGTTACGCTTCGCTAACCAATATACCCCTGACTGGATCCCCGCTTTCGCGGGGATGACGGCTTGCGTTGCCTGTCATTCCCGAGGTTTTAATCGGGAATCCAGTTTTAAAAAATAATAGCAAACTCTTTTGCGGGTTCAGGTTTGCAACCAGTACTGTCCGGTTAAATTTTAAGTTCATCGGTAGAGGCTTATCGAGAAAAATAAATTGCTTATTTTTCAAGAAGTTAGGTCTTGGCAAAATATGCTGTCCGGAAAAACCTTAATCTCGGACACTACTGGTTTGCAACCTGAACCCATTAATTCGTAATCCGATATGCACTCATCGGCTATTGAATCTTTTTGCCAAAGGCCTTTTTGCGCGCTCCGCGCGCTTTATGTCTTTTTTAATTTTGGCACACTTGTGGCATTTTCTTTTTGCGCCCTGCCGGGCTTTTTTTCGGCATGGGGCTTCGCTCCACCCTCCCCCTCCCATTCGCTCGCCCCTTAGGGCGCTGTCGCGCCTTTTTACTTCCCAGGCTCGCTCATTTAGCTTCCTCCCTTAAGGTCGCTCACCCCATGCCTGGGGAGTTTTGAAAAACAAAAAAGCCGCAAAAAGTTCCCCCTCTCCCCTTGTGGGAGAGGGCCGGGGTGGGTACAACATGCTAACATGGGTAACAAAACAACCTATGGACATGGGTAACACGTTAAACTACAGGGCAGGAGGAAAATGCCATGCCCTGGAGAAAGACGGAACC
>JACPGB010000027.1:0-20236 GCA_016182655.1 Deltaproteobacteria bacterium
ATATTGCGGCTGTCAACCAAAACGTCCGAGAGACTCATCTGCCCCATTCGCTTATGCATCATCCGCTCCATTGGCTATATTATTTTGCTATATCTCTCTTGCATTATAATATTGCCGGAATAGTTATGCAAAGGTCTCCTTTACAAGGGGAGGCAGGGTGGGGTGGTTTTAAAGCACGACGACCTCCCCCCGCCCCTCCTTGGTAAGGAGGGGGATCAGATCCCCGACCCCTCTTTAAAAAGAGGGTCCTGCAAAGTCTTCCGCATAGGTCCTTAGAGCAAACAATCCCTTCCGCCATCATTATGAAAAATCTACGCCTGCGCCGCGCCCTTCCCTGCCCTTGCCCTGGGTATGGAGAAGCGGAAGGTCGTGCCCTTTTCTTTTTCGGACTCGACCCAGATCCTGCCGCCGTGGCGCTCGATTATCCTCTTGCAGGCGGCAAGCCCCAGCCCCGTGCCGGGGTAGTTCGGGCCGTGGAGGCGCTGGAATATGTTGAAGAGCCTGTCCGAGTACTTCATGTCGAAGCCCACCCCGTTGTCCGCTACCGAGAAGACCCATTCGGTAGGGGAGCCGAAGGCCGAGATCTCGATCAGCGGCGGTGAGCCCCCGCGGAACTTTATCGCGTTAGAGATGAGGTTCTGAAAGATATGGCAGAGCTGGGAGGCGTCGGCCTCGACCACCGGGAGCGCGCCGATGAATACCTTCGCGCCGCTCTCGTCTATCGCGGCCTTGAGGTTCTGCACGCAGTCGCCGGCAACGGCCCCGGCGTCCACCGGCTCGAAGGCCTTCCCGAAGGTGTCTATGCGGGAAAACGTGAGGAGGCCGCTTATCATCCTCTGCATCTTGTCGGCCCCCTCTGACGCGAATTTTATGAACTCGTCGGCCTTCTCATCGAGCTTGCCTGCATAGCGCCTCTTAAGGAGCCCCATGTACCCGGAGATGGCGCGTAGCGGCTCCTGGAGGTCGTGCGAGGCCATGTAGGCGAACTGCTCGAGCTCCTTGTTGGATTTTTCGAGGTCCGAGGTGAGCTTGCGGAGGCGCTCGCGCGCGAGCATGTGCTCGTCTATCTCGACGGTAAGCTCCTCGTTTATCCGCTTGAGCTCCGCGGTCCTCTCCTTGACGAGCTCTTCGAGGCGCTCGTTCAGGTTCTTGAGTTCAAGTTGCGTGTCCGAGAGCTCTGTGTTCTGCCAGATGACGTTCTCGTAAGTGGATACAAGGAAGTTGAGGGTATGCGCCCTTCCGGCCCCGATCCTGAAGACCTTTCCCCTGTACGAGGCCTCCATGCGCTTCTTATCCGGGCAGTTCCTGAACTGGAAGGGATTTTCCAGGACCTCTTTTATCTTGAGGGAGAGGTAGTTATCGCTGAAGGGCTTGGTGACGTAGTTGTCGGCGCCGACCTCGAGGCCCCTTAAGATGTCCTCGGGGCCGCTCATCCGGGTGAGGAGTATGACGGGTATCCCCTTAAGCTCGGGAGAGCGCTTTATCTCCTCGCACATCCTGTAGCCGTCCATGACCGGCATGATGATGTCGCTTATTATGAGGTCGGGGCTCACAGTCCGGGCAAGCGTGAGCCCCTCCTCGCCGTTACGCGCGTGATGGACCCTGTAGCCCCTGTCTTCGAGGGACTGCTGGAGGAGGAGCGCCTGGGTGATGCTGTCTTCGACTATGAGTATCGTCTTAGCGGAGCCCATTTTGCTTTATTGTTTAATTAATTGATTGCAACGAGGCCTGCGGCCTGACGATAGATCTTACGGTCTCTATATTTCCATGAAATGTGTATGGAAATCAACCCAAAAAAGTTTAAACCGGGCCTTGGCACAGGCGGAGAGGGAAATAAAAAGGGGTTACAGGCCCTGGCCCGTAACCCCTTTTTATTTATGCGGTTTTATCTTGCCGAGTAATACTGTCTGGCGGTCTCCTCCGATTCGAAATAGAGGGCTATCCCATTAGGCCCTTCGGTTATGAACGCCTCTGCCTTGTCTACTTCCTTGCCTGTCGCGGGGTCTTTCGAGTACCTCGACGCAGGGTCGTTCTTGAGGGTCGTGGCGCAGGCGGGACAACACCCGTAATAGGTCTTGCCCTCGACGACAACGGGTATCTGGGGCTTTTTCATCACCTCGTCGTTTATCATGCAGACCTCGCTTGTTTTGGCGGCCTTGACCGAGACCTCCGCACCCTTGACACCCGCCAGGGCCGGAGGCGCCAAGAGGATAAAAGTGACTATGAGAAGCGAGAGGGCCCAACGCCCTCTTGATGACACAACCATTTGAATAACCTCCTGATTTTTACTCCATACAGTATAGTTCTACGGTAAGTAGAGGTCAAGGGATTTGTGAAGGCAAGACATTATGAGGCGGGGGGCAAGAAAGCTGCCTAATCAGGATGCGGTCCATGTCCGTAGTCCATTAAGTGCATGCCGCCGTCGACGTGGATGACTGCGCCGGTGAGAAATTCGCTTTTAAGGATAAACAGCGCCGCGTCCGCTATGTCCCGGGGGGCCCCATGCCTCTTTAACGGCACAGTCCTGTCCATCCTTTTGAGAAATTCCTCGTCCTTGCCCGGCGGCGGCAGGATGAGTCCCGGCGCTATGGAGTTTACAAGCACATCAGGCCCGTAATCGACGGCGATCATCCGTGTCAACTCCGTAAGCACGAGCTTCCCCATGATATACCCGACATGGGACCAGTCGTAGCCGCTCGTGCGGGAATCCAGGATATTTATTATATGCCCGCGCTTCATCATCTTTTTGAAGTCCCTGCCGAGCTCGAACGGGGCCCACGCGTTAACATGGATGTTCCTGACGAGGTCGTAAAGGGTGAGTCCCGCAAGGTTTCTCTGCGTGAAGATAGAGGCGTTGTTGATAATCGCGTCGAGCGTGCCGGCGACGGCGGCCACGCGCTCGATGAACCCGTCGTATTCGTTCTGCTCGAAATCCGCGCGCGCGATCCACGCCTTTACGCCGAGCCCTTCTATCTCGCGGGCGAGCGCGACGGCGTCTTCTTCGGATTTCCTGTAGTGGATGGCGATGTTAGCGCCCTCTTTGGCCAGATTCAGCGCTATCTCCCTGCCGATCCGCTGCGCCGCGCCGGTGACGAGTATGTTCCTGCCTTTTATCGAGCCGGACATCTTACCCTCCCCTTTAAGCGCCTCAGGCCGGCTGAAAGGCCTGGTCTATGCGCGCCGCGATTATGAAGTCGTTCCGCGTGAGCCCCCCGGCCCTCGGCGTGGAGAGCGAGAGATAGACCTTATTGTATGAGATGAATATGTCGGGGTGGTGTTTCTCGGCTTCCGCTATCTCGGCGACCTTGTCGACAAAGCCCTTTGATTCGCCGAAGTCCTTGAACCTGTACTCCCTCTCGAGCGAGGTGTCCCGGAGGTTCCACTCCGGCACCTCCCGGGCGAGCTCCTTCGCCTCGTTGTACGGGACGGGATGCACATCCGGCTCAAGGGCCCTGCAATGCTCGCTGGAAAGCCTCATCTGCTCCTCCTTTCTTGTACGGAAGAGAGTCGACGCGTCCGAAGGGTCATTAATAGATTTTAGCACAGGAAAAGGGGAGTGCTGGCGCGGGACGGATTTGGTCTGCGCGGCCCGCTTTTATTCAAGTCCGAACTTGTGGGGTTTACAAATGGAAAGTGCGGATTTTCAGAAAATCTCCCCAAACCACCCTAAAAAAGTGGGGGTTCATGACTTTACAGTGTAAAGGATGGAGTCTGTCTGTAATCGAACGGCTACGCGGGTAAATCAAAAAACTTTAGGCTATCTCTAAAAATTAGGAATTTTTTCTGAGGTCAAGGAAGGGCGGAAATAAAAAGCGGAGCATATGTGTTAAATATGTGAGCACTTTTATTTCCGCCCTGACGCAGAGATCAGGAAAAATAACAATTTTTAGAGGCTATATATCGAGCCTCTTCATCTTCTTAAGCAACCCCGCCCTTGATACCCCGAGCCTCCTTGCCGTCTCGGAGTGATTGCGGCCCGTCTCCTCGAGCGCGGCCAGTATCAGCTTTTTCTCGAGCGCGTCTACCTGGGAGCCGAGCCTCTCATCCGTTATCCTCTCTTCGCTTATCGTTCCGTGCATCGCCATCTGTACGTCCTCTATCGTTATGTCCTTGCCGGTTGAGAGCGCAGTCGCGCTCTCGATTATGTTCTTAAGCTCCCGCACGTTCCCGTTCCACGGCTGTTTCATGAGCCAGGCGAGCACCCCGTTCGGGAGCCTCCGGGGCGCGCCGTCGGCGGCGTGCTTCAGGAACCTCATCGCGAGGAGCGGGAGGTCTTCCATATGGTCTTTTAGCGGCAGAGTCCTTATGACGATACCCTTCAGCCTGTAGTAGAGGTCTTCCCTGAATGTCCCCTCGGCTATCATCTTGTCGAGGTCCCGGTTGGTAGCCGATATTATCCGCACGTCGGCCTTTTTCTCGATTCTCCCCCCGACGGGCAGATATGTCCCGTCCTGCAGGAACCGGAGGAGCTTCACCTGCATGGGGGGCGGCATCTCACCGGCCTCGTCGAGAAAAAGTACGCCTCCGTTCGCCGCCTCTACGAGGCCCGGCTTGTCCCTGTCCGCGCCGGTGAACGAGCCTTTTGTATGGCCGAAGAGCTCGCTCTCAAGAAGCTCTGAAGGGATCGCCCCGCAGTGTACGGGCATGAAAGGCTTCTCCCGCCTGGGAGAGAGCGCGTGTATGGCGCGGGCGACACTTTCCTTGCCCGTGCCGCTCGGCCCCATTATCATGACGTTGATCGACGACGGGGCTATCCTCCTTACAAGGTTCCTGCGCTCCCTTATGGGCCTGCTGTTGCCGACGATGCCCGTCGGGTCTGACGGGCCCGATGAGAGGGTCCGCCTGAGCTTCGCGACCTCTTCCTCAAGGTTCCTTTTAACAAGCGCGCGCTCGATGACGACTTCAAGCATGTCCGGGTCGACGGGCTTATGTAAAAAGTCCCACGCCCCGAGGCTCACGGCCTTTAACGCAAGCTCCCGTTCACCGTGGCCGGTAAGGACTATCACAGGGACCGCGCCGAAGGAGCCCAAGAGGCTCAGGCCCTCATCGGGGGTATTCGAAGGCGGGAGCGACAAATCGAGGAGGACGAGGTCGAATCTTCCGGTCTTGAAGGCGAAGAGCGCGGTCCCCGCGTCTCCGGCGGTCTCGACGCTAAACCCCTTTTCCTCGAGCCACTTCGATGAGAGACGGAGGAACGCGGACTCATCGTCGATTATGAGGATATTGCCTTTCTTCATCACCCCTCTATCGGAAAAAAGAGCTCGAAACAGCACGACCAGTTATTCTTCTTTACGAGTTCGATCCTTCCGCCGTGCGCCTCCATGATCCTCTGCACAATGGCGAGCCCGAGGCCGGACCCGCCTCTACCCGAAACGAACGGCCTGAATATGTCGTCCTTGATCTTATCCGGCACGCCCGGGCCGTTGTCGTACACCTTCACCCTGACCTCGTTACTCCCCTTTGCGGCGTGGACGAGTATCGTGCCGTTTTCTTTGTCTCTAACCGCGGCCTGCGCGTTATCGAGGAGGTTATAAAATACCTGGTGTATCCGGTGCGTGTCTCCGGGGACGACTATCTCGGGCGCGATATCGACCGTTATCTTCGCGTTATGGGCTTTTGAATACTGCGAGGCGATATAGTCGACCTCATCTTTCAAGACAAGGTCCCTCTTCTCAAGCCTGAACTCTCCGGAATAGGTCAGGAGGTCGCCGATTATCCTCTGAGCCCTGTTTATCTGTTGGGCTATCTCTTTTTTTATTTCAGAGTCGCACCCGGCGGAGGCCATGCTGATGTTGTTAAGGGGGTTACGGAGCTCGTGAGCAACGGTTGCGGAGATGCGGCCCAGGTCAGCGAGGTGCTTTTCATGGAGCGCCTCTTTTTCGCGGAGAGCGAGCTTAAGCGCGTCCTCGAGCCTCTTGGCGCTCTCAACGAGGAGCGCGCCGAAGACCTCGGCTGTGCGATTGATCCCGGGGGTCGCGTCATCGAACCCGCACAATTTGAAGCCCCACATGCCCCTGCCGCACTCGGCGATTATCCCCGGCTTGTTCGAATACAGCTCAGGCGCTTCCGGGAGGGCCCTCACCTCGACCGTGAAGGCGAGGTGGCCGCACATGATGTTGGTCGCCCGTGTGGACAAGTCCCGCCATCCTTCGGCCCCTTCGAGCTCGTCCTGCCATTCCTTCAAAAGCCGCGCGTTGATGCGCGAGCCCGGGTATATGAGCCGGGTCGCGACAGCAAGCGCCCTGCCTTCTATCGCAAGCGTTATGAGCGCGACTACGAGCGTAAAGGCCCATATCTGCCAGAGGGGGAGGGTTATGAAGCCCTTGAGGCCCAATGAGGCGAGGGCCGCAATGGAGAGCGTTACTGCGGCTGTCGACAATGTAAAGACGATGAGCCATGAGAGAGACTTTCTCGCCCAGAGGTTCACATCCATGAACTCGTATCTCAAGACGCCGTAGACGAGGAATACCGGGTAGACCGGGAGGAAGAGGACCGTGTAGGGGAAGAGCTCGATGCCGATTGAGCCAAAGAAGAAACCCGAGGCAGAGGCAAGACCCCAGGCGGCAGAAAGTACCGCGGCCTTTATCTGCCTCCTCCTTCTCTCCTCGCTCTTGAACCCGGCGCGGATGAGCCAGATGTGGCCGAAAAGGCCGTAGGCGAGAGTAATCCCGGCCACCCACATCGCGGACTCGTCAAGCCAGTAGTAGCGCGGAAAAGAGAGCCACGACATGAGCTCTCCAGCCGGGTAGAGCACGCCGAAGGCGGATGCGGCGACGGCCCCGGCGTAGTTGGCGTAGAGGAATTCCTTCCTCCCCCATCCTGTGAACGAGAGCGCGAAGTGGACGAAGAACGCGCCTACGAGGGGCGAGAGGTTTACGAGGAACCTCCCGGCCTCCCTCTCAAGTTCGTCCCCCGTGCTTATGAGTATCTGCCCCGCGACCCAGAAGGCGACGGCTATGGACAGAAGGCGACGGCTATGGAGAAAAATGTCAGCGGCACGGCCCCGGCCTTCTTTTCCCCCCTGAACCAGATGAGGCCTGCCATGCCGATCGAAGTAAAGACGGTTGCAAACAAGGATATGTAATAGAGCTCGTAGAGCCAAGACATGGAACGGCTACCTCCTGAAAGTGGATACTTTGTTTACATACGATAGTAGCAGAATGTAAACCAAATTTACACCCCAATTCTTCTTCTCCTAAAGACATCAATCGAAACAATGAGTTATTGCCGACTGGCCCGGCACGCCTCTTGCTATTAATACTGCCAAATCGAAAGGAGGGGCGACCATGAAGGTACTCGTGACAGGAGCGACAGGGTTTATAGGCTCAAATATCGTATCTGCTCTTAAAACGAGGGGGCATGAGGTCGTGGCGTGCGTCCGGCACCCGGCGAGGGCGCGGATGGGTCTCGGCGTTGAGGCAATTGCGTGCGACTTTGCAAGGGATACCGATCCTTCTATCTGGATAGATAGGCTCAAAGGCATCGACGCAGTGGTGAACGCCGTCGGGATAATAGTTGAAGCAAAGGGCGCGACCTTCAGGGCGCTCCACTCCGAGACCCCGAAGGCGCTCTTCGAGGCCGCTCAAAAGGCAGGGGTAAAAAAAATAGTCCAGATATCCGCTTTGGGCGCGGATGAAAGGGCAGAGAGCCAATATCACCTCTCGAAAAAAGAGGCCGACGACTTTCTCCGAGGTCTCTCAATCGATTGGGTAATCGTAAGGCCCTCGCTCGTATTCGGCAAGGGAGGCGCATCCACGCGCCTCTTTAGCGCGCTCTCGTCGCTCCCCATCATCCCGGTCTTCGGAAAAGGCGCTGGGCTCCTCCAGCCTATCTCAATAGAAGACCTATCAAGGGCCGTCGTCAATATCCTTGAAGACGGGTCCGTCAAACACCTGACGATAGACGCCGCCGGGGGTGAGGCCATCACATACGCCGGGATGCTCTCGGTCTACAGAAGAAGGCTCGGGCTCGGGAAGGCGCGGTTTCTTAAAATCCCGATGTCCTTCGCGCGCCTCATCGCGCGTGTTGGGGATATCACGAAGACAGGCCCGTTGAACACCGAAACACTTGGGATGTTGAAGCGCGGTAATGCCGCCGATATCTCGCTTTTCAAAAAGGCCGCTAAAGTAGACCCCGCGCCATTCTCTACCGCGCATTCCTTCTCTCGCGCTGAGCGAAACGACGCCCGTCTCTTTTTCGTCCTGCCTGCTTTAAGGCTCTCGATAGCCTTTCTCTGGATATACTCCGGGCTCGTATCCCTCTTCGTCTTCCCCTACGCCGAATCTATGAGGCTCCTCGAAGAGACCGGCGTCCCCGCTTATCCAAGGCCGGGGGCGCTTTATGCCGCCTCGACAATCGACATCATCCTCGGGGCCGCGCTCCTCTTCGGATACAGGGTAAGGGCCACGTGCGCCGCGCAGATTATCATCATGGTCGCGTACACCCTGATAATAGCGCTCAGTCTCCCTGTATTCCTCGCGCACCCGTTCGCGCCCGTCATTAAAAATATCGTCGTGCTCTCAGCCACACTCGTTGTCGTCTCCTTGGAGGAAAAATGATATGCCGTACCTCATCCTTAAATACATCCATGTCATAAGCTCGACAATCCTCTTCGGCACCGGGGTGGGGTCCGCCTTCTACATGCTCCGGGCGAACCTCTCGAAGGACGTCCCATCCATCTACTTCGCCTCAAGGAACGTCGTGCTCGCCGACTGGCTCTTCACTACACCTGCGGTAGTCATACAGCCATTGACCGGTTTTCTCATGATGAGAGAAGCGGGGTATTCGATGACGGATGCCTGGATACTCTGGTCGATCTTTCTATACGCCGTAGCCGGGGCGGCATGGCTTCCGGTAGTCTGGATACAGATGAGGATGAGGGCTTTTGCAAGGGCGGCTTATGAATCAAAGAAGCCCTTGACTCGGGCGTACTGGAGGCTCGCTCTTGCCTGGGTTGCGCTCGGGTGCGCGGCGTTTCCGGCGCTCGTCGTTGTCTTTCTCCTTATGGTATTCAAGCCATGTTAAACCCGTGTAAGCTCGTGGACCGGCGTCCACCGCCAGTTGACGACCTCCGGCATATCGACCCCGTGCGCCCTTATGTACTCCCTGTGCGTGATGAGCTTTTCTTCGAGCTCGGAGATGAGGTCCAAGGCGCGGGTCCTTAGCCTCGGCGTCCTCCGGAGGGCCTCGATAGCGAGATGGAACCTGCTTATGCCGTTGGCTACGGCCATGTCGAAGGGTGTCGTCGTCGCGCCCTCCTCTATGTAGCCCCTTACATGGAACCTCTGCGCGTTCGGCCTCCTGTATACGAGCTCGTGTATGACCCTCGGGTATCCGTGGAAGGCGAAGACGACCGGCGCGGTATCGGTGAAGAGGTCTCTAAAGCTCTCGTCATCTAACCCGTGCGCGCCTTCTCCGGCGTGAGAAAGGGCAAGGAGGTCAACTACATTCACGAACCTCGCCTTGAGCTCCGGCATACGCTCCCTTAAAATGGACGCCGCGGCAAGGGCCTCGAGCGTCGGGACATCCCCGCATGCGGCTATGACGACATCCGGGTGCTCGCCGTGTCCGGTCGAGGCCCACTCCCAGACAGACGCGCCCCTCAAGAAATGCTCCCCTGCCTCGTCAAATGAGAGCCACTGCGGCATCTCCTGCTTCGAGGCTATGACGAGGTTCACGAACCCCTTGCCCTCAAGGCAATGGGCGAATGCGTGGAGGAGCGTGTTCGCGTCCGGCGGCAGATAAATCCGTATCACAGACGACTTCTTCGTAAGGAGCGTGTCTATGAAACCCGGCCCCTGATGGGAGTAGCCGTTGTGGTCCTGCCTCCAGGAGTGCGATGTGAGGAGATAGGTGAATGAGGCGACCGGCCTCCTCCACGGTATCTCGCGCGAGACCTTGAGCCACTTTGCGTACTGGCTGAACATCGAGTCTATTATCGTCACGAACGCCTCGTACGAGACCATGACTCCGTGCCTGCCGGTAAGTATGTACCCTTCGAGCGCGCCCTGGCAGAAGTGCTCGCTCAATACCTCGACGGCCCTTCCGTTTTTGGAAATATCGACATCGCTATCGATGAGCGGCCACATGAAGGCCCTCTCAGTAGCCTCGAATATCTTTTTAAGCCTGTTCGAGTCGAGCTCGTCCGGGCAGAAGAGCCTAAAGTCGCCCTCCGCTTCGTTTTCCCTGAAGACATCGCGGAGATACTTGCCCAACTCCCATGTCGACTCCGCGAGAGTCCCGCCAGGGGACGCGATATCTATCGCGTAAGAAGAAAGTCCCGGCAACTTCAGTGGATCGGTCACCCCGCTGTTCGCGTGCGGGTTTCTCCCCATAGTCTTCTCCGGCCTCGGGATTATCGAGAGGACCTCGTCTTTCGGTGCGCCGCTCGCGTCGAACAATTCTTCAGGCCTGTAGCCCCTCATCCACTTCGATAATTCCTCCATAGCCTCGGGGTCGCTGGGCACATTTTTTATCGGTATCTGGTGCGAGCGGAAGTGCCCCTCCACAGGCTCTCCTTTCAAGGTCTTCGGCCCGGTCCATCCTTTTGGGGCCGCCAGTATCACTATCGGCCACCGTGGCTTTTCCTCTGGCCCGTTAGAGAGCACGGAAGCCTGTATCCTCCTTATCTCGTCATACGCGAAGTCGAGCGCGACCCAGAACAAGTTGTGCATCTTCTCAGGGTCGCTCCCCCTGACCAGATGGACGCCGTAGCCCATGCCCTCGAAGTACATCGTAAGCTCGTCGTCGCTCATCCTTCCCATTATTGTCGGCCCGGATATCTTGTATCCGTTAAGATGCAATATGGGAAGGACAGCGCCGTCCCGCGCGGGGTTTAAAAACCTGTTGAACTGCCAGGACGCGGCGAGCGGGCCGGTTTCCGCCTCACCGTCCCCGATGACGCAGGCCGCGATGAGGCCGGGATTATCAAGCGCCGCTCCGTACGCGTGTACCAGGCAGTACCCCAGTTCCCCGCCCTCCTGTATCGTCCCCGGAGTCGATGGCGTCAGATGGCTCGGCATGCCGCCTGGCCACGAAAAGGCTCTGCAGAACCTCTCGGCCCCGGCCTTGTCGAGCGAAAACTCCGGGTAATACTCCTTTAGCGTCCCCTCAAGATACAGGTTCGCGAGTATCCCCGGCGCGCCGTGGCCCGGCCCCACGACAAGGAGGATATCGGCGTCTGTATCCTGTATAAGCCTGTTCAGGTGCGCGTATATGAAGTTCAGCCCCGGGACGGTCCCCCAGTGGCCGAGAAGGCGGGGCTTTATGTCTGAAGCGCTCAGAGGCTCGTTGAGAAGTGCGTTCTTCTTAAGATACAGCTGTGCGACAGAGAGGTAATTAGCGGCCCTCCAGTATTGGTCCAACAGCCTCACCCTCTCGCCCTTGTCCATCACCACGCCCCTCCTGTGCCCAGGAATATGGATGGAAAAATTTCGGGGAACTTTTTTTACAAAGGTCCTCTCAGATGTTTTTCATTGAGTCCGCCTCTAAAAATTAGGAATTTTTTCTGAGGTCAAGGAAGGACGGAAATAAAAAGCGCAGCATATACGGGAATATGCGAGCATTTTTATTCCCGCCCTGACGCAGTCCTGCCGGACGGGCGAATCCATATCAAACGGCTGGAGAATCGGTTTGACCAGAGACTCCATACCAGATTTGGCCCTGCGCCGAGCAGTCAGGAAAAATAACAATTTTTAGAAGCCGCCTCATATTACTGAGCATAGCAGAGCAAGACACATGCGCAAGGGGCGTTTGAGGCGTGAGAGGGGGTCGCCAGAGGGGCCCGAAGGGCCCTCTGGCTTAGAGTGCGGGATTTTTGGAGGGGGATAGGGAGCGGGTAATCGTAAATATCTTCAAGGGCCGGTTGAGTTCAAGGCCCGCGCATAATCGAATCTCAGTTTGGTATCATATCCGCGTATCTCTCATGTCGATGCGTATGCCGGTCAGAAAACGCGGGTCATTTGCCGGCGCTTAAGCGAACGCCCTGTTGAGATTGCCACCGTTGCTCAAGGGTGCGGAGAACCCGCCTTCCGGCCTGAACGAGGCTACGCAGAAGCTCAGATTTACTTTTATGATCGGCTCGAAGCTGTGGGCCTCTACTTCCTTTCTTATCCTTTCTGCGAGGGCCCGCGCGCTTGCCGCGTCGGCCCCCTGGGCGAGGATTATGAAGTCCGTGCAATCCCAGTTTATAAGCGCGTCTATCTCCCTTATCCGGCGCCTGACGATCCCGTTGATCTCGCCGAGCACTCTGGACGCGTCCTCCTGGCCGAACGACTCCTTGATGAATTCGATGTTGTCTATCGAATAGACGACGAGCGAATACTGCCCGCCGAACCCCTGTATCTTCGGGGCCGCCTTCATTATTATTTCAGCGAACCTTTCCCGCGTGTCGCTTTCCGCCTGCATTTCAGCCGCTACCAGCACTGCGACCTCCTTTCTTGCCAAGACCTTGCCATTGCTAACCCGGAAAACCTAAGACCGCCGGCGGCCATCGCCTTCGGGCCCCGCCCCGTCACGGGACCCGGCGGCCTGCCTTGTCAGATCGCCTCCAGCGAAGCGATGTCCGAGCCCTTAACGGCGTCGCGGAGCTTCCCGAGCGCCTTTGATTCTATCTGCCTTACCCTCTCCCTCGTGACGCCGAAGGCCGTGCCTATCTCCTCAAGCGTTTGCGGGATGCCCCCCGCGAAACCGAACCTGAGCTCTACTATCTTCCTCTCGTTGACCTCGAGCATCCTGAGGAGCCCGCCTACCCTCCCGACCCTGTCCAGGTACTCGACCGACTCGAGCGGCCCGGGGACCTTGTCGTCCTCGATCTTGTCGAGGAGCGTAAGCTCTTCGTTATCCGGGAGCGAGGATTCCAGCGAGAAGGACCTTTTGCCTACTATGTCGAGCTTTTTGACGTATCTTCCCGAGAGGCCGGTCCTTTCCGATATCTCGGCCGAGGTCGGCTCCCTGTGGAGCTCCATCATGAGGTCCTTCGACGCCCTGCTCACCTTTGCGAGGTCTGTCGTTATGTGTATGGGGAGCCGGACCACGTTGCCGTGGTTGCTAAGGGCCCTCTCTATCGTCTGCTTTATCCAGAAGGTCGCGTAGGTCGAGAACCTGCAGCCTTTTGTGGCCCTGAAGCGCTCGACAGCCTTGATGAGCCCGATGTTCCCTTCCTCTATGAGGTCCTCGAGGGCGAAGCCCTTGTTGAGGTAGCGCCTTGCGATGTTCACGACGAGGCGGAGGTTCGCTTCTATCATCATCTTCCTCGCCTCCTTGTTGCCCCTGGCGATCTTTGCGGCGAGCTTCTTCTCTTCCTCATACTTAAGGAGCTTGTACCTCTTCATCTCGCTGAAGTAGTAGTTTATCGAGTCCCGGACACCCTCGTGCTCGGTCCTTCTCGCTTCCGGCGGTGCGCCGGCTTTCAATATCCGGGCCTCCCTGGCCTCGGCCTCGTTGCCGGCCGCGACAACAGCGGACGCGCGGCCCTTAGCCGCCTTCTTCGATGAACGGTAGGGGAGAGGCCATGAGCGCTTCGAGTTCTTTGCCGGTATCACATTCGTCGGTCCAAACATCTTCTGTCTCCTCCCGATTTTAAAAATAAAAGTTAAGGGCCTATCTTATAAATGCACCCAGCCTGCATACATGTAACGGACCTCTTCGCCGCCCATTCGCCTTATTTCGCCTGCGACCGCGCCGGAGGTCTTCTCTATCATCATGAGGATGTACTCGTTAAGGACGCTCTCCCTTACGGACTTCCGTGCCGACCTCTCCCTTAGCGTATCCTTAAGGCCGCCCTCGACCTTCCTCAAGGGAGGCAGTTCCACATAGTATTCGGTATCGAACTTAACTATCCTGATACCGGGCAGAAGCGAGCCATCGAGCTTTACGGTGGCCTCGGCCTTTATCCTGGTCCTGCCGGCCTTCGGCTCTATCCTCACATCCGAGATGACCATCTGACGACCTCCTTTTCGGAAATAAGAAACATCGGACTCTCGTATATATAGCAACTCGCGTGCCAAAATAATTATTATGGTTTTTCAAGGAGTTACAGAAAAGATGGTGGTAAACAGGGGTTTACTGGTAAGAAATTTACCAGGACAAAGTGGTAAGAAAGTTACCATACTCGGATGAGAAGCGGGGATTACGTCTCCGGGAAAGGGTGCGCTACTCCATCCCGTAGTCTTTGAGCTTTTTGCGGAGCGTCAGCCGTGAGATGCCGAGGATGTTCGACGCCGCCGACTTGTTCCCGTCGACGGATTTGAGGACGTTCAGGATGTGCGCCTTTTCCACCTCTTCGAGGCTCGAATTCGGCGCAAAGGATGTTTCAGATGAGCGTGAGGCGCTTATTCCGATGAGCTCTCCGGGCAGGTGCTCTTTTTTTATCTCATCCCCCCCGGCGACAATGGTCGCGTGCTCGATCACATTCTTGAGCTCCCGGATATTTCCCGGCCACGCGTATGAGATGAATATCTCCCGGCACTCCTGGGAGAGCCTTTTTCTCGCGCCCGCTTCGGAGTATGATTCGATGAAGTGCTCGGCGAGCGAGATTATGTCCTCCTTCCTGTCGCGGAGCGGCGGCAGGCTTATGACCATTACTTTCAGCCTGTAGTAGAGGTCTTCCCTGAACCTCTTTTCCCTGACCATCGACTCCAGGTCCTTGTTCGTCGCGGCTACGACGCGCAAGTCCACCCTTATGTCGCGGGTGCCGCCGACCTTCCTGAAGGAGCGCGACTCCAGAAAATGGAGGAGCTTCGGCTGTAGCCTCATGTCCATGTCGCCTATCTCGTCCAGGAAGATCGTCCCCCCTTCGGCGAGCTCGAAAAGGCCTTTTTTCGCCGTCTTCGCGTCGGTGAAGGCCCCCTTCTCGTAGCCGAACATCTCGGTCTCGAGGAGCGTGTCCGGGATGGCGCTGCAGTTGAGCTCGATGAAAGGCCCGGTCGCCCTTGCGGACGACGAATGTATAGCGTTGGCGACGACACCCTTGCCCGTGCCGGTCTCGCCTTTTATGAGGACCGAGGTGTTCGAGGTCTTCGCGACGGTATGTATGAGCTCCTCTATCTCCCTGAAGGCCGGGCCTGACCCGATAATCTTGAGCCTGTTGCGCTCCCCTTCCCGGGGGCGCGCCCCGCCAGGCCTCGCCGAGAGCTGGCGCTTCCTCTCTATGGCGAAACGCATGGCGCGCACGAGCTGGGGCGTGTCGACCTGCCCCTTTACGAGGTAGTCCTGCGCGCCCGCGCGCACAGCCCTTGCCGCGAGGTTCTCATCCGAAAGCCCGGTCAGCACGACTATCGGGACTGAACCGGCCCTGCCGTGCATCGACGAGAAGGTGTCGAAGCCCCGGCTGTCCGGGAGCATGAGGTCGAGGAGGATGATGTCGAACCTGAAAGACGCCGCCGCGTCGAGCGCCTCGTCGAGCCTCCCGGCGCACCTGACCGAGAACCGGTTGTCGGGAGCCGCGTCGACGAGCATCTCCTTTATGAGCCGCGCGTCGGCCGGGTTGTCGTCTACGAGCAGTATGTCAAGCGCTTCGCCTTCCATCATTCGTTTCCTTTTCTTTGCCCTGGTATCCGAGACATGCTTACTTCGGGGGTAATTTTACGACAGACAGCCAGAAATCTTCAACTGCTTCTATTATCTTTATGAACTGGTCGAGGTCCACGGGTTTCCTCACATAGGCGTTCACATGAAGGTCGTAGGCCTTTCTGACGTCCTGCTCGTTGTCCGAGGTTGTAAGCACCACGACCGGTATCCTTTTAAGGTCCGGGTCTTTCTTTATCTCCTCGAGCACCTCCTTGCCGTTCATCTTCGGCAGGTTCAGGTCGAGTAGGATAAGGTCCGGCCTCGGCGCGTCCTTGAAGCGCCCCTCCTGCTTGAGAAACAGAATCGCTTCCTCGCCGTCAAAGGCGACACTCATGTTATTCAGGACCTTCGCGTCCTTGAACGCCTCGATCGTAAGACGCACGTCCGACTGGTTGTCCTCTACCATCAATATCTCTATCGCCTTGCTACTCTCCTTCATGGTCTTCCTCTTTCATTGGTATTGTGAAATAGAATGTCGTTCCCTCGTTGGGCTGTGACTCGACCCAGATCCTGCCGCCGTGGTTCTCCACGACCTTCTTGCAGATGGAAAGGCCTATTCCGCTCCCTGAGTGGGCGGCTTTGCCGTGGAGCCTCTGGAATATATCGAATATGCGCTCGAAGTACCTGGGGTCTATGCCTATGCCGTTGTCCCTGAAGGCGAAGAGCCACTCGGCCCCCTTCCTCTCGGCCGATATCCTGATGAGCGGCGGCGCCGAAGACCTGTATTTTATCGAGTTCCCGATGAGGTTCATGAACAAATGGCTCATCTGCGAAAAGTCGGCCGCAAGGACCGGGAGCGGGGAGTGCGTGACCGTCGCGCCGGTCTCGTCGATGAGCGCCTTAAGGTCCGCGAGCGCGCCCTTGAGGACGTCCTCGCAGTCCGCGATGCCGAACTCCTTGACCTTCCCTATCCTCGAATACGAAAGGAGGTCGTTTATGAGCCTCTGCATGCGCCTTACGCCCTCTACCGCGAAGGAGATGAACTCTTCGGCGTCCTTGTCGAGCTTGCCCGAGTAGCGTTTGGCGAGGAGCTGTACGTAGCCCGATACGACCCGGAGCGGCTCCTGGAGGTCGTGGGAGGCCGAGTAAGTGAACGCCTCGAGCTCCTTGTTCACGGCCTCGAGCTCATCGGCCCTCTTCTCAAGGAGCGTGTTCATCTTTGTTATCGCGTCCTCGGCGCCCCTCCTTACGGTCACCTCGAACGAGAGCTTATCGTTCAGGTCTTTAAGTTCCCTGGTCCTCGCCTCGACCGCCTCCTCGAGTTGTTCGCGGTGGACGTTGAGCTCTTCCTCGGCCCTCCTCCTCTGAAATTCCGCGTCTGTGGATTCCATGGCAAAGGAGAGGTCGGCCGAAAGCGCCGTAAGGAGCTGTATCTGCTCGGAGTCGAAAAAATCGGGCTCTCCGGCATAGAGAGTAAGCGCCCCGGCTACATTGCCCCTTACTATGAGGGGAAACGCGGCGGAGGATCGGTAGCCGCGGAGAAGGGCCTCGTCCCTCCACGGCCACATGCGCTCGTCGGCGGCGAAGTCGTCGCATATGAAGTACTTGCCTTCCCGAAGAGCGCTCCCGGTCGGGCCCCTGCCCCTTGGCGAGCCGTCCGATACGGTTATCCGCGCGGAGTCGAGGTAACCCTCCTCCCTGCCGGCGTGCGCAACGGGCCTTATCTCGCTCTCGCCGGGGCCGAGGAGCCCGACCCAGGTCATCACGAACTCCCCTTCCTCGACCGCTATCCGGCAGACCCGTTCGTAGAGCTCCTGCGGGTCGCGCAGGCGCACTATCGCCTCGTTGACCATGGTGAGGACGGAATAAAGCCTGGTCAGGCGCGCGCTTTTTCTCTCGGCCGATACCCGTTCGGCTATCTCTTCCATGAGCTTCGCGTTGGCCGAGGCGAGGTCGCCTCCCTTTATGAGAGAGACCTGCGCGAAGTATATGGCAAGCGAGAGCATGACCGAGGTCAGGAGGCCGGATATGAGGACCGCCTCCGGGAGGCTCGAATCCACCCTGCGGAGATAATCCGCCCTGGGCCAGACCTTTATGAGCCAGACGGAGCCGTAAAGCTCCGCGCTCGCCATATGAGCGAACGGGCGGGGGGAGCCGTCTTCCGGGTCGCTCGAATAAACGAGACGGCCTTCGTTATAGACCTCTATCGAATACTCGTTCGTCTCCCGCTGGAAGGCGAGAAGGTTGTGAAAAAATCCCTGGCTCTCGAAAGTCGCGGCTATGAAGCCGTTAAACCTCTCGCCCATGAAGGAGAAGACCGGGACAGCCGCGATAAAGCCGGTCTTGCCGTCGGGCAGTTTCAATGCGCCGCTCAAGTGGACCCTCCGGGTGTCTTTCGCCTTTGCGAGCGTCGCAAACGCCGGGTTTTTTGGCGCAAAGACCATGTTGAACTCGGGCAGGCCCGCGGGGACGACCCAGCGCGCCGTAAACGACGGGGCTATCCACGCTATCGACCGGTAATTCCTGTCGTGCTCGTAGTAGAGACCGGCGTCCGCCTCCCACTCCCGCCTTTCGGGCTCGGATTCAAGCTCGAGCCTTTTTGCCATCCTGACGAGCGCGTTTATCCTGAATTCCACATTATCCCTGATATCGTCCTTGACCGAGGCGGTCTTGAGAGAGACCATGTGCTCGATCTCCGCGTACTCCCAGGCCGAAAGGAGCTGCCAGAGGACGAGCGCGCCTACCACGGTGGCAATGCCGACGAGGACCGGGATGAGCCGGTTGTATTTGAGCTTTGAGATTATATCGGTTTTTCGCATTGGGAACAAAGGAGGGCGTAGCACAGGGGCTCAAAGGAATGCGGCCCTCGGCTCAGGCTGGGCCCCGGAAAAGGGTATCCCTAAAACCTGAAATTGTCAAGAAAAGGCGCGGGTTTTTATAGTATCCGTTATTGCGGGCCGGAAAAGGCCGCAAAACCCCGGGGGCCCATTTGCCAATCGGATTTTTTTGAGATAGGTTTGTCTAAAAGAGATGTGCCCGCCAGGGGCCTTCAACGCCCTATCTCATCGGCGGTCATAAGGAGGCGCGTATGGATTTCGAGCTTACGGAAGCGCAACGGGCTATCAAGGAAAGGACGGCGAAATTCGCAGATGAGGAGATCGCCCCGTTTGCGAAAGAGAATGACGAACGCGCCGAGTTCCCCTGGGAGATACTCAAGCGGCTCGGGGACTCCGGTCTCATGGGCGGCTCGGTGCCCCGGGAGTACGGCGGCTCGGGCCTCGACCCGATAGGCGAGGCGATAATATTCGAGGAGATCGGACGCGCCTGCTCTTCGGTCAGGACCATTGTTTCCGTCCAGGTCTCGCTCGTCGAAAAATCCATTTTCAGGTGGGGGACAGAGGAGCAGAAAAGGAATTATCTGCCGCGCCTATGCAGGGCGGAGATATTAGGCTCCTTCGCATTGACGGAGCCTCTTTCCGGGTCTGACGCGGCCTCCATCGCGACGAGGGCGGAAAAAAAAAGCGACGGCTGGGTTTTGAACGGCGGGAAGACATGGATATCGACGGGCGGACTCTCGGACATCGCAATCGTATTCGCAAAGTCCGACCCTTTAGCCGGGACAAAGGGGATTACGGCCTTTCTTGTCGAGAAAGGGGCTCCGGGGTTCACGACCAAGGAGATAAAAGGGAAGCTCGGGTTGCGCTCGGCCAACACCGCCGAGCTCTTCTTTGACGGGTGCTTCGTGCCTTCCAAGAACGTGCTCGGGGCCACGGGCGAGGGGCTCAAAATAGCGCTCTCGGCGCTCGACAACGGGCGTTACGGAGTCGCGGCCGGGTGCGTAGGCATTATACAGGCCTGCATCGACGAGTGCGTAAAATACTCGAAGGGGCGCGTCCAGTTCGGCAAACCCATCGCCTCGTTCCAGCTCGTCCAGGACATGATAGCGCGGATGCATGTGGACTGTGATGCCGCCCGCCTCCTTGTCTACAGGGCCGGGGCGCTGAAGGATGCGGGGGTGAGGAACACGCTCGAGACCTCCGTTGCCAAGTACTTCGCCTCTGAAGCGGCAGTGAGGGCCGCTACAGACGCAATCCAGATACACGGCGCGTACGGGTACTCGAACGAGCACCCGGTGGAGCGGTATTTGAGGGACGCGAAGGTTGCGACGATCTACGAAGGGACGTCGCAGATACAGAAGCTCATCATAGGTGAGCACCTGCTCGGGGTAAAGGCGTTTGTGTAGGGAGAAACGCAGGCCGCAAGGTGGAGTGATAAGAAAGACGAATTACTGAAAGCCTTTTTGCGCCCTGCCGGGCTTTTTTCGGCATGGGGAGTTTTGAAAAACAAAAAAGAATTTTGTTTTTGTTCTGTCTTACCAACACATGGGCGCATGGCGGAGAGCGCCTCAGGGAGGAAGAGGCGAGCACGCCGAGGTAGATTAGACGCTTGCGATCGGCGCGCAAACCGGGAAAGAGCGCGCAAGGGGCGTGCGAGCGGGTGGGGGAGGAAGGAAGCGCTCGGAGCCATCGCCAAAAGCGCGCGGAGCGCGCAAAAGGGCTTTGGGCAGAGGATTCAGATAGCACATACAAGCGCCATTCGGGTTACGAATCAAGGGTTCAGGTTGCAAACCACTACTGTCCGGTTAAATTTTCAAGTTCATCGGTAGAGGCTTATCGAGAAAAATAAATTGCTTATTTTTCAAGAAGTTAGGTCTTGGCAAAATATGCTG
>JACPGB010000027.1:20244-21055 GCA_016182655.1 Deltaproteobacteria bacterium
AGAGGCTTTTCTGAAATCGTAAGAGCTTCCTTTTTCTTTGTGCAAATAGGCTCTTATAGCTATTTTAAGGGTTACTACATGCTGTCCGGCTAATAAAAGAGCCAGATAAGGCCCCATATTTTTAAAGAAATTTTCAATTTTTACCGGACACTACTGGTTGCAAACCTGAACCCGCAAAAAGTTGTCATTGCGAGCGTATGCGAAGCAATCTCATCTTTTATGATACATGTCCCCTTGAGATTGCTTCGTCGGCAAAACCCTCCTCGCAATGACACTTAGTTCGTAGCCTGGACCCATACAAAAAGTGTTTTAGCCATATTTATAAAAACCCTCTCCACTTTTTCTTCCCAGCTTCCCCTCTTTTACAAGCGATTCAAGCACTGCCGGCGGAGCGTACCGCTCATCGTTAAGTCCGGCGCTTATCGTCCTCATTATCTCCATGCAGACATCGAGCCCGATGAAGTCGGCGAGCTCTATGGGGCCCATCGGGTGGTTCATCCCGGCCTTCATCACGGTGTCTATGGAATCCTTGTCGGCCACCCCGGCCTCAATGAGCCTCATCGCCTCTCCAATGAGCGCGAAGAGTAGCCTGTTGGAGATAAAGCCCGGTGAGTCCTTGGAGACCGCCGGGGTCTTGTCCAGCTTGTTTACGAGCCCGATGACCGCTGAAAGCGTCTCTTCCGACGTCTTCTCCCCCCTTACAACTTCGACGAGCCGCATCACCTTCGGCGGATTCATGAAGTGCATCCCGATGAAACGCTCCGGGGCGATCACGGCGGTTGAAAGGCTGTCGATGGAGATGGATGATGTG
>JACPGB010000002.1 GCA_016182655.1 Deltaproteobacteria bacterium
GCTAAAGGCCCTCAGTATTTCATCGCCTCCTTCCGAGGTGAAAATGAACCCTCTTTTCCCGCCGAGCACGCCCGCGACCCCCTCCAGGCGCGAGACGTCCTCTCCGAACTCTTCAAGCCTTATATCCTTCCCCAGTTTTTTTAGGTCCGGGTCCAGGCCGCTGAAGATGACCAGCCCGTTTTTGTCGACCAGGCGCGGCGCCATGCTCTCATATTTTGAGCGCGACCGGGCCAGGTCGATGATGCTCCTTATAGCCTCGATATTCAAAACGCCCTTGAGTATCCCGGCAAAAGCGCCTTTTCCATCATATATGTTTATAACGATATCGACTGAAACGGCGCCTGAGCTTTCGTCGTATTCGACGCCGCCGAGCCAGAAACCCCGTTCTTTCACGGCCTCCTGATGCCACCGCTCGTCGGCCTGCAGATAATCGCTTGTCCTCCCCGTCGAAGCTATGACCACACCGTGCCTGTTCGTCACGTATATCTCGGTAAATGGCGCGTACTCATATTTTTGCCTGTAGAAATCAAGATACCTGACGAGCTCCCCTGACAGTTCATTGTTCAATACGCCCTGTATGAAAGGCGTCTTTTTTTTGCTTTTCCAGTCTTCGTCTGTTTTTTTGATGAAATCCCGTATGCCGGGTGTTTTATCGAAGGCTTGGTTTGATCTGACGACTTCCTTCGCCAGCAGCAGGTCGCTGGCGTAGGCCTGCATATCCTCGATCCTGACATTTATCTCTCTATCTATATCTCTTATGATATCGTCCGCCAATTGAAGTGCGTCGTCACCGGCATGCTTTTTTAAGGCATTTTCGACTATGTGGACGGAAGCGACCCCCGCCATGGTGGACGCAAAAATAACCGTGGAAAAGGCAATGGTCAATTTTTGGCCTATTCTCATCCCGCCCGCCTTGTTTTTTTGTTCCCGTTGGAGCCGATGCGAACCGTCTGGAAAGGCGCAAAAGTCAGATGAAAGGAAAAAATATCCGGAGTATGAAACTCATGGGGAGTGTGGATCAAAGGTGGACTTCACAGGCTTTTGCAGACAGTCGGTTTCTTTCACACGAGGCCATCGCGAAGCCGTAGGGACTGACCTGTCCGAGATGGATGTGGCGTCTGGTTTGGTTATTGAGACCTCAACGCAGTCGAAGAGATTCTCCTGAACACCATCCCGCGTCCGATATATTCTACGACGTACTTGTCCTTTTTGCAACCGGGTCGGAAAAGTTTGGTGCCGGAGGTCGGGCTCGAACCGACACGGGGTGTTAGCCCCACGGGATTTTGATGGCAATCAAGCCCGAAAACGTACTCCCTGATATTCGACTTGATTTCCAGTTTTGTCTTATGAATTAGGGGGTTGGAAGGTTTTCCAGGTTGTCCAAAGAGGCTACTGGGTCTAAAGACAGCCGCCAATTCTACTACAAAATTAATACATTTCTAAATGCCTAAAAAAAAGGATTTTAAATCCCAAAGACTATCTTTCTTTTTATATGGGCCTTTTAACGCCGTGCCCGGGGCGTTTTACTACATCCCTCTGTGCAGTGTGCCACCGCTCTTAGCATCCATCTCTTCCTCATTTTATACACCTCCTTTTTATCGAGTAATTTTTTTCCGACGTACTAAATTTTGCAGCATACCTCTTCTTCAAACTGTTTGCCCTGCAACAACTCCCTGAATGCCTGCAATGCCTTCATGGCCCATTGTTCACCGGGACACCCCCCCTCGGTCATTGCCACGTTCAAGAATTCCAGCAGCTCTTTTTCCGTCGCGCCGGCCTCATGGGCTAATTTGGCATAGGCCCTTATGCATGGTTCGCATTTTGTAACGACCACAATTGCCAGGGCCGCCAGTATCTTGTACTTCGAGGGCACCGCGTCGTCTTTGAAGGTCTCCTCCCTCATCCTTACAAGGCCGCCTGTAACCTTTGGAGTAAGTTTCCTGAACTCTTCGTAAAATGTAGCCATCCGCTACCTCCTTTTTTTAATTACTTCATAATAGATACGGTGATACAACCCCGAACAGCACAAACCCTGCGAGAACCCAGAAAAGAAACCTGTTTGTCCTTTTAGAGCGCATATCGCATTTTCTTTCCGAATTACACCGGCTCGCCCTTCCATAAGAATAGCGATAAGCTATGCCCAAAAATACAAAGGATATGACCAGAAAATAGGGCCTCAGCCATTCAAATCGTAACAGGAAGCCCGTTCCCGCAACTCCGAGCACTGAAAGCACGACAGGGCCGACGCAACAAATTGAAGCGAGAAAAGCCGATACGATACCACCTATTGAAGCGAGTCTTTCCTTCATAACGCGCCTTCTATTTAAGCCGGATCTCTTCGCACACCGTATAGCTGGTAGGCTGGCCGCAGTTTTCCTCCGGATATAATGTGGCTTTCTCGCAATCTGCGGTGACATCCTTGACGGATATCTCTCCGCACACCTCAGCTACCTTATTTCCGTTATCACCCGTTTTTATTTTAACGGTTACTCCCAGCAGTTTTTCCCGTGACATATTTACACCCCCTCATTTATCTCTTTTCTTCCATTGCCCTGAGAATAGGGCACTCTTCGGTCGGGCGTCGTTTGTCGCAACAGTTCAACAGATCTTTTAGTATTTTTCTCACCGATTCAAGCGCGGCTATCCTGTTCTCAATGGATTTCATTTTGGCCCTGGCCTTCGACTTCACCCGCTCGCAGGCTTCCTTGGATGAGGCCGGTTCAACCCGTAAACCTAAAAGCTCTCTTATTTCCTCGAGCGTAAAACCGAGTTCCTTGGCGCGGCGGATAAATACGAGCCTCTTCAACGCGCCTTCGTCGTAGAATCTATACCCCGAAGCCTTTCTTTCAGCCGGGAAAAGGAGCTTACGCCGTTCATAGTACCTTATCGTCTGCAGATTCACCCCGGCCCGCCTGGCAAGTTCTCCGATTGTGAACAACCCGTTCATAATTTAATTATAAACCTTATACTATGATAGAAGGTCAAGAAAAAAAGAGTACTGGAGTTGAGTTGTCTTGGGCCGTCAATCTTTTCAGGTTTCAATGATATACTATATCTATCTGAATTTGAGAAACTTGAGCTCATGAAAGGAGGATGCTGTGTTCAAAAGGCTTTCGTTTAGAACTGACGAGGCTCCAGACCGCTCGGCAAGAAGGCCCCGAAGGACCTTCCTGAAAAGGAGCTTGTGCTCGGCGTAGAGCTTGACGGCGTTGCCAGGGCATATCCTTTCAGCGTGCTTAAGAAGGCGGAACCGCCTGTAAGGGACACTTTGGCAGGCAAGAAGATAGAGGTGCACTTCGACCCTGAGTCAGAGGAGGCCTACGCCACAGGCCCGGAGGGCAGGATCGAAGGAACGGTTTCGTACTGGTTCGCGTGGCGCTCGTTCCATCCTGATACCCAGATCTACAAGGGGAAGGAGAAAGGGAGGTAATCATGGCTGAAAGGATAGCGATAATACTCCACGCAGAGCCCGGCACCCACGACTCATTGGGCCGGGCCCTGCACTCGCTCCTGTACACGAAGGAGCTCAATGAAAAAGGGTTTGAGGCCAGGCTCATCTTTGACGGCGGGGGCACGAGGTGGGCCGGCGAGCTTTCGAAGGAAGACCATAAGCTGCACGAGCTTTTCGAGTCAGTAAAGGCGTCTGGCGCTATTCATGGCGTCTGCCAGTTCTGTGTGGATGCCTTCGGCGGAAGCGTGGATGAAGTGGAGAGGGCAGGCCTCAAGGTAATCGGAGAGTATTCAGGACATCCGAGCGTCGCAGGACTCATAGCGGATGGATTCAAGGTCATAACGCTTTGAAATGGCGGGTCTGCCGCCAGCCATGCTTTTTCAGGCCCGGTTGGTCAAGAATCGACCCTTGCAGGGATTCTATTCATCAAGCTGTTTGTTTTTACTGCGTAGTATAGACCTTAACCTCTGAATGGCCCCGTTAAGATCGGGTTTCCCGAGGATGCGTCGACGAATAAGCTTGAATCCTACGATGGCGACGATAGCTGATAATACGAAAACAACAAAGCCGTATCTGATCCTTTCAAAAACAGGCAGCAAATCCAAAATGCCATCCTTGAAGGCAAAGCCAAGCAAAAGGAATACAGCCGCCCATAAAGCGGCGCCGACAAGGTCAAGCGCAAGAAATTTCATATAGCCGAACCGTAGCGCCCCGGTGAGCGGGGCCGAGAGGGTCCTTACGCCGAAGACGAACCTGGCCATCGGTATGGTGACGTATCCGAACCTTTTGAAAAAAGACTCCGCCCTGTCCGCGCACTTGCACGTGCAAAGCGTGCAGTTGATATAAGTGTCTATGAGTTTTCTGCCTCCCCACCTCCCTATGAGATATGCCAGGCTGTCACCGATGACGGCTCCGGCTACAGCCACAAGGAGGCTTGGCGCCAGGTCCGTTCCGGTAGCCGCGAGCGCCCCGGCCATAAGAAGGAAAAGCTCGCCGGGAATCGGAAGCCCGGCATTATCGAGCATTACCCCGAAAAAAATTATCAGATAGCCGTAAGAGTGAAACAGGGCTAAAATATCGTTTGGGTTGTCACTCACGTTTATGACCCTCAACACTGGAAATCTAAGAACGGATCCGGGGTTATTGCGCAAATTTCGTATGAGATGACGGGTTGGTAAGGTTTGAAAGGCTCGCGGGTGGAATTATTGCCAGCTTAAGATATAGTATTATACAATTTCCTTCGATACAAACAATTTTAAAATCCTGCGAGTTTATTTTATGAGGATAGGAATGGATAAGACCAAACTCTGGTACATAAACACGAATAAAATCTTCTCCGGGCTCTCTGTAAAGGATAAGGGCGAGATAGCGTCCAAATTGACGGAATTGAACGTCAAAAAAAGAGGGTTTGTCTATAACTCGGGGGACAGAGCGGAGACCGTCTATATACTCAAGGAAGGCAGGATCAAGATAACGCGGTTTTCCGAGGAAGGGAGGGAACTGACGGTCGATATCCTTGAGCCAGGCGACGTATTGGGCGAGTTGAGCCTGGCCGGAGAGCGAGAGCGTGAGACGGACGCTGTGGCGATGGAAGATTCCTTCCTGTGCGTCATCAAACGGAAGGACTTTGAGGATTTTATCGGCAAGATGCCCGGTCTGTCATTCACGATAACGAAGTGGATGGGCCTTCGGTTAAGAAGGATCGAGAACCGCTTTGAAAACATGATATTCAAAGACGTGCGCACCAGGCTTGTCGCCGTATTCAGAGATCTGGCGCAACAGCACGGCGTGCCTGCCGATAACGGAACAAAGATTGCGATTCGTCTGTCGCACAAGGATATAGCGGGCCTTGTAGGGGCCACAAGGGAGACGGTGACGCTTGAGCTTAACAACCTTAAAAGAAGCGGAGTCATCCTGATAGACGGAAAGTATTTCATACTGAGCGCAAAGCATCCATCCTGAATTTCCTCCATTTGTAAGCTCCCTTACATCTTTTACTCCTGCGCATCTGATATAATTCGTTCATGAAGAAATCCAAAGGCAAAGCTTCTCCCGGCGCGGCGAAAGGGGGGAAGGATGCCTGTATCATTTTTAAGAAAGGTGAACGCATAGAATTGAAAAGCTCCATCCTGCCAAAATCTTGCAGAGAGACGGATAAGGCCCCTGGCGATAAAAACTGTGAACTCGTAGAAGATATTAAGGGAGATAATAAATAGGCGCTCAGTTTAAGCGCCGTGAAAGGAGGAGAGAGATGGCTAAGAATCTGGACGAAGCGTGCCCTTGCGGCTCAGGAAAGAAATACGGCAAATGCTGCGGAAAAGACGAGCCCTGTTCCTGCGGGTCGGGCAAAAAGGCCTCCGAATGCTGCTATAAGACAGCCGGTAAAAGCTGCTGCTAAGGTCGTGTTAGGAGAGTTGGGCTTTTTGTGTATCTTTGGCCCGCTCAAACAGAAAAGGGAGGAGTAGATATGGTGAAGCCTTTCATAAGGCCGCTTGTAAAGACCCTTCTGGTGATTTCAATGTTTATGCTGCTTGGTTTGCCGGAGGACTCTTTTGCAAAGGACACAAACCCCTGCTCGAAGATGTCCAGGAACCCATGCGCCGCCGCCGCCAAGAACATCCCTGTCAGAAAGAATCCTGTAAAGGATTCCGCGAAGCTTAAAGGAATGAGTGAAAAGCTCTGGGCCTCTGCCGCGCTCGGCACGTCAGGCAACTCATGCGCGACCTGCCATCCGAACGGCGCGGGACTTAAAAAAGAACCCTTCCCTAAGTACATCAAAATGGCCGACGACATCCTGACCATGGACCAGATGATAAACTTCTGCATGACGAATCCGATGAAAGGCAAGCCCCTTGCCTGGAATTCTCAGGAGATGACCGCTCTTGCCGCTTATATAACGGCGAACTCAAAGGAGAGCGCGGCGACTATGAACCCCTGCAACATGAAAAACCCGTGCGATCTCAAAAATCCTTGCGCCAAAAAGAACCCCTGCTCGATGAAGAACCCATGCGGGGGAAGATAGTGTGGTGCTCAGCGGTATAGTCATCATGCTGTTTTTGACGCTGGCTTCTCCTCCTGCGGTATTCGGAGGAGAAGCTTCGCCGTCAGTCCATTGGCAAAGGCCTGTAAAAACCGGGTCATATGGAGCCGTGGACGGCATATATCCTGAAAGCTGCGCCGTGTGCCACCGGGCGCAGTACGATGACTGGAAGGGGGCGCTTCACAGTAAGAGCGTGGGGCCCGGACTTCTTGCCCAGTTGGACCCTGAGAAAGACCCGGAGACGGCGCTTTCCTGCTACTACTGTCATGCCCCCCTTGCGGCGCAGAATGAAATGATAGTCGATGAGGGCGGTTATGCCGCAAACGTCTCCTTTGACGAAAGGCTCAAGTCGTCGGGCGTAGGTTGTGCCGCATGCCATGTCAGGGAAGGCGGGGTTTTCGGCCCGCGGGGGCCGGAAGGGAATAAGGGCTCCCCAAGGGCTCATCACGCCTCGATCCAGAGTGATTTTTTTGAAAGGGCAGAATTCTGTGCCGCCTGCCATCAGCTTGACCAAGGCTATGAGCTTAACGGGAAGCTCCTCGTAAATACCTTCACTGAGTGGAAGGAGAGCGAGTATGGAAAAAGTAATGTCCCATGTCAGAGTTGCCATATGCCGGGAAGAAGGCACCTCTTCAGGGGCATCCATGACCCTGAGATGGTCAAAAGCGGCATTAAGTTCGAGGTGGAAAGGGCGGACGCGGGGGGTCGCGTCGGCGCGAAGCTCAGGATAACCAATTCAGGGGTGGGCCATTATTTTCCGACGTACGTCACGCCGCTTGTTATTGTCAAAGGCTTTCTGACCGACTCAAAAGGAAAGGTGCTGAAAGGTACGTTAAAAGAAAAGATGATAGGCAGGAAGGTCGCCCTTGATCTTTCAAAGGAGCTTTTCGATACGAGGATACCGCCTTTCAGGAGCTTTGAATTCGCTTACGGCTTAAGGCGCCCGGCCAAAGCCGACAGGCTCATCTTCGAAGTATGGGTTTTTCCGGATGAGTTTTATGACCGTTTTTTTGAAAACGCCCTCAAGAGGCGGGACCCTGCAATGAAAATGGAAGAGCTTGAAGAAGCGCTAAAAACAACATCCGGTTCAGGCTATCTTTTGTTTAAGAGGGAGGTATCTCTTGAAGAGATGTCTTCTACCGCCAAAGGCTGAGGTCGTCGAGGCGCTTGGCGTCATGGAGTTATTTGCAGCTTCATAAATTTCTCGATTCTCTATGTATAGAAACAGACTTCTGAGTGATTCGATATCTTCAATGAAGGCATTCCGGGTTAAAGTTTCTTATGGGAAAGTCGAGGTCCCCTGGATTTGCGATATGCGCAAAGCTGTGCTATATATCAGTTTTGCCATACATCGCACTTCACTCATCCGCTCAAGATTATACTCACTTCAGGTTTTTTCTCATCCGGATTCAGGGCTTTAAGGAAATTTTAGATCGGAGGAATGTTTTCCTCTATGGATTCAATCCTGTTGCTGCTTGTAGTGTACATGGCGTTCTACAACGGGGCCAACGATGTCTCCAAGGGCGTGGCCACCCTTTGCGGCAGCGGCCTGTGCGGCTACAGGACCGCTCTCCTTTGGGGCGCCATCTGGACCGTTGCCGGGGG
Source organism: Deltaproteobacteria bacterium (assembly GCA_016182655.1). Taxonomy (GTDB): domain Bacteria; phylum Desulfobacterota; class GWC2-55-46; order GWC2-55-46; family GWC2-55-46; genus GWB2-55-19. The sequence continues at coordinate 8,097 of JACPGB010000002.1, forward strand.
AATTACTGCTTGTTTCCTCGCCTCCGGCCTTTTTAAGGTATTCAGCAATGGAATAGTCTCGAGTGATATCAATCTGACGGTTAGCTTTTCAGTGGCCGTTGCCATAGGGGTATCGACCTGGGTACTGCTTGCGACAAAGGCCGGCATGCCGGTATCCACTACCCACTCCATCGTAGGCTCGATCTGCGGCCCGGTGCTCTTTTCCATGGGACCCTCGAAGATATTGTGGGGCAGCCTGGGATATAAGGTCTTGATCCCCCTGCTTTTAAGCCCGGTCGTAGCCATCTTGGTCTCCGCTATAATATACAAGGCAGGGTACGGCCTCCTTTCAAGGCTTTCGAGCTACTGCCTGTGCATCGAAACGAGAGAGAACGTCTGCTGCGACGGCGACGGAGGTGTGCAGGCGGTTGCTTGCGGTTCCAAATCCACTCTGGCAAAGGCCGGTACCGCGGAGGACTGCGCCGAGGGAATGGGCTCCTTCCTGCGGATGGACCTTAACGATATGCTCCACTGGATTTCGAGCGCGCTTATATCCTTTGCCAGGGCGTTGAACGATACGCCCAAGATAGTGGCGGTCCTCTTCGCTTCTACGGCTTTCGCGGGAGGCGGCCTGAAGTCCGTGTTTCTTCTCGCCGCCCTGTTCATGGGGCTTGGAAGCTATCTTAAAGGGGTAAGGGTGACCGAGACGTTATCAAATAAGATAACCGCTATGGACAGGCACGACGGCGTCATGGCGAACACTGCCACCGCGCTTCTTGTGCTCTTTGCCACAAAATTCGGGATGCCGGTATCGACAACTCACGTCTCCGGCGGCTCGATCATAGGGATAGGGCTTAAACGGGAAGACGGCACGGTCAATAAAAAGATTGTATCCGAGATGCTCCTTGCCTGGCTCGTAACTCTTCCAGCGGCGGGGGCTATCTCAGGTATGGCTTATATGACGCTAAATCATCTTGTGTAGAAAAGGAGAAGGGGAAGATGGGGAAAGAGATCAGAGATTCCGTCAACGAGTTTTACTCCTCCGCCGCCGTAAGGCCCGTTGAGTCGCTCTGCTGTGCCGCAAGCTATAGAGAAGAAGATGTCTCCCATATACCCAAAGAGGTCCTGGATATATCCTATGGGTGCGGAAGCCCGGTTGCGCTCGCTGATTTAAAGGAAGGCGAGACCCTTGTGGACCTCGGCTCGGGCGGAGGGATAGACTGTTTTATAGCCGCAAAAATGGTAGGGAGGAACGGGAGGGTCTACGGGGTAGACATGACGGAAGAGATGCTCCTTAACGCAAGGGAGGCTTCTTCAAAGGTCGCCAGTAACCTGGGCTATGACATCGTCGAGTTCAAAAGAGGATTCCTAGAAGATATACCCATTGGTAATGAGACCGCGGATGTGGTCACCTCGAATTGCGTCATAAACCTCTCCCCTGACAAGGAGAGGGTCTTGAAAGAGATATGCCGGGTACTTAAACACGGCGGCCGGTTCTGCATCTCAGATATCGTATCTGAGAAGGAGGTACCCGAAGATATGCGGGCGGACAAAAAACTCTGGGGTGAATGCTTGTCCGGCGCCATGAAAGAGGACGAGTTCATGAACGCCGCCAGAGGGGCGGGGTTTTACGGCCTGCACATTCTGACAAAGAGCCTCTACAGGGAGATCGAAGACATAAGATTCTATTCGATAACGCTTAGGGGTTATAAGTTCAAGAAAGGTAAGGAGTGCGTATACGCCGGACATTTCGCCGTATATAACGGGCCTTTTAAATCGGTCCGGGACGACGACGGGCATGAGTATCCGGTGGGACAGCCTGTAGAGGTCTGCACCGACACCGTTGAAAAGCTCAAGATGCCTCCCTATGCTGGCCACTTCACGATAACAGACCCCGAGGATAGTATGAAAGAAACCGTTGGATGCACGCCTGGAAAGTGCTGTTAGTTTGAAAATCAGATTTGGGGCGCACTGTTACGGCTGTACGGCAGGGGCCGGCTCAAGCTGTACCGGTACGGTCGCCTGACCCGGAATACCCTGAACGTATAATCAGGGTCACCTTTAAGCACCCTTCATAGTCGAGGGGAGGTTGAGGTGTTGCCATGAAAAGATATGACCTTGTGATAATCGGCGGCGGCGTCGCCGGGCTGGTCTCCGCGAGCGGCGCCGCACAGCTTGGGGCGAGAGTTGCCCTTGTGGAAAGGGAATCGCTTGGAGGGGACTGCCTGAGGACAGGCTGCGTCCCCACGAAGCGGCTGGTCCACGCGGCAAAGGTAGCTTCCCTCATGAGGAGGATGGAAGAGTTCGGCCTTGAGGGAGATCCGTTAAAGGTCAACTTCCAGAAGGTCATGCAGTCCATGAGGGACGTGAGGGTCGAGATAGGAAAGAACGACGACCCTGAGCGCTTCCGCAAGATGGGCGTGGATGTCCTATTCGGGGACGGGAAGTTCACAGGCCCTAATGAATTCGAGATAAAAGGAGAGAAGCTTTGGGGCCGCAGGTTCATTATAGCCACAGGCTCAAGGCCGGTGATGCTCCCTATCCCGGGGTTGAAAGAGTCCGGGGCTCTCACGAACGAGACGGCCCTTGAGCTCGATAGACTACCCGGCTCTATAGCCATACTTGGCGCAGGCCCCATAGGGATGGAGTTCGCCCAGGTCTTCAGCCGCCTCGGCTCGAAGGTAACCGTAATAGAGAAGATGGGGCAGATACTGCCCAGGGAAGACAAGGAACTCTCGGATACGCTCTTCAAGATACTGTCCGCCGAGGGGATAAGGATAGACGTATGCACCGAGGTAAAAGAGGTCAGGCAAAGCGGAGAGGTGAAGACGTTGAGCGCCCACTGCCCGACAGGGGATAAGACCTATGAAGCCGACGAGGTTATGATCGCCATAGGACGCGCGCCCAACGTGGAAGGCCTAAACCTCGAGGCCGCAGGGGTGGAATATGACAGGAGAAAAGGCATTAAGGCGGACGAAACCTTAAGGACGACCCAGAAGCACATATACGCCTGCGGGGACGTAGTGGGGCAGTACGCATTCACCCACGTCGCTGAATATCATGCGGGCATAGCGTTATCCAACGCGCTTTTCCCCGTCGTAAAAAGAAAGGTGGACTACCGTGTCGTGCCGTGGAGCACTTTTACGGACCCGGAGCTTGCGAGGATAGGGCTTACAGAGGACGAGGCGAAGGAGAAGTACGGCTCAAAGAATGTGCATGTATACCGTTTTCAATTTAAGGACGTGGACAGGGCCGTCATAGAAGGCGAGGGGCACGGTCTTATAAAGCTCGTCTGCGATAGTAAGGCCCGCATCCTCGGGGCGCATATCCTTGGCCCTCACGCCGGAGAGCTGATCCACGAATACGTGCTCGCCATGCGGGAGAATTTGCCGATAACAAAAATATCGAGAGCCATACACGTATATCCGACCGATTCCCAGGGCGTAAAGAGGGCCGCCGACCAGTATTACAAGGAAAAACTCTTTACAGGCTGGTTCCCGAAACTGGCGAAATGGCTGATACGCAGGGGCTCTTAAAAGGCGTGAAGGGATCCGATGAACCGCAAAACTCTAAAATTCATAGCCCTTATCGCTTTCATCATCTCAGCTTTTTTCCTGGCCAGGTGGTATGGTCTGTCAGACTATCTCGACCAGGATAAGTTAAGGAGCTGGATAGACGGGTTCGGGGTCTGGGGGCCTCTTATATACATGCTCATCTATGCCATAGCGCCGAGCTTCATGATGCCCGGGCTTCCGCTTACGGTCATAGGGGGAATACTCTTCGGCCCTCTATGGGGCACTGTATACGTCCTCATCGGCGCGACCATCGGCGCATCCATTGCCTTTCTGATAGCAAGGTACATGGGCAGGGCCTGGGTGGAGGGGTTCGTCAAAGGGGGCAGGTTTAAAGACCTCGATGAAAAAGTTCAAAAACAGGGCTGGAAGATAGTGGCGTTTACAAGGCTCATCCCTCTCTTTCCTTTCAATTTTCTGAACTACGCCTTCGGGCTCACGAACGTGAGGTTCAGCCATTATGTGATAGCCACTTTCATATTCATGGCCCCTGGGGCCGCGGCTTACGTCATATTTTCAAGCTCCATACTCGATATCTTCAAAGGCAAGGTCTCAAGGGAGTTCATAATAGGTGTCGTCCTCGTGATATCCGTCTCCCTTGTGCCGATACTTTATAAAAAATTCAAAGCAAAGAGCAGCGCGTGAAATCAAAGAAAATACTCAAAGGCAATATTAAGAGGGAGTGATCGTGGTACGAAAGCTTGAGATACAGGAAAACATATTGGCGGGACAGCGCGCGCTCGTAACAGGGGCGAGTTCAGGGATTGGAAGGGCGATAGCGCTCTCACTGGCAGAGGCAGGCGCAAGGGTGGCCGTAAACTACCTTCACGGCGACGACGAGGCGGAAGAAATCGTTGAGGAGATAAAGAAAAAGGGCGGGGAGGCGTTGGCGGTAAAGGCTGACGTCGGCAAGGAAGATGAAGTCAAATCGATGTTCAGGCGCATGTTCGACGCCTACGGCAGTATCGACATACTGGTCAATAACGCCGGACTTCAAAAAGACTCCCCCGTGCACATGATGAGTCTTGATGACTGGAACCTTGTGCTTTCGGTAAACCTGACCGGGCAGTTTCTGTGCTCGCGCGAGGCTACGAACGAATTCATCCGCCGAGGCGTGGCGCCTGAGCTTTCGTGCGCCGCCGGGAAGATCATCTGCATATCTTCAGTGCACGACCTGATACCGTGGGCAGGACATGCCAACTACGCCGCTTCCAAGGGCGGGGTGATGATGTTAATGAGGAGCATGGCGCAGGAACTGGCCCCTTTCAGGATACGCGTCAATAGCATCTCGCCGGGCGCCATAAAGACCGCCATCAATACGGCGGCATGGAGCACGCCGGAGGCGGAAAGAGAGCTCCTTAAGTTGATTCCCTACAAGAGGGTGGGCGAACCTCTTGATGTGGCAAAGGCAGCAGTGTGGCTCGCCTCCGACCATTCCGATTACGTCACCGGGGCGACTCTATACGTGGACGGCGGCATGACCCTTTACCCCGGTTTCAGCGAGGGAGGATAGTATGGAAATAAACCGATGGCCGCACCGGCCTGTTTTTGACGGCATCCTGCGGCTTGTCGCCTTGATATTCTTCCTGTCCGCGATTGTTATCTCACCACCACCCGTTCTCTCTGCGCAACATGAGATTAAAGAGCCTCCGTCCCAATGATGCGTTCCCGCACAGCAGCATCCAGACCCTTGGCTGGATAGACGGCGAGATAATAAGCGCCCAGATGCCATTGTACTTCCCGCGCATTCTATCGGACGTAGCAGGCAAGCGAGCCTATGGTTTCTGGCTTACCACGGAGGACGGGTCTCATCCGGAAAATCGGGTTGCCGCTGCCGGAGGCGTTCTAAAGCATCCTCTTCTCGATTACGAAGCATCACGGCTGCCAGCGTCTGTCGCCGAACATCGAAGCCTCATCCGCGCGTTCAGGCTCAGCCTCGCCGGACTCTGGAACGCGAGTCTTGTCAAAGCGATGCCGCTTTCCGCCACGGCCTACGCATGCGGCACTCTGGTCGCGGGAAAGGACCCGAGGGAATCTGTCGTTGATGGAAATGGCAAGGTATATTTCATGGAGAACCTGTACGTAGTGGACGGCAGCGTCCTGGGCGCATAAGCAGAGTGAACCCGTCGCTGACCATTTACGCATGGGCGCTGCGTGCGGCGGAATATCTTAAAAACAGGTTTGTATCGTATGAGGAGGGGATTGCCTGAAAACATACGCTTCGGCCGTGAGACCTGCTGCGACCTTGCGCAGGCTGAGCGGCGCGAATGGTTTATTTCAAACGGCGTCGGAGGATATGCCGCAGGCACCATAGCCGGGACCCTTACCCGGCGGTACCACGGCCTTTTGATAGCCCCAGTTAAAAAGCCTCTCGGCCGTTATCTTGTATTCGCCAAGGCCGATGCTACCCTTACGGACGGACGGAGAGCCTGGCCGCTTTTCAGCAATCGCTGGGTGGGCGGCGCTGTCGAACCAGCCGGACACCTTAATATCGAGTCCTTTCGCCTCGAAGGGCGGATGCCTGTATGGACTTTTGCATTCGACGGCATAAGGGTTGAAACGCGCGTCTGGATGGAGCACGGCGGGAATACCACATATGTAGCTTACCGTCTCCTTTTGGGACCCTCGGACGGCTTGCGCCTTGACATCGATATTCTGGTAAACGCAAGGGACTATCACGGCAACACCGAGCCGGGGGATTTTGACCCTTTCATCGAGGCCGACCGTGACATACTGCGGGTAGCCTTCAGGGATGACATCAATCTGTACTTTCGGGCCACTGGCGGGAGCTTCGAGGCAAAGCGCGTTTGGATAGAGAACTTCGACCTTCCCGCCGAAAGGGAAAGGGGGCTTCCGGACAACGACAACAATTTATGCGTCGGCAACGCCCATCTTTCCCTCAAGGGCGGTGAATGGACCGGCGTAACCCTCTCACTCGATGATGACTCGCCCGTTGATTTGGAAACCTCCATGCTCCGCTTCCTTTCCAGGGATGTTGACCTGTTGAAACTGGCAAAGAAGCGGTCGCCGGTTAAGTGCGCGCCGTGGTGGATAGATAGCCTCATACTCGCCTCCGACAGTTTTTTGTTCGCAAGGCCCGTGAAAGGGCTTGCGGACGGAGAATCCGTAATCGCCGGGTATCCCTGGTTCGGAGACTGGGGGCGGGATACCATGATAGCCCTGCCGGGTCTGACGCTTGCTACCGGCCGCCACGCAGACGCTCTCAAGATTCTTGAAACTTTCGCAAGGTTTGTCGATAAAGGGATGCTTCCGAACAGGTTTCCCGGGGACGGCGAGACTGCTGAGTATAATTCGGTTGACGCCTCGCTGTGGTACATCCTCGCGTGGCGCGCGTATATCGAAGCGACTGACGACCGGGGTTCTCTTGAAAGCGCGCTCCCGTTGCTTAGGGAAATAATCGAGTGGTATGGGAAGGGAACGCGCTACGGGATAGGCATGGACGAGAGCGACGGGCTACTTCGCTCAGGCGAGCCGGGAATTCAGCTTACATGGATGGACGTGAAGATAGGCGACCGGGTTGTCACCCCGAGGACAGGCAAGGCTGTCGAGGTAAACGCGCTATGGTTCAATGCGCTGAATACTATAGTCGAGTTTTCAGGGCTGACCGGGGCTTCCCCGGAGCCGTACCGGAAACTGGCCGACAGGGCGCGAAGCGGCTTCCAGCGATTTATAAATTCGGAAAACGGCGGTCTTTACGACGTGATCGACGGCCCGGAGGGAAATGACCCGGCAATAAGGCCTAACCAGATATTTGCGGTATCCCTGCCATTCAGCCCCCTTGACCGTGGTGCTCAGGCCGGGGTTGTAAGGCTTTGCGGCAGGGAACTCCTTACCTCCTACGGTTTACGCTCCTTAAGCCCCTCTCACCCCGATTACCGCCCGTATTATACCGGTGGAGTGATCGAGAGGGACAGCGCTTACCATCAGGGCACGGTATGGGCCTGGCTCCTTGGGCATTATGCGATGGCTGAGTTCAGGGTGACAGGGAATCCTGTGGAATCGCAGGCCCGTTTTGAGCCTATCCGCGATCATCTGTTTGACGCGGGCCTCGGGACGGTAAGTGAGATATTCGACGGCTCGCCGCCACATCATCCGCGTGGATGCCCGGCGCAGGCATGGTCTGTTGCGTGCATACTTGAGGCGTGGTGGAAGCTGGAGAGGGCAAAGGGCGTAAGCGCTCCCGGGGATTCAGTGTTACTTGGCAGTCAAAACGTTGATTCAAGGCATGGAAGGAGGTTGTGATGAAAAATACAGGGATGAACGCTGAAAGGGAGCGCCTTGAGGCTGAGGAGAGGGGCGCGGAGGACTGGAGGCTGTGGGGCCCTTATCTTTCCGAGCGAGCGTGGGGTACTGTGCGTGAAGACTACAGCCCCCACGGTACGGCCTGGGAGGACTTCAGTCATGACCAGGCGCGCTCCCGCGCTTACAGGTGGAACGAGGACGGCATGGGAGGCATCTCCGATAAGGAGCAGCGCCTGTGCTTTGCTCTCGCGCTCTGGAACGGCGTTGACCCCATACTCAAGGAGCGGGCCTTCGGACTCACGGGCAATCAGGGCAACCACGGCGAGGACGTGAAGGAATATTATTTTTACCTGGACGCCACGCCGAGCCACAGCTATATGAGCTACCTCTACAAATACCCGCAGGCGCAATATCCATATAGCCTTCTTGTGGATGAGAACGGACGGAGGACCCGTTCCGATCCGCCGTTCAGTCTTCTGGACTCCGGGGTTTTTAGTGAAAACCGCTATTGGGACGTCGAGGTCCAATATGCAAAGGCGACACCTGAAGAAATTCATATACGCGTCATAGCGAGCAACCGTGGTCCCGGCGAAGCTATGATACACCTGCTGCCGACCCTCTGGTTCAGGAATACCTGGTCCTGGGGCCCTGATGAGGCCCCAAAGCCGGTCCTTGAGGCCGAAGAGCCGCCTGACGGGGCTTTATGGGCCGTGAAGGCAACCCATCCAACTCTGGGTGATTATTATCTTTACGGCAGGCAGTCAGCAGAGCCTTTGTATACTGAGAACGAAAGCAACGGCGAGCTTCTGTGGGGGTGGCCGAACGCAACCCCATATGTCAAAGACTCCTTTCACCGCAGAGTAATAAATAACGAACAGGGCGCTATAAACCAGGATCATGAAGGAACGAAGTTCGCCGCGTGGCATACTTATGCCGTAGGGCCGGGTCAACAGGTAAAAATAGAGATGGTCCTATCAGCAGAAAAGCTCGATTCCCCGTTCTCTGAAATAGAGAGCGTATTCCGGCTGAGGGAATCCGAGGCGGATGAATTTTATAGTGACCTCGCTCCGGCGGCTTCGCAGGAAGAGATGCGTATTATAAGACAGGCGGCGGCGGGCATGATATGGAACAAGCAGTTTTATCATTTCGACGTGGCAAGGTGGCAGGACGGGGACAGGTTCGCTCCGCCCGAAAGCCGTAAAACGGGGCGCAACTCACATTGGCGCCATCTCAAGGCCGCTGACATCATATCCATGCCCGATAAATGGGAGTACCCATGGTTCGCCGCATGGGACCTCGCCTTCCACTCAGCCGTTTTCGCCATGCTGGACCCAGGCTTTGCCAAGGGGCAGATCGAACTTCTATTGAGGGAGAACTACTTCCATCCCAGAGGTCAGGTGCCTGCTTACGAATGGGCTTTCGACGATGTGAATCCTCCGGTGCTTGCGGCAGGGGCGCTGAAGGTCTTCCAGGCGGAGCGCGAAGTCCGCGGCAAGGGCGACCTTGATTTTCTGCACCGCGTGTTCAATAAGCTCCTTATGAACTTCACATGGTGGGTAAACAGAAAGGACAGCGACGGAAGAAATATCTTCGAGGGCGGCTTCATGGGGCTCGACAATATCTCGGTCTACGACCGCTCGCGGCCTCTGCCGCCGGGATACACTTTGAAGCAGGCCGACTCCACCGGCTGGATGGCGATGTTCGCCCTTAACATGACCGTCATGGCCCTTGAGCTCGCCGTTGAGGACCGCGACTACGAGGAGATAGCGATACAATGCTATTCGCAGTTCCTATCCATAGCGAACGCAATCAGTGGTCACTATGCCGACCACTGCGTGTCCCTGTGGGATAATGACGACGGTTTTTTCAAGGACCTAATAATGCTCCCTGACGGGCGATGCCGCCGCCTGGACGTCTTTTCTTGGGTCGGGATAATACCCATTTTCGCCTGCGAAGTCGTGGGGCCGCGCCTGCTTTCGAACGTGCCGCGCTTCGCTAAGCTCCTTAAATCCCATGCCGGGGGTCTCTTCGACGGCCACCATATCTGCGCCTGCCCGGCGACCGTGAATGAAAAAGACGAGCATTTGCTTTCATTGGTCGACCATACGATGCTGCCGCGCATACTTAAGAGGCTCCTAAGCGAGGAAGAGTTTCTGTCCCGTTACGGTATAAGAAGCGTCTCCCGCGTCCATGCGGGGCGTAAGGAACTGGGGCACATCCCGGGCATTGGCAGCGCGATAATAGAGTATGAGCCTGGCGAGGCCACCGGCGGGCTCTTCGGAGGCAATTCGAACTGGCGGGGCCCGATCTGGATGCCCACGAATTTTTTACTGATCGAGTCTCTGGAGAGGTTTCACCGTTATCTCGGTGACAACTACAGGGTAGAGGTCCCTTGCATGGGTAACAGGGAGATGACGCTAAAGGAGGTGGCGACGCTTCTTTCCGAGCGGCTGATCAATATATTCCGGCGCAGTGAAAACGGGCTACGGCCGGCCTTCGAGGAAACAAGCCCCTTCCAGCATGACGCCTACTGGAAGGACCTGCTCCTTTTCAACGAATATTTTCATGCCGAAACAGGCAGAGGTTTGGGCGCGTCTCATCAGACGGGCTGGACCGGGCTTGTGGGAAGCATTCTTTGCAGGCGCTATTCAGGGCAAACGGCAGGCCCTGCGAAAGAGGAGGAATCCTCCGGTATAACATCATTTTTGAAGCGGATATTTTAATGAATTTTACGATATCGGCATTGTATCCGCTGTCGGCCTTCTTGCTTGTAATTGTTTTTCTAAGAAGAAGGCTGGAATCAGAATAGTATATTACAAAACTCGTCTGTTATTTCAATCATACCCCACTCCGGTCTTCTGTATGTAACAGTGCCGGAGACAGGGGAATGTACCGATGGATGCTCCTTATTTATACCGTTCTGCCCCACTGGACTTCCCGACTCGTGATGATAATTTATATCTACCCCGCCGTGGTTTTCGCGGCCATTGCGAGGGGCGTGAAAGTTTTGCCGTACGCCGTCTGAACTGGTGGTAATATTGGGCTTAAACGTTTTTCCATTTTTATATTGAGGAGGTAAAATCGCATTGATAGCGTCATCGAACGGCATGGAATCTTCTCCTGTTAGTGAATTTCATCGCTTACCCGTACTGTACTGAAGACTTTTTCCCAGCCTTCCAGATAATGACGGAGGACCGCGATTCTTTTTCCACCCGGGTCGTATGCTACATCGGGGCTCAAGCTCTCCTGCACTATAAGCTCGTACACACCATCCCCGTCCAGGTCTATAATCCCGCCGAGACTGAAAGCTGGATGACGTACTATTCCTTCCATGACCTTTTCGGCAATTCCTGAATCCCGCAGTACAAAAAGCACTTCAATTTCGTAGAGCCCGGAATCGTTTAGATCGATTGGATATTTATCGTCAACATATTTATATGAAAATGAATAATTCCCTATAAGCTCTTTTTTCCCGTTACCGTCGAGGTCGACCGCAGTGAGGAAATCAAGGCTGCTCCGCGATTCAGCGATGATTTTCCTTTTCTCTTTAGCCAAAATTTTTGCAATTATGCTTTTTGCGTAAGAGACATATTTTTTCCTTACAGCATTAGTGGCCCTTTTCGCGTCCTCTTCAGTCACATTGAATTGACGTTCTTTCGTGTATTTAAAAGTCTCCGGGGTTAGGACCGCCTTTATCGTCGCGAAGTCGATATTGAAATCATTAGCATAATAGGAGCCGTCGGATACCTCTCCCGGCAACGGCCCTCCGCTATACTTTCCGTACCCGATTATGTTTGAGCTGTACTCTTTAACGTTCTCAGGGTTGTCGGTCATGATTATCAAGTTATTTAATTTACCGATAAGCTCGCTCCCGGCGTAGACGTTGAAACCCTTGCCACGGACATATTCCTTATCGAACCTTTCCATGCCGATTTTGTCAGCCATCGCATAGGGGTCGATGAGCTTCCCTTTTTCGACTATGAAAAGCGGGCTGAACGGTTCTTTCTTTATCTTCGGCTGATAAAGATAAAGCCCGTCCGGAAGCCTTGCCTTGAACTCGCCTGTTTTGTTGGAACCCTCTTCAGCAAATGCACAATGAGCAGTAAAGATAAATACCAAGAACAGGACTATAAGGATATTTTTTTTCATCATCTTTGACCTCTTTCACGGTCTATGAAAAAAGATATTACATATTTAATATAAACGGTGTTATTTTTCTACTCCTAAAATCGTATTCGTTTGTTTTCTCAAAGGAATGAGGCAAAAATTATTATATATTGTGGAGAGAAGGTGTGTCTTAGAGAGGTATAAATGTAGTGAACGAGGATGATCGCAAGTAGGTAGTCAAAAATTGTCAAATCACGATGAGAAGTCAAATCAACTTGATAGGGCAAAGTTTGGGCAAAGCACGGCATAAAAAAATCCCGCGCGGGAAGAAGTGAGCAAGAGAACTGGATGGTAACTCGTTGATTTACAAGGTAAAAACTTGGTGCCGGAGGTCGGGCTCGAACCGACACGGGGTGTTAGCCCCACGGGATTTTGAGTCCCGCGCGTCTACCAGTTTCACCACTCCGGCATGAGTGGAAAGGTCTCGAAACGGTAACACAGGGGCAAAACTCTGTCAAGGGGAAGGGGTTTGATTTCCCGCACGAGCCCCATTTTTTTCGCGTTTTCAGGGCCGGATGTCTTATAATAGACACCTCGATCAACGACGACGGGATGAATCGGCCATGCAGGTCAGCGACCCAAAAGGCGCAACCCCACAACTCCCAAAGGACGCCGACCCTCTCCACGCGGCAAGGCCCGCGATAAAGGAGGTGACGAACCTTGCCAACCTCCTCACCTCACTCCTGAAAGAGCATCATCCGTCGCAGGAAATCCAGCAACAGGTAAGGTCAGCCATAACCTCTCTATTGGCGCGTCTCGTTGACGGCTCCATAACCGTTGACGGGCTCCTTAAGCTCATCAAGGCCTCGGGCGTGGACTTGAAGCTATTTACCGGCGAGGTCGAAGTTTTTCTTTCGCAAACCCTTTCGCCCGAAGAGCTCAAGGACGCCATGAAGGCCCTACAGGATGATGGGTTGAAGGGGCTTATGAAGTACCTCTCATCAAGGCACGGCAAGGGGGAGTCCGTGGAAGCACCCTCGGGGCCGAAGGTGCAGGATGTAGTTACTTTTACGAAGGGGTTTGACGCGGTATTAAAGTCGCTCGGGATAAACGATGGCGCGGCCGCCACACTTCTGAACATCCCCGGCGGGGCAGAGGCCCACCTCTTCGCCATGCTTATCGCCGAGGGGCTTGCCCCGGGGCTTGCGTTGAAGCTCAAGAAGCTTTATTCGAGGAAGCCGAAAGGCAACAAGGGCGACAAAGGCGGGAAGGACAAGGACCGCCAGAATGAGACGCACAAGGCTTACGATAATCCTATTGTCACGCTTGAATCAGAGGGCGGGATAAAGACCGCTGACGGCAAAAGGGCACACTGCGTTATCATGATGGAGCTCGACACCGGCGCGGAAGACCTCTCGCACGCAAAGATCACCCTTCCGCCTGTTGAGATAGATTACAACGGCGCGGCAGAGGATTTAAAGGACCTCTCGTTTTCTTTTGAGATAGAAAGGGCAAACGGCGCGCCCCAGGGCCACGGCAGGGGGCTTATCATCATCGACCTCATCGAGGTCGGCAGGGATGAGTCTGGCGCACCGATATACGGGGTGGGGGAGGAAGGGGGGTGGGAGGAGGAGGGGATTTGAATAATAGACAGGCGTGTTTTGGTGCGCAAAGCGCAAGCTACAAAACTAATTAGGAGGTTTTCTCCTATAGAGGGTCTGGATCAACTCTTTTTCTGGTTCAACTGAAAAGAATTCCAAAAGTTGCTGGTCGGCAGAGAAGTATAAATAACACTCAACGGATTTATTAAGCGGTCCACCCAAAAGGGTTGGCTTAACTTCTAATTCTGACTGGCGCTGGTAATTTACAATGGCTGATCGATTTCGTAGTGTACCGGAAATAGAACACTTGAAAGTTGAGATAAGTCCCCCTTGATGTTCGATCCATTCTCCGTTTATTATCTGTCCATTGACATTAATAGTAACTTCTTCCCCCCGTTTAGTGAACCATGCGCCATTGAAATTTGTAGAAGCTGCTACTCTATCAAAGAATGCGTCACCATACATACGGATTTGGCGCTGAAATGCATCAGCCTTCTTAATCAAAGCCGACCACTTTTCTTCCTGTTCATTCTTAAGTGTCTGCAATCTATATAAAGCTTGGCCAACATTCTCGTGAGGATTATCCATTACACGAGCTTTGTCGAGGATTTCTTTTGCTTCATCCAAAAAACCAGCATCGATGAGCAGATTTGCTAAATTAGCCATAGCCAATGTGAGCCCCTCATTCATAGCTCTACGATATAAAGAAATCTGCTTTCCATTAACATTAAAGTTGCCCGAACATACGGCTAAATTGTTTAAAGCCGTCGCATGCCGTTCATTTCGTTCCAATAGAGTTGAATAGTTAATCAGAGAAAGTAATTTTAATTTTTCTGAAAATTGTGCATATGCAGCTTCAAACAAAATTTCATTATTTCCAGGCGACAATTCTACTACTTTCTCCAATGCTAGTGCCGAGGCTTGATTATTGCCTTTCTCCTTTTCAAGAGTTGATAACATTTGATAAAGATTAGCTCGCTGTTCTTGATCGATAACATCTAAAAGTCGCTCCTCTATTAGTACTATGCCAAGATCAAGTTCCCCTTTGTTCTTGTATGCTTGGGCCAGCTTAAGACTAAAAGTTGTTTTCATTCCATTATCAGTAACTTTGGAGATGGCCTCCTGCCACAACTTAATTTGTTTATCATAGTCTTTCATAGCTCCATAGCACATTGATAGCCAGAATGCAGAATAATCTATCTGTTTCTCGTTTATACTTTTTGCATGTAGTTCTTCAAGTCGTTGTAAAGCCGTTCTTTCTTTTCCGTCAATGTATAAAAAATGCAGGAATATGGTTTCATTGATATATTTTTTTTCCTCATCATTTTCCTCTCTTTGGTGCTCCTCGAAAATATGTTTAGCTGTATCTGTATCTCCCTTGTGCAAAGCTTCTTTTATGCGAAAGAACCAGCTCTTTGCTTCTTCCCCCTTTTCTTGCGCATTTTCTTCTGCTCCTTTTGACTCCGCAGGTTCTGATTCTGCCGTGCTCGGTGGAGATGTTTTTTCTACTTTGGTTTGCAATTCGTCTTTAGGAGGTGGTGCAACCGCCTCAACACCGCCAGATGCGCCGCCATAAGAGAAGTTTAGTTTGATTATGCGCTCTAAAAGACTTGCGATACCCTTACGATATACAATAAGTATGGTGATAAGAATTAACAACCAACTTTTTCTTTCGATAAAGCCAAGCAGTATATTCAAGTTCCCTTCCATTTTTTTACAGCCTCCAAATTAAACTATCTCGGTTTGTATCGTTTAGTTTACAATATTTTAAGCGACTCCAAAAAACAACAAGGGGTTAGCTTTTCAGCTAACCCCTTGTCATTAATATGGCTGGGGGACCAGGATTCGAACCTAGATAAACGAGTTCAGAGCCCGTTGTCCTGCCGTTAGACGATCCCCCAGTCGCACGGAACCAAAAATCAAGTCTAATAAATATAATATCGACCCAAATCCAAGTCAAGCAAATTTTATTGACAACGCAGTATTCGTTCCTGTATACTTTAAAGTCTTTATATTAAGGGCAGATACAATGAAGATAAATATAGAAGACATTCCGGAGGCCGGCCTCGATCTCGACATAAAAGAGGAAGGTACTGCGCTCGAAGAGGCGGCAGGGGGGACTCTTGATTTTTCGTTCCCGTCGCCGGTCGAGGCACATCTGGAGCTCTCCAGGACCGGAGCGAACGTCCAGGTCGGCGGCGAGATAAAGGCCAGGATAAGGCTTGCTTGCGGCAGGTGCCTGAACGAGTTCGACCACGATATCTCGCTTAACTTCTCCGACTACTTCACCGCCGGAAGGGCGGAGGAAAAGGACAAGGAACTAAAGCCCGAGGAGATGGACGTAAGCTATCTCGAAGGCACGGAGATAGACACGACGGCGATGATACTCGGACAGATCGCGCTCGATGTGCCTATTCAGCCGCTCTGCAAGGAAGACTGCAAGGGCCTTTGTCCCAAGTGCGGGGCTGATTTAAATGTTACTGAATGCGCCTGCGACAAGGGCGACAAGGTGGATGAGAGATTAGCTAAGCTCAAGGACTTCAAGAAGTAAGATAACAGGGATTTCCACAACGACAAAAGAAGTGAGGTAAGCCATGCCGAATCCGAAGAAGAGACACTCAAGGTGCAAAAGGATGCAGAGGAGGAGCCACGACGCCCTCACCACGCCCGCCGTATCCACCTGCCCGCAGTGCGGCGAGCCCAAGCGCCCCCATTACGTGTGCCCCAGCTGCGGCACCTACAGGGGCAGGACCGTCATAAAGAAAGAGGAAGCCCTCTAAGGGGCCTTCAGGCCCCTTTTGACCTTTTGGGCAGAGTCCTTTTGTGTTATATGTATCCGGTAAACGCCGGGGGACTCCCGTCTTAAAGGACACTCATGCCTGCAATCATATGAAAATAGCCGTAGATGCGATGGGAGGGGATTACGCCCCCGAGGCCGTTGTCGAAGGGGCGTGTCTTGCCTCGAACGACCTCGACGCCCACATTATCCTTGTCGGAGACCGCGACAAGGTATCAGCCGAACTTAAAAAACACAAACACGGGCAGAACATCTCCGTCCGGCACGCCTCCGAAGTCGTCGCCATGGACGAATCCCCGACGCAGGCCATAAGGAAGAAGAAGGACTCTTCCCTTAAGGTCTCTTTCGACCTCGTGAAGAGCGGAGAGGCCGACGCCGTAGTAAGCGCCGGGAACTCCGGCGCGGCCATGGCCGCGGGCATTTTGCTTTTGAGGAAGATCAAGGGGGTAGACCGTCCGGCGATAGCCGTCACCGTCCCCACCATGAAGGGCCCCGCGGTCCTGCTGGATGTCGGCGGAAATGTCGACTGCAAGCCCGCGCACCTCCTTCAGTTCGCGGTAATGGGCGAGGTCTACGCGCGGTACGTGTTGAAGAAGGCCCGTCCGGCCGTCGGCCTCCTTTCCAACGGCGAGGAAGAGGGCAAGGGCAACGAGCTCACGAGAGAGACCAACATACTTTTAAAAAAGGCCCAGCTCAATTACATCAGCTACGTCGAGGGCAGGGACATATACAAGGGCGACGTCGACGTGGTCGTCACCGACGGGTTCGTGGGAAACGTGGTGCTTAAGCTCAGCGAAGGACTCGTCGAGGCGGTCGTCACGATGCTTAAAAACGAGATAATGGCGAGCGTGCCGTCAAAAATAGGGTATCTGCTGGCAAAGGGCGCGTTCAAGAACTTGAAAAAGAAGATAGACTACGCCGAGTACGGCGGCGCGCCGCTTCTGGGCATAGAGGGCGTGTGCATCATAAGCCACGGCAGATCCACGCCCAAGGCCATGAAGAATGCGATCCACCGGGCCTACGAGTTCGTCAAGGGTGACGTGAACGCTCACCTTTCCGAGGAGATCGAGAGGATGAGCGGCCTCGACAAGCTCGGACGCGAGAACGCGGCGGCCGGGAGATAAATAGATGATAAGGTCCAGGGTAATAGGCACGGGCTCATACGTCCCGAAAAAGGTACTTACAAACCACGACTTGGAGAGGTTCGTAGAGACCTCGGATGAATGGATATCCACGAGGACAGGCATCAGGGAGCGTAGGATAGCCGTAGACGACACGCCTTCCGACATGGCCGCAAAGGCCGCGAAGGCCGCGCTCAAGGCCGCTGGTATTTCCCCCAAAGACATCGACCTCATAGTAGTCGGCACCGTTACGCCGGACATGACGTTCCCGTCGACCGCCTGTTTTGTGCAGGGACATCTCGGCGTAAAGTCCGGCGCCGCGGCGTTCGATGTATCGGCCGCGTGCTCGGGTTTTCTATACGCCCTCGACATAGCCGATAAATACGTAAAGTCCGGGGTGGCGCAAAAGGCGCTCGTAATAGGAGTAGACCAGTTCTCAAGGCTCATCGACTGGAAGGACAGGGCGACCTGCGTGCTCTTCGGAGACGGCGCCGGCGCCGTTGTATTGTCCGCTGAAAAAGGCCAGAGGGGCGTGTTGTCGTGCCACATACACTCGGACGGCAAGCACTGGGAGATGCTCTACTCCGAAAGCCCGTGCCCGCCGTCGCCCTTCGAGGAGCGAAAGGCGACGAACCAGTACCTTAAGATGAACGGCAACGAGACCTTCAAGATAGCGGTCCGCACCATGGGCAATGCCATCACTGAGGCCTTGGAAGCGAATAACATCAAGCCCGAAGATGTCGCTCTCCTCGTGCCGCACCAGGCGAACCTCCGGATAATAGACGCTACGAGGCAGAGGCTCGGCCTCCCTGAAGAGAAGGTGTACACGAACCTTGAGAGGTTCGGCAACACCTCGGCGGGCTCCATTCCTCTCGCGCTGGACGAGGCCGTAAGGCTCGGGAAGGTGAAGGAGAACGATATCGTGCTCTTCGTCTCTTTCGGCGGCGGGCTTACATGGGCCTCGGCGGCGGTCCGGTGGTAGGTTTTTTTAGGGTCCAATACGGCGCGGCTTGCCGCGTTTTTCCCCTCCCCCTTGACGGGGGAGGGTTTGGGTGGGGGTGGCGGGCCATTGCACACCCTCCCCTCAATCCCCTCCCGTCAAGGGAGGGGAAGTTAAAGGAGTCGCCCAGTTTCAATGCTTACGGGGTGGTTCATTGCCGTTAAAACCCTTTTAGGAAAATCGGATAATGGCTAAAATCGCATTTGTCTTTCCCGGCCAGGGCTCCCAAGCCGTCGGCATGGGGAAAAGCTTTCATGATTCTTTCGAGTCCGCTAAAAGCCTCTACGAGGAGGCGGGCGCGTTTCTCGGGTATGATCTCCGGAAACTCTCCTTCGAAGGCCCGAAGGAAGAGCTGGACAGGACCGAGAACACACAGCCCGCGCTCTTAACGGCTTCGATTGCGGGACTCAGGGCCTTGAACGAGCGCATGAAGATAGAGCCCGCGTGTTTCGCCGGGCACAGCCTCGGCGAGTACACGGCGCTCGTGGCCGCCGGCTCGATCGGCTTCCGTGACGCCGTGAAACTCGTGCACATGCGGGGGCTCTTCATGCAGGAGAGCGTCCCTGCCGGGACCGGCAAGATGTGCGCGATAATCGGCCTCGACCTTGAAAATGTAAAGACCATCTGCGAGTCGGCCTCGATCGACGCGGCGGTGGTCGTGCCCGCGAACATCAACAGCCCTGAACAAATAGTCATCTCCGGACACGCCGCGGCGGTCGATATAGCCGCCTCTTACGCCAAGGAGAGGGGGGCGAAGATGGTAGTGCCCCTGCAGGTGAGCGCGCCTTCGCACTCGCCTTTGATGGAGAAAGCGGCGGAAAAGCTCGATAACGAGCTCGTCCACATCGATTTTAGAAGACCTGATGTCCCGGTGCTTACGAACGTAGGCGCTCTGCCTTACAAAGACGCGGGCGAGATAAGGGGGCTACTTAAGGCCCAGCTCACGAACCCGGTACGCTGGGTCGATGTAATACGCCGCATGAGGCAAGACGGCATCGATACGATCGTCGAGATAGGCCCCGGCAAGGTCCTTACGGGGCTTGTAAAGAGGATAGACAAGGAAATAAAGACATACAATTTGAGCGAGGCGGGCGACATCGACAAGCTCGCCTCCGATATGAACCGTTGAGGAGGGATTAGATGAACGTATCCGGAAGGGTTGCTATAGTAACCGGCGGCGGACAGGGCATTGGCAAGGCGATAGCCGAAAAGCTCGCCTCCTACGGGGCCGACGTCGTGGTTGTCGACGTTAATCTGGAGAAGGCAACGGAGGTCTCCGAGGGGATAAAGAGGATGGGCAGGCGCTCGATGGCCCTGAAGGTCGACGTCGTGAGCACGCAAGAGACCGAGGAGATGGCCGAAAAGGTCTTTAAGGAAATGGAGGCCATCCACATACTCGTCAACAACGCAGGTATTACACGGGACGGGCTCATCCTCCGGATGAAGGAAGAGGACTGGGACGCGGTAATAAATGTGAATTTGAAGGGCGCGTTCAACTGCACCAAGGCAGTATTGAAGTACATGACCAAGATGCGCTGGGGCAGGATAGTGAACATCGCCTCGGTCGTCGGCGTCATGGGCAACGCCGGGCAGGCGAACTACGCGGCGTCAAAGGCCGGGCTCATCGGGTTGACGAAGTCGGTAGCCAGGGAATTCGCGGCGCGGAACATCACCTGCAACGCGGTCGCCCCGGGCTTCATAGAGACGGCGATGACCGACGTATTATCCGAGCAGGTAAAGACCGATCTCATATCGAAGATACCCCTCGGGAGATTGGGCGGGGCGGGTGACGTGGCGACAGGCGTGCTGTTTCTGGCGTCCAACGCCTCCAACTACATAACCGGCCAGGTCCTGAACATCAACGGCGGCATGGCGATGTAAAGGGGCTGGAGCGTCGGGTCGGACCGGCGCTTGAAATAGCATAAAAAACGAATCTTTTCAAGGGCGTTCGATATAAAGCCGGGTCTGCCATAAAAAATTGACAACCGCCCTCGATAGGTGTTATACAAAAAGGTAAACTCTCGCAGGAATAATCAATTATCTTTCAGGAGGTAACGCAATGTCTTCAGTTGAAAATAAGGTTAAGAAGATCATCATCGATCAGCTCGACGTGACCGAGGAGGAAGTAACCTCTCAGGCCTCGTTCGTCGACGACCTGGGCGCTGATTCGCTCGATACGGTCGAGATGGTCATGGCATTCGAGGAGGAGTTCTCGATAGAGATACCGGATGAGGACGCCGAGAAGATCAAGACGGTGCACGACGCGGTCGAGTACATCCAGAAAAAGGCCGGAAAGTAAGGGCCGCCTTGTTCCGGACCCGTTGTTTTTTAGCCTTGCGTCCGGAATGGGGGATGGTCCGGGTCCCGATCGACCCCGCGTAATATCCGTATAGCCTGACCGTAAAGACCCTGAGACAAGGGTCTTTACGGTTTTTTAAGGACTTTAAACCAGAGAAGACGGTAAAAGATGAAAAGAAGGGTAGCCGTAACAGGCGTAGGCATCATAAGCCCGCTCGGGACCGGGATAAAGAAGTCCTGGGAGGCCGCGAAGGAAGGCAGGGGCGGGATCCGGGAGATAACCCGGTTCGACGCAAAGGACTTTCCGGTCCGCATAGCAGGAGAGGTCCCGGACTTCGAGCCGACCGAGCACATCGAGAAGAAAGAGGTCAAGAAGATGGACCTCTTCATCCAGTATGCGGTCTCGGCCGCGATGATGGCCTTCAACGACTCCGGCTACAAGGTGACCGAAGAGAACGCCGAGAAGACCGGCGTCTACATCGGCGCGGGCATAGGCGGGCTCCCGGCGATCGAATACTGGTATAATGTGCTTAAGGAGAAGGGGCCGGACAGGGTCACGCCTTTCTTCATACCCATGGTCATAATAAACCTCGCCTCGGGCCAGGTCTCGATAAAGACAGGGGCCAAGGGGCCGAACAGTTGCGCGGTCACTGCCTGCGCAACCGGGACGCACTCCATCGGCGACGCCATGAGGCTCATACAGAACGGGGACGCCGACTGCATGATAGCCGGAGGGACGGAGTCGACCATCACTCCCTTGTGCGTCGCGGGTTTTAACGCCATGAAGGCGCTGTCCACCCGTAACGACTCCCCGGCGACGGCGTCCCGCCCGTTCGACAAGGATAGGGACGGCTTCGTCGTAGGCGAGGGCTCGGGCATACTCGTCCTTGAGGAGATGGAGTCCGCTATCAAGCGCGGCGCCAGGATCTACGCGGAACTCTCCGGTTACGGCATGAACTCGGACGCCCACCACATGACGACACCGGCCCCCGAGGGCGAGGGCGCGGCGCGTTGCATGAGCCTCGCAATAAAGAACGCGGGGCTTAACCCCGGGGACATCGGGTACATAAACGCGCACGGGACTTCCACCTACTATAACGACCTCTACGAGACGATGGCGATAAAGAAGGTATTCGGAGAGCACGCGAAAAAGCTCGCCGTAAGCTCCACAAAGGGCATGACCGGCCACCTCCTCGGAGCGGCCGGAGGGATCGAAGCGGTCTTTACCGCCATGTCCCTCTACGAAGGCGTGCTCCCCCCGACGATAAACTACGCTACACCCGACCCCGAGTGCGACCTCGATTATGTGCCGAACACCGCGAGGGAGTCGAAGGTAAAGGCCGCGCTTTCCAACTCATTCGGTTTCGGCGGCACGAACGCGGTGCTGGCGTTCAAGAGGTTCGAGGGGAAATAGGAAAAATGGAAAAGATAGTAATAGCGAGCGACCACGCGGGCCGCGAGCTTAAAGATGACATAAAGGACTTTCTTAAGTCCATAGGTGTGGAGTTCATAGACCTCGGCGTCGATAACGACGACTCGGTCGACTACCCGGACTACGGCATACCGGTAGCCGAGAAGGTCTCGAAGGGCGAGGCGCCGAAAGGGATACTCGTCTGCGGGACCGGGATAGGGATGTCGATACTCGCCAACAAGTTCGCTAACGTGCGCGCCGCGCTCGTTAGCGACGTCTTCACGGCGCGGATGTCGAAGGAGCACAACGACGCGAATATCCTCGTCATAGGCGGGCGCATAGTCGGCAAAGGGCTCGCAAGAGAGATGGTAAAGGAGTGGCTGGAGGCCCGGTTCGAGGGCGGCAGGCACCAGAGAAGGCTGGATAAGATAACGGAAGTGGAAAAGAAGAGAGGTTAAAAACGGAGGCCGTACAGATGTCAGAGTTAAAGAACTTCGATCCGGAAATATACGAGTCCATCAGGCTCGAGACCGAGAGGCAGGAGTACAAGCTCGAGCTTATCGCCTCCGAGAACCTCGTCAGCGATGCGGTCCTCGAGGCTTCGGGCTCCGTCATGACGAACAAATACGCCGAAGGTTACCCCGGAAAGCGCTACTACGGCGGGTGCGAGTTCGTGGACATTGCCGAGAGGCTCGCCATCGAGCGCGCCAAAAAGCTCTTCGGCGCCGAGCATGTGAACGTACAGCCGCACTCCGGCTCGCAGGCGAACATGGCCGTGTACATGGCGGCGGTAAAACCGGGAGAGACGGTACTCGGCATGAACCTCTCGCACGGCGGCCACCTTACGCACGGTTCACCGGTGAACTTCTCCGGCATACTCTATAACATCGTCTCCTACGGCGTCCGGAAGGACGACCAGCGCATAGACATGGACAATGTCCGTGAGCTTGCAAAGACGCACAGGCCCAAGATGATAGTCGTAGGCGCAAGCGCCTATCCGAGGATGATCGACTTCAAGGCCTTCAGGGAAATTGCGGACGAAGTAGGCGCTGTCGTGATGGTCGATATCGCGCACATCGCCGGGCTCGTGGTCGCGGGGCTACACCCGTCGCCGGTGCCTCACGCCGAGTTCGTGACTACTACCACGCACAAGACCTTAAGAGGCCCGCGTAGCGGCATGATCATGTGCAGGGAATCATATGCGAAACAGATAGACAAGCTCATCTTCCCGGGCATACAGGGCGGGCCGCTCATGCACATAATCGCGGCAAAGGCCGTTGCCTTTAAAGAAGCGCTCGACCCGTCCTTTACCGAATACCAGAAGCAGGTCTTGAAGAACGCCAAGGTATTGTCGGAAGAGCTTATAGCGAAGGGTTACGACCTCGTCTCCGGCGGCACGGACAACCATCTGATGCTTGTGGACCTTACGAAGCAGGAGATCACGGGCAAGGAGGCCGAAGAGGCGCTTGTGAAGGCCGGTATCACGGTGAATAAGAACACGGTGCCTTTCGAGACCCGGAGCCCCTTTGTGACAAGCGGCATCCGCATAGGCGTGCCCGCCGCCACTACCAAGGGCATGAAAGAAGGCGAGATGAAGGCAATAGCGTCCTTCATCGACAGGGCGATAAAGGCGAGGGCGGACGAGGCAAAGCTTACGGAGATAAAGGCAGAGGTAAGGGAGCTCTGCGCGCGGTTCCCGTTCTACACGAAGCTCATAAACGCGCCCGCTTAACTGATACGATTATTTTCGTCATGTGACGCGCCCGCCTTCGGCGGGCGCGTTTTTTTGTGGGGTTCAGTTTCCCCTCCTTACCAAGGAGGGGCCAGGGGAGGTCGTCTTTATTTTCAAATATCACCCCACCCATCCTCCCCCTGTTAAGAGGAGGCGAGGACTCCATTCTTGAGATTCCCTCCGAAATCTGTTACCTTCTTCCGATGGAATTCCTTATGGCCTTCGGCTCCACGCACAAGGCGCTAAAGGCCGAGGAGGTCTTGAGGGAGGCATCCGTCGCGTTCAGGCTTCTCCCGGCGCCCAAGGCCCTTGAGCCGTACTGCGACCTCGTGATATCGGTAAAAGAGGAAGACATCGGGGCCGCAAGGGAGGCCCTCGCCTCAAGAGGAGTCGATCCGAAAAACACATACAGGAAGGAAGGAGAGGGGTATGTTAAAGTGTGATTTTTGCGGGGCCGAGACCGATTTCGTCGTAAGGGTAGTCATCGACAAGGACTACGACAGGCTTACGGTAAGACACGAGAAGAGGTACGCGTGCCGCGCTTGTTCCGAGAAAAAGGAGAAGGAGCGCCAGGAGAGGACAAAGGCCTCCGTTCAAAAGGCCAAGTGAGGGACCGTGCGCTCGTCGTCATGATGAGGGCGCCTGAGGCGGGCAGGGTGAAGACCCGGCTCGTGCCGCCGCTCGATTACTTTGAAGCCTCCGCCTTCTACGAGGCATTTCTCGCCGATATCTTTTGCAAGCTCAAACGGCTCCGGGGGGCCGATGTATTCGCCGCATATACGCCTTCGAGGTCGCGCCAAAAGGCGGCGTCGTTCGTGCCGCCCGGCGTGGAGTGCTTCCCCCAGAGAGGCTCGGACTTAGGCGTGCGGATGCATAACGCCTTTGCGGGCCTTCTCGGCCGGGGATACCAAAGGGTCGTGATGATCGGCTCTGACAGCCCGGATATGCCGCTCACCCGCATAAATGATGGATTTGCCGCGCTCGACGAATCCGACGCCGTCTTCGGTCCCGCGCTCGACGGGGGTTATTATCTCATAGGCTTGAAGAGGCCTACGCGCCTTCCGTTCGAGGGCGTCCCGTGGTCGACTGCCACGGTCCTTGCCGATACGCTCAAAAGGATAAAAGGCGCGCTTACATACAGGCTCATCAAACCCTGGCACGACATAGATACCTTTGACGACATCCGTCTCCTCAGAAAACGATCGGCCCCGAGGACCTATGAAACCGCCTTGGGGCTCGGGCTCGTAAAGGGGGCCTGAAATGGATAGGCGCAGAGACAATGCCTTTGCGTACGGCCCATTCATCGCGTTAGTCCTAGCGGTGATATCCGTCGCGCTCGTCTACTCGAACGCGATAGATTCCCCGTTCCTATTCGACGACGAGATTTACATCGTCAATAACGACGCGATAAAGACGCTCTCAAACCTCTGGCCGCCGACGGGATCAAGGTATCTCGGCAACCTCTCCTTTGCGCTCAACTATTATTTCGGAAGCCTCGACCCGAGCGGCTACCATCTCGTCAATATA
>JACPGB010000029.1 GCA_016182655.1 Deltaproteobacteria bacterium
AGAGGTCCGGACCCGTCCGGCCCCACCTTACTTCTGCTTCCTGATAATCGCCTCGCCCGCGCCCTCGTTCATCGGCTTCGTGTGGCACCTGTTGCAGTCCGCGAACTTGAACGAGACCTTGCCGTGGCAGTAGCCGCAGAAGTTCCCGTTCGACATCCCGGTCATGGATACCGGGTTCGCCCCGAGCTCTTCCTCGAATATGGAGGGGTGGCAGACCGCGCAATTTATCTGTGACGAGTGAGTCTTGTGGTCGAAGACGACCTTCTTTATATAGGTCATCTTCGGCTCGAAAAGGATGGTATTCTCCCTTATCTCTTCCCTGGGCGCGGGCTCGACAGCTGATTTCCGAGGAGCGAGAGCCTTCTTCTCCCTCATGAGCGTCCAGTCGATGTTGCCAAGCTTGTCGAGCGGGATGGTCCTCCCCGGCAAGACCTCGGGGTTGAAGACAGAGCCGATCCTGTCGGCGGATTCCTTCACGGCCTTCATGTCGACCTTCTTTATGTCCACGAGCTTTTCCGCCTCCGGGAGCCCGGCAGTGTGGCACCGTTTGCAGTTGGCGTTGGAGGCGAACGCGGTCTTGCCGTTGTGGCACGTGCCGCAGACCTTGCCTTCGTCCATGCGCGCATGCGTTATGGAGTTCGTCCCGCGTTTCATCTGGATTATATCCGGGTGGCAGGCCTTGCACTCGTAGAAGAGCCTATGGTACCAGTGGGGGTAGACGACCGGGGCGAGTCCCTTCGCCTCCATATCCTTCGTCTTCTCCCTCATGACGAAGTTGCCGAGGGTCTTCTCGAACCTGTCCCATTTGGTGAGCTCGGCAACCCGGGCCTCCTCTTTTTTTATCTCGGCCCTGATGATCGCTTCGATTTCGTTCGAGAGCTTGTCGTCATTGTGCCAGTGCTTGTACATCGAGGCCATGGCGCTTGCGAGGTCCAGCAACTCCATCCTCTCGGCGTAGCCCTTTTCCGGGGACAACGCCTCTTTCATGATCGACTTTATCTCGTCCGGCATTATCGCCTTGTTTGTGCGCACGAGAAATCCGAGCGCGTCGAACTTGTTGGCGTGGTAGCTCTCCTCGAACAGCTTCCTGAAGTTCGAGGAGGCGGCGGACGTTGTCGAGGAGAATAGCATTGCAAGAACCAGTGATATCGCGAAACCCGTCTTTATCATTTTAAAGCCCCTGTAAAAAAGTATGTTCCGATGGATTATACCAATTTCCGTCCGTCTCTGAAACCCCATTTCAAAGGGACCTTGCCCCTGTGGACTTCCTCTCCGGTTTATTGTATAAATGAAAGATGTTTTTGAGCTTCCGGAGACTATTGCCGGTTCTTCTCTTCTGCTTATTGGCCGCGCCTCAGGCCGCCATCGGCATTTCGGCCGACGAGGGCGAAAACATAAGGGTCTATGATGACGCCGGGCAATCTGTCGTAAATATCGTCAGCTCCACTGTCTCTTACGACTTTTTCTATAAGCCTATCCCTTCGACCGGCTCGGGCTCCGGTGTCATCGTCGACAGGGCAGGGCACATCGTCACGAACTACCATGTGATAGAAGGCGCGCGCGAGCTCTCGGTCACGCTCTTCGACGGGACGAAGTTTTCTGCAGAGGCCGTGGGGATCGACCCCGGAAACGATCTGGCCGTATTGAAGATAAAGGCGCCGCTGAATAAGCTCAAGCCCGTCTCTTTCGGGGACTCGGCAACGCTAAAGGTCGGCCAGAAGGCGCTCGCCATAGGGAACCCGTTCGGGCTGGATAAGACCCTTACAGTCGGCATCATAAGCTCGCTCGGCAGGACCATGCGCGCCACGAACGGCAGGCTTATTAGAGATGTCATACAGACCGACGCGGCGATAAACCCCGGTAATTCGGGCGGGCCGCTCCTGAACAGCGAAGGCAGGCTCATAGGCGTGAACACCGCGATATTCAGCCCGGTAAGCGGCTCTATAGGCATAGGTTTCGCCATACCCGCAAACACGGTAAAGCGGATACTCCCGGAGCTTATTGAAAAGGGTTATGTAAGGCGGCCCTGGCTCGGCATCTCGGGGCAGTCGATTGACGAGCGCGACGCGGGGCTCCTGGGGCTTGATTCCGCAGGGATACTTATCGCGGACATCTACAAAGGGTCCCCGGCGCACAAGGCCGGGCTCAAGGGCTCGACCCGGAACATAAGGATAGGGAACGTCATCATCGCCTCGGGAGGCGACCTCATAACCGCCGTCAACGGCAGGACTGTCAAATCGATGGACGAGTTCAACGAGATAATGGACTCATCGGAAGCAGGCTCGACGATAACCGTGAAGATACTCCGGGACGGGAATGTGCGCTCCATTACCGTCAGGCTTGAAGAGATGCCGCGCGACTGACAATTGGCTCCTCTAAAAATTGCTCTTTTTCCTGATCACTGTGTCAGGGTGAAAATAAAAATGCTCACATATTTTCATATATGCTCCGCTTTTTATTTTCACCCTTCCTTGACCTCAGAAAAAATATCTAATTTTTAGAGAAAGCCAACATATTAAAAAGGAGAGCAGGTCCGTTATGAAAAACCAGATAAGGCCGGTATTTGTCGGCGTGCTCCTCGGGATGTTCAGCGTCATATTCGGGATATTCTGGGCGATGTACCTTGCGACCCAACATGAGGCGATACACAGGTCGCTATCCTTACGCGCGCGCTCATCGATTGAAGAGAAGTTCGTCGTAACCCCGGAGGGCGGGCACGCGAATCATTCGATGCACGGCAACCATGCGGCGCATGACAAGGCCGTTGGCAACGAAGGCGGAGCGAACTCGATGCACTCAGCCCACACTGACGACGAGATGGAAGAGGCCCACGAGAGGCTCACCAGAGGCCACCTCCACGCCATGGGGCTCGGCATACTCACCATAAGCGTATGCGTGTTGCTCTCTTTCCTCTCGGCCTCCCAGAAGATGAAGACGCTCGCCGCGACATGCCTCGGCACCGGCGGCTTCTTCTATCCGTTCTCGTGGATAATAATGGGCTACAGGACAACGGCGCTCGGGGCCGAGGCCGCGGCCGAATCCGTCGTGCCTATCGCTGGTTTGAGCGCCATACTCGTCCTCGTCGGAGTTTTTCTGACGCTCTTTTTCCTTGTAAGGGACTTCGTAAAAGGGAGGCTTTAGGCCTGCCAATTTTTTTATATTTTCCCCTTGACAAGGTACGCCCTTTAAATTAATATAGCTCGCACATAAACAATCATCTTTCGTGACTGACGGAATCAAGGTGGCTACCACCGGGGAGCGGAAGAATATATAGGCAATGTCGACCGTCTGGGCAATAGGTGCAGTCATCAATCTGCCCTCTTACGCCTTGACGGTTTTTTTGTACCATTTTAGCTTTTTTCTTATGATGTGTTCTCAGCTTTTTTAGATAACTCTTTAAAAACTCTGGACTTTTTGTTAAGATAATAAAAATGGGACACAAGACTTTCGCAAGGGGCGTACACCCCTCTTACTACAAGGAGCTTACGGCCTCGAAAAGGGTCGAGTCTGCTCCGCTTCCAAAGACCGTAACCATCCCCCTGCAACAGCATCTCGGCGCGGTCTGCGAGCCCCTTGTCAAAAAGGGCGACCTCGTCGTCGAAGGGCAGAAGATAGGCGATGTAAAGGCCTTTGTCTCCGCCCCGGTCCACTCATCCATCAACGGAAAAGTGAAGGACATAGAGCTCTCCCAGCACCCGGGCGGCGTAAGGGTGTTGTCCGTCGTCATCGAGGGCGACGGGACGACAAAGGAATGGTCGGGCCCGGAGATAGACCTCGGTTCGCTCTCCCCTGAGGCATTGAGGGAAGCTGTCCGCGAGGCGGGCATTGTCGGCATGGGTGGAGCGGCATTCCCGACATCGGTCAAGCTCGCACCGCCCAAGGGCAAGGCCATCGAAGCAGTCATATTGAACGGTTGCGAGTGCGAGCCCTTCCTTACCGCCGACCACAGGATAATGGCGGAGGAGCCCGGCAAGGTCGTCTGGGGTTTGAAGGCCCTCATGAGGGCGACCGGAGCGTCCAAGGGGTTCATAGGGATCGAAGAGAACAAGCCGGATGCGATAGAGGCGCTTAAGAAGGCCGTCGGCTCAACGGGCGTTGAGATAATAATATTGGAGGCCAAGTACCCGCAGGGCGCGGAAAAAATGCTTATACAGGCCGCGCTCGGGAGGAAAGTCCCAGTAGGCAAGCTCCCGCTCGATGTGGGTGTCGTCGTAAACAATGTCGGCACGGCCGTCGCCATATACGAGGCTTTGAACTACAAGAAGCCCCTTATCGAGAGGATAGTCACCATAAGCGGCAACGGCGTAAGGGAGCCCAAGAACCTCAAGGTAAGGGTAGGGACGAGCTTCGAGGAGGTCCTGAACCTCTGCGGGGGGCTCACCGGCGAGGGCGAGAAAGAGGTATTGAACGGCGGCCCGATGATGGGCATCGCCCAGTCTACCTTGAGCGTACCGGTCGTCAAGGGCACCTCCGGCATAACGGTCATAGCCGCCGGGAAGATAAAGCCCGATAATTACGACCCGTGCATCAAGTGCGCAAGCTGTGTTTCCGCCTGCCCGATGGGCCTCATGCCATACAGGCTCGGCGACTACGGGCTTAAGCAGATGCTCGCGAACTTCAAGGACTACGACGGGCAGAGCTGCATCGAGTGCGGCTGCTGCTCTTATGTATGCCCGGCCAAGAGGCCGCTCCTCCAGTGGATAAGGATGGGCAAGTTCTTCATCCGCAGGGAATCGCAGAGGGCGGCCGCCAAGGCGAATAATAATAAGTAGAGAGCTGAAAAGAGCCAATGGAAGAAAAGACCATCGACAAGACGGAACTCAAATCCGCGCCTGAATCCCCGGCGGGTCCGGGCGAGAAGCTCTTTGTAACCTCGTCCCCGCACTTCCTCAATAAAGAGTCGGTGCCGAAGATCATGCACACGGTCGTGCTCGCTCTCTTCCCGGCGATGGCGGCTTCCGTCTACTTCTTCGGCTTCCGCGCGCTCCTTCTATATGTCATCTGCATAGGCGCGTGCCTCATAACCGAATACGCCTATCAGAAGTACATGAAAAAGCCCATAAAGGTATACGACGGGTCGGCGATCATCACCGGCATCCTCCTTGCCATGACGCTCCCGCCGGGGTTCCCGGTGTTCGGCGCGATACTCGGCTCGGTCTTTGCCATAGGCGTCGGCAAACAGCTCTTCGGGGGTCTCGGATTCAACATATTCAACCCGGCGCTCCTCGGCAGGGCCTTCCTCATGGCCACTTACCCGGTCCTTACGACGACATGGGTAGAGCCCCGGACCGTTCAAAAGGCGGTCGACGCGGTATCCGCCGCGACCCCTCTGGCCCTCATGAAGTTCGAGCACAAGTTTACGCCGGTCCTCGACCTCTTTACCGGGAACGTCGCCGGGTCGCTCGGCGAGACTTCCGCGATAGCGATACTCATAGGCGGCCTGTTCCTGCGTTACAAGGGCTATGTAAACTGGAAGCTCCCCCTCGGCTATCTCGGCTCGATGGCGGCGTTTTCCGGCATTTTCTGGCTAATCGATCCCACGAAGTACCCGGACCCGCTCTTCCATTTATTTGCGGGCGGCGCGATGCTCGGCGCGTGGTTCATGGTCACCGACATGGTTACTTCTCCCACGACCGACCTTGGCCAGTGGATATTCGCGATAACGGGCGGCATTATGGCCGTAGTCATAAGGCTCTTCGGCGGGCTCCCCGAAGGGGTCATGTATTCGATACTGTTCATGAACGCCTTTGTGCCGCTTCTTAACAAGCACACGCGCCCGAGGGTCTTCGGCGCGATAAAGGCGAAGGCCGAATAGCGTTTCTTAAAGAGTCTTTCGGAGGTCTTAAGGGTCTTGAATCCGGTAGCTAAAATGTTTATGAACCTTGTCGGCGTCGGCGTGGTCTCCGGCGTGATACTCGCGGCGGTCTTCCATAAGGCCGACCCGATGATACAGGCGAACAAGGAAAAGGAATTGAAGGAAGCGATATTCGTCGTCCTCCCTGAGGCCCAGGACTATAAGATACTGGAGAAAAAAGTCGGGCAGGAAACGCTCACGATCTATGAGGGTGTCGACGCGGCGGGCGCGCCCGTCGGCATAGCCTTCAAGGCCGACGGCGGCGGGTTCCAGGGCAATGTCGGCGTCATGGTCGGGCTCGGGCTCGACTACCTCAAGCTCAAGGGCATAAAGATACTCGACCAGGTCGAGACCCCGGGCCTCGGCAACAGGATAGCCGAGCCTGAATTCCAGGACCAGTTCAAGGGCGTAGAGATAACCCCGAAGGTCGAGTACATCAAGAACAGGAAGCCCGAGAAGCCCAACCAGATACAGTCGATAACCGGCGCGACCATATCTTCCGACGCGGTCGTCAAAAACATCAACAACGCCGTCACCAAGGTCCTCCGCGAGTTCCCCAAGGATGACCTCGAAAAGTATGTGAAAAAGGCAGAGGCCCCGGCGCATGCCGGAAAAGACGGCAACGAATCGCCAAAGGAGTCCGACAATGGCGGAAAATAACGGATACTCGCTCTGGTACGAGTTCAAGAAGGGGCTCTGGCAGGACATCCCTCCGTTCAGGCTCGTGCTCGGCACCTGTCCGACGCTCGCGGTAACGAACTCGGTCGTAAACGGCTTTGCCATGGGCATGGCGACCCTCTTCGTGCTCCTCGGCTCCAACATCATAATATCTGCGATAAGGAAGTATGTCGCCCCGCAGGTCAGGATCGCGGCCTATGTCGTCATAATCGCTTTGCTCGTCACCGTCGCGGACATGTTCCTCGCGGCCTTCTTCCCGCCGGTATCGAAAGCGCTCGGGCCGTATGTGCCGCTTATCGTCGTCAACTGCATCATACTCGGGCGCGCTGAGGCTTACGCGCAGAAGAACCCGGTCGTGCCGTCGATTGCGGACGCGCTCGGCATAGGCATCGGGTTCACTTTGAGCCTCATGACCATGGGCTTCATAAGGGAGATACTCGGCTTCGGGTCGCTTTTCAACATCAAGATACTGCCGCCGTCCCTCTTCGAGCCCTGGATAGTGATGATATTACCGGCAGGCGCGTTCCTGGTGTTCGGCACGCTCATAGCCATAGTCAATTACATATCGAGCAGGAAGTCCGCCGCATCGGACAAGGCGTAAAGGAGAGAGACCCGTGAAGCTCATAATGATTTTCATATCGGCCTCTCTCATAAACAACTTCGTGCTCACGTACTTTTTGGGTATCTGCCCGTTCGTCGGTGTGTCGAAC
This sequence comes from Deltaproteobacteria bacterium, assembly GCA_016182655.1. Lineage (GTDB taxonomy): Bacteria > Desulfobacterota > GWC2-55-46 > GWC2-55-46 > GWC2-55-46 > GWB2-55-19. The sequence continues at coordinate 7,243 of JACPGB010000029.1, forward strand.
AAGACCGAGAACGCCCTAAACATGGGGCTTGCGACGACCTTCGTAATGACGCTCACCGCGGCTGTGACCTGGCCCATATACACCTATATACTCGTAAGGTTCAATGTTCCGTTCCTTGAATTTGTCGCCTTCATCATCGCCATAGCCGCGCTCGTCCAGTTGGTCGAGATGTACATAAGAAAATCGAGCCCCGCGCTCTACAGGGCATTGGGCATCTATCTCCCGCTCATCACCACGAACTGCGCGGTCCTGGGTCTTGCGCTCTTCATGGTGCTACGGGACTACAACTACATCGAGTCCATCGTCTTCGGTTTCGCCACAGGCGTCGGCTTCACGCTCGCCATACTCATGATGTCGGGCATAAGGGAAGAGCTCGAGTTCGCGGACATTCCGAAGCCTTTCCAGGGTATCTCCATTACTCTTATCGTTGCAGGCATGATGGCCCTCGCGTTCATGGGTTTCGCGGGCCTTATAAGGGGTTAAGAAAATGGCTGGTCTCGGCGGAATGGTCCTCATATCGGTCGTCTCCATGGGCGGCATAGGCGCGGCGCTGGCGGGTTTCCTCGCCTTCGCCGACAAGAAGCTCAAGGTCGATGAAGACCCGATGGTCGAAGCGATCGCGGGGGTGCTACCGAACACCAACTGCGGCGGGTGCGGGTACCCCGGTTGCAGGATGCTCGCCGAGGCGCTCCTGAAGGGAGAGGCGCCGCCGAACGCGTGCGTCGCCGGAGGGTCCGACACGGCCAAGAAGCTCGCCGAGGTCCTCGGCATGGACCACAAGGCGCACAAAAGGAACATAGCGGTCGTCCTTTGCAAGGGCGGCAACGCGGAGGCCGAAAGGCGCGCCTCCTACAGGGGCGAGGTCTCCTGCACTGCCGCTAACCTCACGGGCGGCGACAAGAGCTGTACCTACGGGTGCCTGGGTTACGGCGAGTGCGTGGAAGCCTGCAAGTTCGACGCGATGGCCATGAACGACAACGGTCTGCCTGTCGTATTCCACGACAAGTGCGTCGGGTGCGGCGCATGCGCGAGGGCCTGCCCCCGTGACATAATCGAGATGCACCCCGAGGACCACACGCTCTTCGTATATTGCAAGTCCAGGGACAAGGGCGCGCACGCAAAGAAGGTCTGCAAGGTCTCGTGCATAGCCTGCGGCCTCTGCGTAAAGGACTGCTCGGTTACAGGCGGCATAGCATTGAAGGACAACCTCGCGGTCGTCGATTACGCGCTTGCCCCTCAGAACGACGAGTCGATCAAGAGATGCCCGACAAAGTGCATACTCTCGGGAATTGAAGCAAAGGTCACAAAGGCCGCGTTCCTCGCCTCCCAGCCCAAGAGGACGGGGTAGGGGGAGGACTTAAGTCCTCAGTCTCACAATCGTATTTCCGAAGCGGCCCCGAAAGGGGCCGCTTTTTTTGTGCTGTTGATAGAGATTTTTTGCGGGTTCAGGTTTGCAACCAGTACTGTCCGGTTAAATTTTAAGTTCATCGGTAGAGGCTTATCGAGAAAAATAAATTGCTTATTTTTCAAGAAGTTAGGTCTTGGCAAAATATGCTGTCCGGAAAAACCTTAATCT
>JACPGB010000028.1 GCA_016182655.1 Deltaproteobacteria bacterium
GGGCCGCCCCTTCGCAACGGAGGCCACGAGCTTCTTTAAAAGGTCGCCTTCCGATATGATGCCGCTCGTGCCGCGCCTTATTATCTCTATCTGTTTACGAGGGTCCATTTGAAATATCCGGGGAGTGGATTTGGGTCTGCCTGCTAATATATCATCGCGTAAATATTGTACCCTATTACAAGGAGGCCGACGAGCAGGTTCAGGGGCCTCGACCTGTCCGTGGCACCGGGTATGAAGAGTGTGTCTATCCTGAATGCCTCGGTCACCCTGTTCTTCACGAAGGCTGTGTAGATGAGCATTACGCCGTATGCTATGCCGCCGTATGTAAGGACCATTTCGAAGTTGCTCATCACTCTTTCTCCTTAAGCTCGACTTTTAACCTTTTGATGGATATCGCCCTTCCGGACGACGACTCCACCTCCATGAACACGCCCTGGAGTTCCAGCTCGAACCGGACGGGCATCTGCGTAACGAACCTCTCGACGACGATCTCTTTTCTTATGCCTATGACAGACTCTGTCGGCCCGGTCATGCCGGCGTCGCTAATGAACGCCGTGCCGCCGGGCAACACCCTCTCGTCCGAGGTCTGCACGTGCGTGTGCGTGCCTATTACCGCGCTCGCCATGCCGTCCAGGTGCCACGCGAGAGCAGTCTTTTCCGAGGTAGTCTCGGCGTGCATGTCGACCATGACAATCGGCGTTTCGGATCTAAGCTTCTGGACGAGGGCCCTCCCGGCCCTGAAAGGGCAGTCGACCGACTCCATGAAGACGCGCCCGAGGAGGTTTACTATCCCCACCTTCGCGCCTGAAGCGCACTCGAATAAGAGAGAGCCCGCGCCCGGCGCGCCCTCCGGATAGTTGGCCGGCCGGAGCAGTTTTTTTTGCGAGCGGATGTAATCGTATATCTCTTTTTTGTCCCAGATATGGTTGCCCGAGGTAATGACGTCCACGCCGAGCTTGAAGAGCTCCTCGGCTATCTCGGAGGTAATACCAAAGCCGCCAGCCGAGTTCTCGCCGTTGGCGACGACGATATCGGGCGAGAGCTCGCCGACAAGGCGCGGGAGGCACTCCCGTACCGCTATGCGGCCGGGCCTGCCCACAATGTCGCCTATGAATAGTATTTTTACGAGGTCCTGCATCAAGAAAGGTTCTTTCAAAGACTCATTTTAGGCTACCTCTAAAAATTAGGAATTTTTTCTGAGGTCAAGGAAGGGCGGAAATAAAAAACGGAGCATATATGGTAATATGTGAGCATTTTTATTTCCGACCTGACGCCGAGATCAGGAAAAATAACAATTTTTAGAAAAAACAATTGAGCGCCTCCGCCTTGCGGAGGCGCTCAAGGCTCGATCAAACCTTACTTCGCGTACTCAACGGCCCTCGACTCCCTTATGACCGTCACCTTTATCTGTCCGGGGTAGCTGAGTTCCTTTTCTATCTTCCTTGCGATGTCCTTGGATAAGACGACAGCCGCGTCGTCCGATATCGACTGGTTCTCGACAAGCACCCTGATCTCCCTGCCTGCCTGGAGCGCGTAGGTCTTCTCGACCCCCGGGAAGCCCTTGGCTATGTTCTCAAGGTCGTCGAGCCTCTTCACATAGGATTCGAGCATCTCTTTCCTCGCGCCTGGGCGCGCGGCGGACAATGTGTCCGCGGCCTGTACAAGCACGCCGAGGATGGAATCCGGACTGTCGTCGTGGTGCTGGCCTATGGCAGAGACTATCTTCGGGGCTTCCCCGTATTTTTTGGCGAGCTCCGCGCCTATGGCCGCGTGCGGCCCCTCGACCTCGTGGTCGACGGCCTTGCCTATGTCATGAAGCAGGCCGGCTCTCCGCGCAAGTTTCGTCGGAAGCCCCAATTCGGACGCCATTATGCCGCAGATGAAGGCGACCTCCATCGAGTGCGAGTATACGTTCTGAGCGTAGCTCGTCCTGAATTTGAGCCGTCCGATGAGCTTCTGTATCTCCTTGTGTATCCCGTGGAGGCCGGTGTCGAATATGGCCCTCTCGCCCGCCTCGTTGATCGCCTGAGCGACCTCGGCCTCGACCTTGGAGACGACCTCCTCTATGCGGGACGGGTGGATCCTGCCGTCCGTTATGAGCCTCTCAAGGGAGAGTTTGGCTATCTCTCTTCTCACCGGGTTATGCCCCGAGAGTATGACCGCCTCGGGGGTGTCGTCTATTATCACGTCTATGCCGGTAGCCGCCTCGATTGCGCGGATGTTCCTGCCTTCCCTGCCGATGATCCTGCCCTTCATCTCGTCGCTCGGGAGGTTGACGACCGAGACGGTCCTTTCGGCCACGTACTCGCCCGAGTACCTCTGGATGGCGAGCGAGATTATCTCCTTCGCCTTCTTGTCGGCCTCGGCCTTGGTCTCTTCCTCTATCCTTTTAAGGAGCTTTCCGGCTTCGAGCTTCGCCTCGTTCTCCATATTCTCGACGAGCTGTCTCTTGGCCTCATCGGCGGAGATCCCCGCGATAGTCTCGAGCCTGGCCCTCTGCTGGACGATGATGGCGGCCGCCTCGGCCTCCATGTCGCTCGCCTTCTTCTCCTGGGCGACGACGGTCTTCTCCCTCTTCTGGTACTCGATCTCTTTCCTGTCTATGGACTCGAACTTCTTATCCAGGTTCTCTTCCTTCTGCTGTACCCTTTTTTCCAGCGCCTGGAGCTCTTTTCTACGCTCGCGGGTCTCCCTTTCAAACTCGGTCTTGCCCTGGAATATTATGTCCTTCGCCTGGAGGTCGGCCTCCTTGCGCGTGTTCTCCGCGTCCTTCCTTACGTTCTCGGCCTCTCTCTTCGCGTCCGCTATTATCGCCTCAGCCGTTTTTTTACCGGCCTCGGCGTTGGAGTCTTCCATCTTCTTCTTTGTGATGAAACCGATCCCAACCCCGACAAGTATCGCTATTACAGCTACGGCCGCAACAATTACAATCGTCGATACTCCCATGTCAACAACCCCTTTCTACCCGTTATTTATAAAGGCGGCGCCAGCTCCCGGAAGGACGCTCTTTTGTCCATTCCCCCCGTCGCCGCCAAACCTTTGAGGACTATCCCGTTGCTATGAGCCTTTTCTCGGTCACTATGGCAGAGACCCTTACGTCATGGGGCTCAACGGGTATTTCCTCTTTCAGAACCTGGAAGTCGTACGCGAGAGCCACTATCGGACAACCGACGCCCTGAAGCGCCCTGTCGTAGTAGCCCTTGCCGTACCCCAACCGGCCCCCCTTTTCATCGAACGCGACACCCGGGACGACGACGAGGTCGAAAGAACAGGCAAGCGCCCTCTCTTCCCCTTCAGCCGGTTCCGGTATGTCGTAAGAGCCGGGGGCGAGCTCTTTCAAGCTTTTGACCTTGAAAAACGCGAGGTGTCTTCCTCCGCCCCGGAGGACCCTCGGATAGGCCGCCTCCTTGCCGTCCCGTATCGCCCTCTCGAAGAGCTCGTCTGTCAGCGCCTCGTTGGAGAAGCTCGAATACAGCAGGAGCGCCTTTGCCCCGGCGTAGAAAGGAGAGTCGATGAGCCGTCTTTGTATAAGAGAGCTTTTCCTGTAAACATCCTCGAACGCCATTTCGCGGCGTCTCTCGAGGATGGCGCTCCTTAAGCGCTCCTTCAGGACGGAATTCTTCATCAACCTTTCGGCTTTGAAAGGAAAGAGGGATATCGGTAAGACTGAGGGAGAAGAGGGAGATGGAGCAGGGGCGTGAAAATGCCCCGATTTGCGACTATATTGCCTCGCTTCTGTTTACTTTTATCACAATCGGACCGAATCGGGAATATGTAAAGCCATATATGCTTGATCCGGGGGTTGCGCAGGGCGTCATATGACCTCAACCCTGCGCCCCGTTTACGCGGCCCTTGTCTTTTAAGGCCGGTATTCCAATCCCGTTATTCACCGGGGCCTTTAGGGTCTTATGCGCCCTTTCAGGCCCGGATTTTTAAACTCCTCCCCCGCGACATGCCGTGTCAGTAGTTTTTTGAACCTGCCGAAACAGGTGGGGCCTTAGTTTACTTGCATTCGACTTTCCCGCGAAGGGACATGCCGGCCGCGAGTCAGGGAAAGCCCCTGTTTTAGAATGTTGGTTCTAAAAACCCTACTAAAGCACAAACACGGCAGGGGAGGAGATCGATTCAGCTACTCCAGTCTCCTGTCTATCAATTGAGCAAGCTCCTCAGACTTCCTCCCTAACCTTTCAAGCGTCTCCTTTGTCTTGATAACCTCGCCGGTAATGTTCAAAGCGGCTAATAGCGCCAGGTCCAAGGTCGAAACAGCCTTAGTGGTCTCCTTTACCTCCTCTATCTTGTGGTTTAGGTAATTTTCAACAGCCCGGATGTAATCCTCGCCCTCGTCGCTTTTGACGACGAGTTTGTGGCCGTAAATCTTGAGCTCGGCTATCTTTTTCAAGCCCACCTCACGCGTTCTGGATGAGGCCGTCAAGCCTCGTAAGGAGGGTGTCGACCTTCTCCTTGACGAGGGCCTTTTCGGCTTCGAGCTTCCTTATCTTCTCCTTGAGCTCGTCTGTCCCGCGTTCTTTAAGCTCTAAAGAGTCCCTCAACGACCTGTTTTCAGCCTGAAGTAGCTCATTAGACTCCAGAAGACGCGAAATTCCCGCTTCGAGCCTGTCGAATCTCTCAATTGCCATGAAAAAAATGCCTCCGCTTCATTTTCATATTACTTTTTTCAAGGTAAGAAGTCAAGGGAATAGCTTTGAGGGAGTGGGGTTATTCGCCCCGCTTTCCGACGCAAAAAAAAGCGGCGCTCCCCGGAAGGGGAGCGCCGCTAAAAGGTCCATTTCAGAAAAAAACATATCCAGGCTGTTCAAAAAGCTCCAGATGCGAGGCGTCGAGGAGCGAGACCGTGAGGCGTACTTTAGTATGTACGCCGCAACGGCGAGAGACGAAGACAACAAAGCAGATGGACTTTTTGGGCAGCCTGCTAATAAGCGTAGAGGTTGCCGTACGGCCTTAGAGAGACCGGGATGAGCTTCTTGAACCCCTTTTTCATTATCTCGTCGAGGGAGAGCCCCATGTCCTTGCAATACTCGGTAAGCGAGTCCTTGAGGACCTTCCTGTCCTCGTCGTCGAGGTCGAGTATGCCGACCTCTGCCCCGCAGTTCTTCTTATCGACCTCGCCCCTCACATATATGACGCCGCCGTGCATGCCGGTGCCGAGGTAGTCCCCGACTATCGGACGCCCGTCGTTGTTGAGCCCGAGGAGTATGAGCACGCCGCCTGCCATGTACTCGCCGAAGAAGTCCCCGGCCGTGCCCCCGACGATTATGGTCGGGGCCTGCTTCTTAACGCCCTTCATGTGTATGCCGACCCTGTAGCCGACGTCGCCCAATATGTGGAGCTTGCCGCCCCTCATGCCGTATCCGAGGACGTCGCCCGCGTTGCCGTGGATGACGACCTTGCCGGTGTTCATGGTGTTGCTGATATTGTCCTGCGCGTTCGCCTTTATGACGAGCGTGGGGCCGTCCATGAAGGCCGCGAGGTCGTTGCCCGGAACGCCCTCTATCGTAATGGTCGCCTTGCCGCGAAGACCGTCGCCCATGTAATATTGGCCGTTGACGTTCTTGACGGTTATCTCCTTCTCGCCGTTATTGACCGCGTCCCTTATCTTCTGGTTGAGTTCGCGGTAGTACAGCCCGCTTGCGTTGATCTCTAACATGTCGTCTCCTGAACGCTATCCAAAAATATTCTTATCGGCAAAAGCACCGGCGTTTATCTGCCGGCAGGCTTTACTCCCAATATGTCGAGCGTCTGCGTGTCGAGCCCGACGCCGCGGAGTCTCTCTCTGTTGCCCCTGAGCGATTCGACCGCGTTGATGCCGAGCGCGCCGAGTATTTCTTTAAGTTCGTGCTCCCACGCGTGTATGAGGTTTATGAGCCTCTCCGCGTAGACCTCGGGGTCGAGGCGCGCGGTCAGCTCCGGCCTCTGGGTCGTAATGCCCCAGGAGCAGTTGCCGGTGTAGCACTTGCCGCAGGTAGTGCAGCCCATGGTTATGAGGGCGGCTGTGGCTATTGCCACGGCGTCCGCGCCCAAGGCTATGGCCTTTGCCGCGTCCGCGCTCGACCTGATGCCACCGGCGGCGATTATCGAGGCCTCGTTCCTGATGCCTTCCTGGCGGAGCCTGTCGTCGACCGCCGCTATGGCGTGCTCGATCGGGATGCCGAGGTGGTCCCTGATGATGGACGGGGCCGCGCCCGTGCCTCCCCTGAAGCCGTCGAGGTAGACGATGTCCGCCCCGGCGCGGACTATGCCCGAGGCTATGGCCGCGACGTTGTGGACCGCGGCTATCTTTACGGAGACCGGCTTGTAGTTCGTAGCTTCTTTTATGGCGTATATGAGCTGTCTTAAGTCTTCTATCGAGTATATGTCGTGCTGTGGCGCGGGAGAAATGGCGTCCGTGCCGACCGGTATCATGCGGGCGCGCGCGACCTCGAGCGGTATCTTTTCTCCGGGCAGATGCCCGCCTATGCCGGGCTTCGCGCCCTGGCCTATCTTTATTTCGACCGCCACACCGGCGTTAAGGTAGTCCGGGTTTACGCCGAAGCGGCCCGAGGCGACCTGCACGATGATGTTGTCCTTGTACGGGAAGAGGTCCTCGTGCAGCCCGCCCTCGCCGGTGTTCATGAGTATGCCGCACTCCTTTGCGGCCATGGCGAGGACCTTCTGCGCGTTAAGGCTTATGGAGCCGTAGGACATCGGAGAGAATACTATCGGGAGCGAGAGCTTAAGCTGGGGCGGCATCTTGGTCTTGAGTTTAAGCTTGCCGTCCTTGCCCTTCTCCAACTCCACGCTCGAAGGCTTCTTGCCGAGATAGGTGCGGAGCTCCATCGGCTCGCGAAGCGGGTCGATGGACGGGTTCGTCACCTGGCACGCGTCTATGAGGAGGTTGTCGAAGAGTATGGTATAGGGCAGGTCGCTTCCCATGCCTGTAAGCGGGATGCCGCCTGTCTCGGCCTGCCTCTTTATGTTCCTCAGGTGGTTGTATCCCCAGTAGGCGTTCTGCTTGAACCGTGTGGGGTTGTCCTTTATCTCTATCGCCTCTTCGGGGCAGTAGTGATAACAGCGGAGGCACTTTACGCACTTCGAGGTGTTTATGAGGATCTTGTCCCCGCCCCAGGAATACACTCCCCATCCGCAGTTCTGTATGCACCTCTTGCACCGTATGCACTTTTCGCGGTCGATGGTCGCCAGGTACTCGGGCGGCGCTAAACTCTTGAACATCTGTTCCTCCGAAAGTTACTCTTGTATAGATAAACTAAATGCGCCAATTCAGGCTTCAAATAAGCTCCAGATGCGAGGCGTCGAGGAGCGAGACGCGAGGCGTACTCAGTTTGTACGCCGCAACGGCTCGCTTTGAGGCCAACAAAGCAGATGGACTTATTTCAAGCCTGCCATCAGTCTTCGAGGTTGACGATCACAGGGTCTCCGGCTCTCGGCGCCCACACCTTGTCCGGCGCCGGGCATATAGCCCTTATGGCGGACTCTTCGCTCGCCATGTAGGTGACATCGTCCTTCAGGGCCGCGACGAGCGGACGGAGCTTGATACGGTCGTTTATGCCTACGAGCCCTTTGGAGTGGCCGAATAATATCGAGAACGGGCCGTTCAAAAGGGCGCTCCCATATGTCTGACGGAGCGCGGTCAAGGCCTCCCTCTCGCCATCCGGAAGCTCGTCGATCTTCTTCCAGAAGGGGGACGCCAGCGCGAGGCACGCCGACGGGATATCGAGCCCCTGCCTCCTTATGAGGAGGTCGAGCATGTAGGCCGCGACCTCGGTATCGGTCAAAAGCGTGAGCTTGTAGCCGAACATCTCGAGGTATCTCTTGTTTATGCCGTATGACGATATCTCGCCGTTATGGACTATCGACCAGTCGAGGAGCGTAAACGGGTGCGCGCCGCCCCACCAGCCCGGGGTGTTCGTCGGGAAGCGCGTGTGCGCGGTCCAGGTCCAGCCCTCGTATTCCTCGATCCTGAAAAACTCGGCTATGTCGCACGGGTTTCCGACGCCCTTGAACGCCCCCATGTTCTTGCCGGAGGAGAAGATGTACGCGCCTTCTATCTCGGAATTGACCTTCATGACGGTATTGACCACGAAGTCCTCTTCCTGTATGTCCCCTACCATCTTGTCCTTCAAAGGCTTTACGAAATACCTTACGAGGAGCGGGGAGATGGGTATCGCCTTCACGGGCGCGGTCGGTATCTCCTCGATCTTCTCGATATGGTAGTTGTTCTTCAAGTATTCTTCGAGAGTCCATCTTACAGAGGGCTCGTCGAACATGATATGGAAGGCGTAGAAGTCCTTGAACTCCGGGTATATGCCGTAAGCGGCGTACCCTGCGCCTAACCCGTTGCCCCTGTCGGTCATGAGGCAGAGTGATTTTACGATGTCGGCGCCGCTTATCCTCCTCCTCTTCCTGCTGATGAGGCCGGTCAGTCCGCAGCCCGATATGTCCTTCTGATAGTCATGGTTCACGATGCGTCACCTTTTATTAATATGAATTTAGGCCACCTGAATGCGTCTTTATTTATGGCCGCCTTATTCCGAGCCCTTGCCTTCGGGGTTTTCCTTCTTCTCCCTCGCGGCCTTCAACATGGCGTAGAGCTTCTTGAACTCGTCGGCCCCGGAGGCCTTCGGCTCCGGGAGGCCGAGCTTCTTTCGCGCCGGGAGAGCGGGCTCGCCGAGCCTGCTCGTCTTTACGAACATCTCCCAGCCCCTCTTTACCTGCGTCGGGTGGATGCCCTTCTTGGCGGCTATGGTGCGGAGCGCCGTCATGGCGTTCTCGAACCCGTAGTGCTGGTAGCAAATCTCGAGGCAGTGGTGGCACTCGAGGCACTGCCAGATGTGGCGCGACGAGAGCCACTTGTCATGGTTGCCGTCGAGTATGTCCCGTATGACGGCCCTCGGGTCATAGCCCGGTATGTGCATGCACGACGGGCATATGGAAAAACACGCCCCGCATTTGGAGCACTGCTCAAGGAGCTTGAAATTCAGAGTGGCTTCGAGCACGAAAGACTCCTTTGTTTCAAAGCAGGCCTTCAGGCCTGCGGACAAGGTCGGTTCAGCGATTCAAAATCCCCCTCTTTTTTAAAGACTGGGGTGAGGGGAGATTATCCGAAGGATCCATTCCATAATCCCCCTCTATCCCCCTTCAGAAAAGGGGGAAGACAATATCAGAGCTCTCCCGGCGCGTTAAGGCCGTCCTCGATGGCGTCTTCCCTCGGGGGCCTCTCCGAGAGAGACTCCCACTTCTTTATAAAAGGCGTGCAGTCTACCCTGTGGAGGTCCATGCCGAGATCTTCGGGCTTGTATCCCATCGCGAGGCCCAGGAGCTCCGTAAAGTATATGACCGGTATCCCGAACTTCTCGCCTTCCTTCTCCATAAGGAACTGGTTGTTGTCGAACTGGAGGAAGCAAGACGGACAGCAGAGGACCAGCGCGTCGCAACCGAGCGACTTTAATTCCTTAAGCTTTATCCTCGCAAAGTGGAGCGCGCGGTCGTGCTCGTCTATCCTGTCGAGCCCCTGGCCGCAGCACATCATCTTTGTCATGAACTGGAGCGACTGCGCGCCGAGCGCCGTGATGAGCGTGTCGAACTTCCTGGGCTCAAGAGGGTCGTCGTTACGGAGCGCGTGCGAGGGCCTTATCATGTGGCACCCGTAGTGGATGCCTATCCTCATGCCGGTAAAGTCCTTCTTTATCTTCTGCTTTATGGCGTGCACGCCGACGGTGTCGTGGAAAAACGGGACGAGGTGCTGTAATTTCGAGGTCCCCTTGAACTCCCTGCCTACCTCTTTAAGGAGCTTGTTGACCTCGGCCTTTTCCCTCGGGTTCGCTCTTAGCTCGCCCTTGACGGTAGCGAGGTTGGAGACGCACCCGGTGCAGGGGCTCACAAGGTCGTAGTCGAGCTCGTCCACGAGCGCGACATTCCTCGCCGCTGTCACGACGAACGCGCCGTGGTCTATGTTGTTTACGAGGGATTTCTCGGGACAGCAGGTAAACCCGTCTATGTCCCTGTAGGGGAGTTTGAAGCTCTCCAGGACAATCCTGGTCGATTTCTCGATAAATGGAAAACGGGTCTGTATGGTGCAACCCCAGAATACGGCGAACTCTTTCATCTCGAGCACTTCCTTATGACTATCGCATGCGGATCAAAATAGAGGCCAAAGGGAAAAAATCCCCGGATTTAGGCCCGGGGTTCTCGTTCTACGGTTCTGATTTTTTATGATCCCAGACTCGCCTCTTTAAGAAGGCGAGGCCGGAACCATTCGTTGCATTTTTAAAGACTCGACTGAAAACCGGGCAAAGAAAACCCGCCCTTAGGCAGGCACGCAGGCATCGACCGGGCAGACCTCGGCGCACTTCGGGGAATCGTAATGCCCCTTGCACTCGACACAGGCGTTTGCGTCGATAACATAGATCTCGCCTTCAGAGATGGCATTCACAGGGCACTCGGGAAGACATACGCCGCAGGCTACGCAATCCTCAGTAATCTTAAGAGACAAACAAATCACCACCCTTCCATTTTTTTGATTATTTTCAAAGCAGGTACGGCTATTCCTATTGTATACAGTATACTAACTTAGTCGAAAACAAAAGACAAGATTTTTTTTAGTCTTTCCATGTTTTTTTGGCCTCCAAAAAGGCCGAAAAGGCCGTGGCTCATCCGTAAGTAGGCCTGGATAAAAGGGTTTCCGGGTTTCCCCTATTTTCTCACCCAAATCGAAAAAAGGGCCTTCGGGAGCGCATCGAGCGTCCCCTGGTAGACGGTATCCTTTATGGAGACGGCCCTGAAGGCCCCTCCAAGGGCCTCTTTCAAGGCCTTTCTCGTGAACCTGTAGGGGCCGCCCTGCATCTTTGTCTCCCTAACGCTAAAGCACTTGAGTAAAAGGTACCCGCCCTCATTCAAAAGCCCCGCGACCGTATCCCTGTAGACCGCCCTCTTTTCCGGCGGCAACACATGGAAACAGCCACGGTCGAAGATGAAGTCGAATGCGCCGGAGAGCTTCGTTGCCAGCACGTCGTCCACGCGAAAGTCTATTTCGAGGCCCTTCTCCTTTGCCGCCTTCCTGGCCTTTCTTATCGCCGACTTCGATATGTCGGTAGCCGTCACCTCGAAGCCCATCTCGGAGAGCCTGAACGCCTGCGTGCCCGGGCCGGTGCCGATATCGAGCGCGCGGCCTCCCTTTATGCGGAGGTCCTTTAACGCCCCGGAAAGGTCGCGGTCAAGCTCGGGGTTGAACCACGGCATCTTCTCTACAGGCTCCTCCTTGTAGAGTTTTTCCCAGTCGGGGAATGACCGCCTCTTGTTTTTATCGCTCATCTCTATGCCTTTATCGCCAACAGTTTTAAATCCGTAATTACGCACAGGCACTCTGGCCTGCATAATTCCAGTTATGTCTTTAACGCCAGGAGCTTCAACTCCGTCATCTCCTCTATCGCGTACCTGATGCCTTCCCTCCCGAAGCCGCTCATCTTAACGCCGCCGTAGGGCATGTTGTCTACCCTGTAGGTAGGGACATCGTTTATTATCACGCCGCCTACGTCGAGCGCGTCATAGGCGCGCATGATACGGCCTATGTCCCTCGTGAAGACCCCTGCCTGGAGGCCGTAGAGGCCGTGGTTGACCTCTGAGACCGCATCATCGAATGAGTCATACGGCTCAAGCGTTACTACCGGCGCAAAGGCCTCCTCGCCGCAGACCTTCATGGAGGGCTGAGTATTGGTAAGGACCGTCGGCTCGAGGTACGCGCCTTTCCTTTTGCCTCCGGCAAGCACCTTCGCGCCTTCAGCGATTGCCTCCTTTACCCACGCCTCTGTCCTGCCTGCCGCCGCCTCCTCTATCATCGGCCCTATGTCGGTCGTCTCATCGAGCGGGTCGCCGTATTTAAGCGCGGATACATTCTTGAGATACAGCTCCTTGAACCTCTCGAATATCGCCCTCTGGACGAATATCCTCTGGACCGATATGCATATCTGACCGGCGAACGAGAACGCGCCGACCGTGCACCTCTTGGCCGCGTATTCGATATCCGCGTCGTCATGCACTATGACCCCGGCGTTGCCGCCGAGCTCAAGAGTGATCTTTCTCTGCCCGGCCTTTGATTTGAGCCTCCAGCCCACCGCCGCGGAGCCCGTGAATGTTATCTTCCTGATCCTCTCGTCGTCCAATAACTTCTCTGTATCGGCCCCGGATGCCGGGACGATGCTCACGCCCCCTGCGGGCCAGAGCGCTTCTGTTATTATCTCGCCGAGGATGAGCGCGGATAATGGGGTCTTTGAGGCGGGTTTAAGTATTATCGGGTTGCCGCAGGCCATCGCAGGCGCGACCTTGTGGGCCACAAGGTTAAGCGGGAAGTTGAAGGGGGATATCCCGAGCACGATGCCGACAGGGAACCTCCTTACGAGGCCTGTCCTCCCCTCTGAGCCGGCGGATATGTCGAGCGGGAGTATCTCTCCGCCGAGCCTTTTGGCCTCCTCCGCCGCTATTTTAAAGGTCGTTTGCGCCCTCTTGACCTCAGAGCGCGCGTCACGAATGGGTTTACCCGCCTCAAGGGCGAGTGTGCGCGCAAGCTCCTCTTCCCTCGCCTTAAGTCCGGCAGACACGTCCTCTAGCGTCTTTGCCCTTGCATACGCCGGGAGCTTCTTCAATTCCCCGAAGGCCTTGTCCGCCGCGTCAACGGCAGAGCGAAGCTCTTTTTCTCCGGCAAGGCAAGTCACCCCGGCAAGCGAGTTATCATAAGGGCTCCTGACTTCGAGCTCTCTCGCGGTCTCTATCCATTCGCCGCCGACGAGTATCTTATATCTTTTGGCCATTCGCGCCCCCTTTGTCCCTGACTTGCCTCATGGAGATAATAAAGCAGAAACGGTGCTGGAGTCAACCGCCGGGGCTCAGCCCAATCGTGCCTGGCAGAAAAATCCGCGCCCCATGCTTTTCAACTTATCATACGGCCAATATGTTTTTTTATTTTTTCATTGAAAATTAATTTTTTTTATGTTGATTATGTAAGTATTCCTGATTTGAATCAATTGTGTAAAAAACTATTTTTAAAGGAGGCATTTTATGCCAGTTTCGTCGTGTCGTTACCAGTTTCTAGAATGCATTACCAATCGTCCACTTATAAGTGAGTTGGAAATCGTCCCCGGCAGTACAGTTGATATGCCACAAGTGGCAGTGGGACAGGATATTTATGATCTCGTTTTTAGGACAATGTCCGGAAGGATTTACAGGAATAGCGAGTCGATTTCGGGTAATGCTGGTGATATTTTGAAAGCCTGGTATGTCAAAAGGGGAGTGAATGGTCTGCAAGGGCTTCATATCTGGCCTTTTCTTTTAGGTGAAAGTGATCGGTTCTTGGAAATAAACAATTTTGTTGACTTTGTGCCTGCTTCATCAAGCAGCCATGAATTGTTTGCCTCTTCTCCTGTAACTGCCACGGTGCGCCAGGAATTAGCAGAACTCCAAAGGATTGAGACCTCTTTAAAAGTTACGAGTTTTACAATAAATACGACTACAAATACTATAGCTGTAAAATTCGACCACATTTTTCTGCTGAACCCGCAAGTGTCCGGTGTAACTGTCCGGGATAATACAATAGAACTCCAATCTAATACCTCTTGCATAGCTCAGGCCGTTTTCCGTGAAGAGATAATTACCGGCACATCAACTTCGAACAACATTCCAAAAGGGAAGATCCCTTGGTATGAATGGCAAAAGATACCGGAAATCATTTCTGATGCGCTCAAAGGCAATCCTGTAGAAATTTTTGAGCACCTGAATCTTAAAGAGATTGGAAACATAGAAAAGAAGTATTTTACGAAAGAGTTTCTTAAAGAGAGTGTCGGAGCAATTGATGCGAGAATCAAACATCTTAATATGGTAAAATCAATAATTCAGGAGATTGCATCTGTTTAAAACGTAATCGTTCGGAGGTAAGACATCGCACAGGTATACGGAAACCTTCTTGGGTTAAAACCCAGCCAGATAAAGGCCATAGAGAGGATATATAACCGCAGAGTCCCGGCAGACAGGCTCATCACTCCCGAGCTCGCCAGATACATCACCGAGATCTCAAGGGAGCTCCGGCGGCAGATCGGGCTCATCATAAACAGGAGGGGCGCGGTAGTCTCGGTCATCGTGGGGGATGAAAAAGAGATCATCATACCGGTGCTCGCCGACTACCCTCTGGGGAAAAGGCACCTCCGGGGCGTCCGTTGCGTCCATACGCACCTCAAGGGCGAGGCGCTTTCGCAGGACGACCTCACCGACCTCGCGTTACTACGCCTCGACATCATGGCCGCGATAGGCGTGCTCGAAACGGGCCTCCCAGGCGACATCCACACCGCCCACCTCCTGCCCTACAATCCGGACGGAGAGACATACAAGGTCGAGCCTTCGGTGCCGTTCCACCGCTACGACCTCGAGATGGACTCATTCACCACATCCCTCGAAGAGGAGATGGGGCGCGCCATCATGCGGGATGTCGGCGACAACCGCGAGAGGGCCATATTGGTGAGCGTCTCGACCCGACACAAGGACGAGCAGATGGAGTCTCTCGAGGAACTAAAAGAGCTCGCGCGCACAAGCAGCGTCGTCGTCCTCGACTCCGTCTGCCAGAGGCCGCAGACCCTGAACCCCAAGTACCTCATGGGGACCGGAAAGATAAAGGAGCTTATCGTCAAGGCCCTCCAGAAGGAGGCGACGATGCTCATATTCGACCAGGAGCTCACGCCGACGCAAATAAGGGAGCTCGGCAACCTCACGGAGCTCAAGGTCATAGACAGGACACAGCTAATACTCGACATATTCGCAAGGCGCGCGCACTCCCGGGACGGCAAGGTGCAGGTCGAGCTCGCGCAACTCAAGTACCTCCTCCCGAAGCTCACCGGAAAGGGCACTTCTCTATCCCGCCTCATGGGCGGAATCGGAGGCAGAGGGCCAGGTGAAACGAAGCTCGAAGTCGACAGGCGACGGGTCGCGGACAGGATCGCCCACCTCGAAAAAGAACTACGCTCGCTTTCAAAGGGCAGGTTCGAGCGAAGGCGTAAGAGGGCGGACAGCGGCATCCCTATCATCTCGATAGCCGGTTACACGAACGCCGGAAAGTCCACGCTCCTAAACGCCCTTACGAAGAGCGGGACGCTCGTAGAGGACAAGCTCTTCGCCACACTCGACACAGCCTCGCGCCGCTTGCGCTTCCCGCGAGAGCGGGACGCCGTCATTACAGACACGGTCGGCTTCATAAAAGACCTCCCCGAAGACCTCCTCAAGGCCTTCAAGGGGACGCTTGAAGAGATGGAGGACGCGGACCTCCTCATACACCTTGTGGATGCGTCAAATGCGTCTTTTGAGAAGAGGATAGACACCGTGCGGAAGCTCCTTGATGAGATAGGGCTCTCGACCATACCGACGCTTCTGGTCTTCAACAAGGCCGACCTCATGGACCCGGTGGAGGCCGCTAACCTCGCAAGACGCTTCGAAGCGATACTCGTCTCGGCGTTGAAACCCGAGTCCCTTGCGCCGTTATTAAAGGAATTGGAAATGAGGCTCTGGCCGGGAGAGGAGAAGGTCTGAGAACGCCTTCGTCATTGTTGTATTTAATTTGTAATACGACCCCTCCCAGCCTCCCCTTGTAAAAAGGGGAGGAGTTTAAAAATCCCCTCTTGACAAGGAGGGGCCGGGGGAGGTCGTATTTCCATTGCGGGTTCAGGTGAACCTCAACCCTTCAGTCCGTAACCACGCGCCCCGGCGCGCTTCACGCTCTCTCATACAAAAGTTGAACCAATCCCTTATCGAACGTCCTTGTCTCGCGTAGCGTTAGCTCAATGGGCGCGTCGGTTTTCCCGAACAGCCGGATTCCGTCTCCGAGGATCACTGGAACAACCGACAATACGATCTCATCAATGAGGCCTCGGCGAAGGAATTGCTGCGCCACATTAGCGCCGCCCTCGACCCATATGTTTTTTCCTGTCAGCCGTTTCGCTTCCTTTAGCACGTCTTCGATGTCTTCAGCGGTGAAGACGATGTCTTCGCGTTGGGGTTTGCGCTCCGGGAGACGGTGTGACAGGACAAAGGTGGGCACAGGGTAAGAATGGCCGTGTTGTATTTCGACGTCGTAGGCCCGTCTGCCCTGGATAATCGCGCCGATACCCGAAAAGAACTCATCGTATCCGTAATCAACGTCGTTGTATCGAAAGAGCCAGGAAATATCGTCATGCCGTCCTGCGATGAGACCATCTACCGACGTTGCGATATACAAAATAGTCTTACTCATCTTGCTCGCTCCTGCTCGCGTTCAAAGCCTTGCGCTGCTATTGCTAAATGGGATGCTACCCCGCCCTCTTCAATGTGAAATAGAACGCCGCCCCCTCGCCAGGCCTCCCTTCGGCCCAGACCCTGCCTCCGTGCCTTGTGATAATCCTGTTGACGGTAGCAAGCCCCACGCCCGTGCCGGGGTACTCATCGGCCGAATGGAGGCGCTGGAAGGGTATGAAAAGCTTTGCCGCGTATTCCATGTCGAACCCCGCGCCGTTATCGCGGACGCAGATGATGACCCTGCCCTCCTCCTCCCCCATTGTGGCGAGCTCTATTATCGCCTTGTCCTCCTTCGCCGTGAATTTCCACGCGTTGCCAAGGAGGTTCTCAAGGACCGCACGAACGAGGACCGGGTCGCCGCTGACCCCGATATTCTCCTCGATCACAAACTCCGCCTTTCTCTCAGGCGCGCCCTTCTGGAGCTCACCGGCTACCTCCCGGGCCATGGAGCTCAAGTCCACGTCTTCCACTATTATTTCGGCGCGCGTTACGTGCGCAAGCTCCAGTATGTCTTCGATGAGCATCGACATCCTCGTCGCCGCATCCTGTATCCTGCGGAGATAGTCCGCGGACGTCTCGTCAAGCCCCTTCGCTTTTTTCATCAACACCTGGCTGAAGCCGTCGATGAGCCGCAGCGGCGTGCGGAGGTCGTGGGCAACGGTATAGCTGAACGCCTCCAGCTCGCCGAGCTCGGTCGTAAGCTCCTCTGTCTTTCTGCGCTCCTCCTCCAGGCGCACCCTCTCCGTTATGTCCTGGACGGTCCCGGACATGCGCACCGGACTGCCGTTTCGGAATGTGACTTCCGCCTCCTCGTGGACGATCTTCCCGGTCCCGTCCGGGAGCGTTATCCTGTGGTCTATCGAATATGATGCAAGCCCTTTGAGCGCCTCGTCCACCGCCCTTTGCACCGCGTCCCTGTCCTCCGGAGGGACAATGCCGAGGAACGCCTCGTAGGTGGCCCCGAACGACTGCGGGTCCGCCCCGAATATCCTGTATATCTCGTCAGACCAGTGGAGCGTATTTTTGGCTATGTCCCAGTCCCAACTCCCTATCTTCGCTATCCTCTGCGCGTTTAGGAGGCCCGCCTCGCTTTTGATGAGGGCATCCGTCCGGTCCTTGACCCTTTTCGCCATATCGTTGAAACATTTCGTGAGGGTGCCGAGCTCGTCCCTGGCGGTCACGGGTATATTCACGTCGTATTTGCCCGCCGTCATCTCGCAAGCCCCCTTCTCGAGCCTCCTTATTTTGGCTATCATCGTCTTTCCGAAGAACGCGATGAGGGAGGCCATGACCAGTACCATGACACCGACCGTTGCGGCGGCGTACTTTATCGATTCCCTTACGGGCGTGTAGGCCTCTTTCCTGTCCAACTTGGCTACAAGGGTCCAGCCGAGGTCGGGAAAGCAGGCGGAGGCCCCAAGAACCTCGACGCCCCTGTAATCATCCCAGACGCCGATGGTCTTCAACTTCTTCTCGATGCAGGCCCTTACCGGGTCCGTACTCGCCCTGACCTTGAGGACTGCCCCTTTAATGAACCTCGATTCTGTCAGGAGAAACCTGTCCCGGTTGATTATGATTATCTCGAAGGTCTTCCGCCCGGAGAGCGTGCCGGGCTCGATGGACGAGAGCCAGAAGGCCTGCTCGCCCAAAAAGATATTCGCGAACTGCGTGAGCGGCACGAACCCGCTCAATACCCCGACGACGCGTCCGTTCGAATATATCGGGGCAGAGACCGCCACCTCGGGGCCGCCGAGATAGCCATCGGTCCTCTCCGTCACTCTGACGCCTTCCTTCCCATTGATGAAAAAAGGTTCCTGGGATACGTCCCTGCCGGCGGTCGACTCGTTAGTGGAGGCTATGACCATGCCGTTCAAGTCTATCGCCTCGAGCCTATAGATGTCCTTATGGAGCGGGAGCTTCACCATTTTGAGGTACTCGCTCAAGGCCGGGTCTGCCGCCACCCGCCCGCGCGAGAGCCTCCCGGTGACGAAACCGTCAGTGGAAAAGTCCTCGACCTTACCCTTGACCGTCTCGATGTACATGGAGAGGATCCCGGCGCGCCCGGCCATGAGGGCGTCAAGGCCGGCGATGATCTCGCGTTCAAGGTCCGTCCTGTAATTGTGTAAAGTGACGAGAAAGGCCGTTATAATAATGATGAGCGCAAGCGAAAAAGCAAGCGTCACCTTATATAAGAGTGAGAGGTTTTTCATGAGAATTTCCCGTGTAGTCCCGGTCGTCGGAGGCCATCCCGGGAATATTCTCAGTCTATATTAAGGGGGGCCGATGTCAAACCGGCTCGGGGGTGCGGCTCTGAAGGCAGGATGGGGCCTATTTGGCTCAGGCGAGGTCAGTGACCCTTATGCCTATGAGCCGTAGCCCCCTCACCATGTCAACGGACTCAAGGAGGGAGAGCGCCGTGGGGCGGATGTCGTTAAGCGAGTCAGTCACGGAGTCAAAGGTCTTTTCGCGGGTTATGGTCCTGAAATCGCTGAAACGGACCTTTATCGAGACCTTCCGGGCCTTGCGGCCTTCGGATTTGAGCCTCGCCGCGACGTCACCGGCAAGGGCAGAGAGCGTCTCTTTAATAATATAGAGGTCGGAGGTATCGGCCTCGAAGGTTACCTCTCTGCCGAAGGAACCCGGCTCGGAGAACGGGACGACCGGGCTCTCGTCTTTGCCATTGGCGTGCTCGTGGAGGGTCCTGCCTATAACAGGCCCGAAGTTCCTCTCCAGGTGTTGGACAGGGGTCCTCGCAAGCTCTCCTATGGTGCGGATGGAGAGGTCGTTGAGCCTCTTTTCCGTCTTGGGGCCGACGCCCCAGAGCTTACGGACCGGCAGGTCTTTCAGGAATGCACCCACCTCGCCGTCTCTTATGACAAAAAGCCCGTCAGGCTTGGCCGCATCGGACGCCATCTTGGCGATGAGCTTGTTCGGGCCTATGCCTGCGGAGGCAACGAGCTTCAATTCCCTTGTTACGCGCGAGCGTATCTCCCCGGTCATCTCAACGGCGAGCGGGACGGGGTCGATCGAAGACCTTATCTCGATGAACGCCTCGTCGAGGCCGAAGGTCTCGACCTCGGCCGTGAACGACCTGAGTATCTCCATGAACCGGTCGGACGCAGCCTCGTACGCGGCGAAGTCCACCGGGAGGAAGACCGCTCCGGGGCAGAGCTTCAAGGCCTTTTTCAAGGGCATGCCCGACGATACCCCCTTTGCGCGCGCCTCGTACGAGGCGGCCGATACGACACCCCTGCTTTTCGGGTCGCCATCTCCCCCGACTATCACGACCCTGCCCTTCAACGACGGGTCCTTCTTGACCTCGACGGAGGCGAAGAACGCGTCGAGGTCTATATGTATTACCGAACGCCTTTCCATCTTGAAAAAATCTCCTTTGAGAAACGACTCGCAAAGCGGGGATTGAGTATAGCACAGGAAGACGCGGAGAGAGGGGGTTATTTTTGGGGTTGAGGATGAGCGGGGCGTCGACTTTTTGTGCGCTGGGGACGTCTGGAAAAAGGTTTTCGCGATCGATTCGCGAAAAGATGAGATTGCTTCCGTCACTCGCAATGACAACGCAGTGGAGCTCAGGCGTATTTTTTGGCTGAGCGGATTATCTCGTCGGCGAAGTAGGGTTTCCTTATGAACTCGTCTATCATCCCCTCCTTAATCCCCTGCATAATGACCTCTTCGGCGTCCCTGAAAAAACCGGTAAAGAGGATGACCCTCGTCTGCGGCCTTACCTTCTTTATCTCCCTGTACGCCTCAAGCCCGTTCATGCCCGGCATTATCATGTCCATGAAGATGAGCGAGTACGGCTTTGTCCTCAGGGCCTCTACCGCGTCATTGCCGTTCAGCGCGTACGCGGCCTCAAACCCCTCGTCTTTCAGTATCTCGCTCATCCCGAGCCCGACGGCCTCTTCATCGTCCACTATCAGTATGGACGGCTTCGTCCTCTGGGTCTTAAGCCTTCCCTCGGAAGCAATACCGGATGCGAAAAGGGACACCTTTGTCGGGGTCCCGCCGGGCCCCAAACCGCACTCTATAGAGGAGATATCATTCGCCTGGGTCATACCCCACCTATTGCGCCGGATCGACGAAACGGCGTGTTCTGTCTCAAGAATGTGGAAAAGCAGTCAATGAACGCGTTCAGGCGCCTTGACCTGATGAGGGATGTGATACTTCAGAGATGAAGTGCCTGTGGGTTATTAGGGTCAGGGACGAGGTTGAGTAAAACGCGAAGGGTGCGGACCAAAACATATGAATTATATCTTGAAGTCTTAAGCTGTCAAGGGGAGGACGGGCAGATAAACGTGCCTGCCTACATCCTGACCATAGCCGGGGCAAGGAGGAGCGCGCCGAGGCACATGGCGAGCGATATGCCGAATACAGCGGACCCGCCGGCAACGGCAAAGAGCGCGGTCCCGAGGAACGGGGCGGTAGCCCCCCTTATCCCCCCTATTGCGATGTTCGCGGCCGTGTACCGGGCGACCTCGCCTTCAGAGGCTATCCTCGTCACGACCACGTAATTCGTGAGTTCGAGCGCCGCGAAGGTGAACCCGGCCGCGGCCTGCGCCACGCCGAGGGCGTATATGTCCCTCGTAAAAAGATAAAGGAGCGGGGTCGCCGCGGCTATCGCGAATATAAGGACGAGTACCCTCCTTACCGGGCGCGCGTCCAACTGCCTGCCCCAGAAAAAGAAGCCGAGGAGCCACATCGACGAGAAGATCGAGCCGTAGACGCCGGTTGCGAGGTTTGAGATATTTACCTCGTCGACAAGCACGAGCGGGAAGACCGGGAGCGCCATCAAGAGCCCGAACTCGAAGAGGGAATAGACCGTGACGAAGCGCAGGAACGCCCCGTCCCTCAAGGGCCTCAAAAGATGGCTTGGACCGGCAAAGGAGACCCTCTCCCTTTTCTCGCGCCTCACCCTTATCGACCTGAACTGGAGGGCCGAAAGGGCCCCGAAGACCGCCGCCGCGGGGAATATGTACCTGAAGTTGTACGTGTCCTTCTCAAGCACCCAGCCGGCGAGCGCCGAGGCGGCCACCCACGATACCGCGATACCGACCCGGACGTACGCCATCAATCTCCCCCGGTGCTCGTCCGGGTAATTGGTCTTCATGATGGACGCGTAGGACGGGAAAGGTATGGCGGTCACTATCATGTACGCGAATATGACGACCGTGTACCATAGGGGGGCCGTCACATAGAACATCCCGAGCAGGATGAGCCTCCCGAGCGCCCCTGGCCAGACCACGTACCAGACCCTGCCCTTTCCGAAGACGTCCTCGGTCCAGAGGAGCGTAAAGGTGTTGGCTATGTAAGGGGACGCGGCGAGGAGCGCCACCTGAAAGTCGCTCGCCCCTATCTTCCGCCCGATTATCGGGATGAACGGCATCAGAAACCCGCCGAAAACGCCGATCAGAAGCCCGGACCTCAAGTCATAATAGAAGGTGTGCCTTGCGTGCAGAGGCAAATCCTTGAATCTCATGCGGTTTATTATAAGCGAAGTCGCCTTCCCTTTGAAGGGGAAAAGAAGGGCCCGAGACGCCGGTCTCGCCCGATTCATGCCGGGTCCGACTGCGCAAAGTCTGCAAGTTCCATTTTCTACGATTTTTGACCCCCAAGGTATATGCGATATAATGAAAACGAAATTCATTTTCGATTGAGGGGCGGAAGGGTTAGAGGGTCAGGGGGCTGGGAACAGGGGAAAGGGAGGCATGAAAACAGGCTTTCAATGGAAACCGGACAGATTTCAGCAAGACGCGACTTAAACAGGGAGGTGCCTTATGGAACGCATCAACTGGTTCAAAAACATGAACGAAGCAACGGAAGACATCAAGGGAGGATCGAAGCTTTTGATGATGTTCTTCTACAGCCCCTCGTGCGATGGGTCGATGAAGACGATAAACGAAACGCTCGAAAACGAAGATGTCGCCAGCCTTATCGAGAGGGAGTGCGCCCCCATCAAGCTCAACATCGAGGATAAAAAAGAGCTCGCGAAGGAGAGGAACGTCGACTGGACGCCGACCTTCATACTCGCCGACGAGCACGGCAGGGAGCTTGAGAGGTGGGTTGGCTATCTGCCCGCGAGGGACTTCATGGCGCAGTTGCTCCTCTCCAAGGGGCTCTCCGACTTCCATCTCGAGCGCCACACTGACGCCATAGCCGAGTTCGAGGAGATCGTCGAGGAGTTCACGGACACCGACCTCGTCCCTGAGGCCGAATACTTCATTGGGGCCGCGAACTTCAAGCTCACCGGACAGAACGACACGCTCATCGACGTCTGCCACATACTGACCTCCAGGTACCCGGAGAGCCAGTGGACCAAGAAGTGCTCGGTCTGGGCGCACCTAACCCACAGTGCGCCGTTCGTCGGGTATGACGGCGGCGGGTCCATAGGCGGCGGCGCTTATTAGGCTTAGCCTCCCGGAACCCGGGCGGGGCGCTACATGCCTCGCCCGGGTTCTTTTTTGCCCGCTCCATAACCGCCGGATGACAGACGATATGAATGGTCTACCCGGTCATCCTCTCCCGGCCCCTTTCGCAATTGCTTTTCCCTGCCCCTTGTTATAAAATCAACTCAACTTTGACGGGAGGTCCGTAATGGATCAAAACCAGCAGGAACAGCGGAGAAGCGTCGTAATACCGTACATAAACAAGTTCCTCGCCGTCGTGGACGACGTCATCCTCGTATGGGTGGCGATAGGCATCATCGGTGTCGCCGCGCTACTCATGCTGGAGGCGATAACCGACTTTGTCTTCTACACCCAGCACTCGATATCGCATATCATAAGCGACCTCATGTTCGTCCTTATCATCATGGAGCTCTTCAGGCAGGTGATGAGGCAGATAAACCGCCACTCGTTTTCGCTTAACCCCTTCATCTTCATAGGCGTAATAGCCTCCATCAGGGGCATGCTCCTAACACAGATGAAACTCGGCATGGGCGAGGCCGACTGGGAGGGCGCGGTCCTACAGCTCGGCATACACGCCGGCATCGTCCTCATACTCGTATTCAGCCTCTATATCTATTCCAAGGGGAAGCCGAAGGAAGAATAAGGCTTACGATATAACCGACAAAAAAAGGCTGTGGACGCCCTCGGCGTCCAGAGCCTTTTTTATATTCTATCCGGACTCACTCCAAAAACCTCCCAATCGAAGGGAGGGGATTGCGGCCTTCTCACCGCCGGTAATCGGTCATCCGGCCCCTTGCCATCGCCTACTTGTTCAAATGATAAAACGCCCACTTCGCGCACTCGTAGTCGGTCTGGTAGCGGTAGACGATATGGAACATCTCGTAGAGGACGAGCTGTTTTACGAACTTGAAGTCGTCCTCGAGTTTGGCGACCTCGTCAGGGAACTTCGCGAACAGGAATTCGATGTTCGCCCCCTTGTCCTCGCGGGGTATCGACTTCTTTATGAGGATCCTCTTCTCTATTTTATAGACCCTTGAGGCCCTCCTGGGGTCGTTCGGTATCTCGTCGACGAACTCGAGGACCCCGGGCTCGATCCCGTGCTTCTGTATCGCCTTTACAAGCTCCTCCCTGTACTGCTCAGTCTCTATCGTATCCAAAACGCCTCTCCTTGTACGCCGATCACTTAAGGGCCGCGGTGAACTGCCCGAGCTTCGCTTTTGCCTCCCCCGTCATCTCTTCGAACTGCACGCCTATGGTGATGCTGTCCGAGTCCTTGCTCAAGTTCCTTATCTTGCCCCTGAGCGCGAACGATTCGTGCGTTCTGGGCAGTTGCATCCTTATCTCTATTATCTTGTTCACCTGTATGAGGCTGAAGAGCGCCTCCCTCACCGACTTTATGACGGCGCGGCAGCCCTCGGGGCTTATGTCAGTAACAAAGAGGTCGACGAACTCGTTGCCGAACATGGTCATGCCGGGGATGTTGCAGGCGCGCCTCTCGGTCGTGACGGTCTTGGATTCCACTATCGTCTTCGGGTACTTGAGGAATACTATCTTGGCCGGGGCGGAGACGATGTTCTGTATTTCGGTGTCGAACCCGTAGACGACGCCCTTATAAAGGAACCTTAATATTACCGGGCTCTCCCTTATAGTCTCGCTCCTGAAGGTGCCGAGGAGGTCGTTCGGCGAGAGGCGAACGATAAGGTACTGGCCGAACTCCATGCCGACGAACATGCTTTTTATGCGGAGGTTGAACTTGAGTATCTCTAAAAGCACATCTGCGCCGAGCTCGATGGGTATGGCCGGAAGCGAGAGGCTCGGGGCTTGCTTTATATTATCCATGATACGAAAATACTATAAAAAGAGGCGCTATGCAAACCTAAAAAAGGCCCTGCGCCCCGCCCCGGGGATTTGACTTTCAGATGTGAATGACTTATCTTATCCGTACCGGAAAACACGCATTTTTCTGGAAGGAGGCCCCTATCCGTCCGCTCTCATACATATTAATTGCGGCC
Source organism: Deltaproteobacteria bacterium (assembly GCA_016182655.1). GTDB lineage: Bacteria > Desulfobacterota > GWC2-55-46 > GWC2-55-46 > GWC2-55-46 > GWB2-55-19. The sequence goes on from JACPGB010000028.1 coordinate 24,749, forward strand.
ATCGCCATTTCTCTAACCGCGTCAGCGTATGCCGCGCCGAAAAATGCGAAAGTCCCGAAGGACATGGTCTTCGTCGAAGGCGGATGCTTCGAGATGGGCGACCCGTACCCGCAAAAGACCATACTCGACGGCGACCCGGACGAAAAACCCTTGCATAATGTCTGTGTCTCGGACTTTTACATCGGCAAATACGAGGTCACGCGAGGGGAATTCTCCAAATTCGTTGAAGAGACACAATACAAGACACAGGCCGAGACCGGGCAGGGCTGTTACATCATCTACGGCGGCAGGGTCTGGCAGAACCAGAAAGACCTTTATTGGGAGCGGCTAAAGCAGGAGGACAACCACCCCGTCGCGTGCGTCTCATGGAACGACGCAAACGAGTTCATAAAGTGGAAGACCAAAAAGACCGGGCTTAAATACCGCCTGCCGACAGAGGCCGAGTGGGAGTTCGCGGCTCGCGAGCGCGGAAAGATTATGAAGTACAGCTGGGGCGTGGATGGCGACAAGCCGCAGGGCAATGTGGCGGACGAATCCGCGCGCAGGGATCTCCCCGAGGTCTTCCCGGAGAAAACATACTGGAAAGGCTACGACGACGGGTATGTCTTCTCATCTCCGGTCGGGAGCTACAAGCCGAACGGGCTCGGTATTTATGACATGTCGGGGAGCGTCTGGGAGTGGATGAACGATCTATACGATGTCGATTATTACAAGAAGAGCCCCAAGGACGACCCGAAGGGAAATAAGACCGACGGCACGCATGTGAGGAAGGGCGGCTCCTGGGCCGACGACTGGCGCCACCAGCGGATAGCGAACAGGTCCAGGTCGTTCGACTTTAGGGCAAGGTTTGACCTGGGGTTCAGACTGGCGATGGAGAAGTGAGGGCGGTTTGTTGGGTTACGCTACGCTAACCCAACAAAACTACAAAAATGGATTTTGGTAGTTTTGGTAAGGTGGCTATGCCCACCGTTTTACAAGCATACGAAACTGAAATCTTGGTGGGCGGAGCCCACCCTACAAAACTGATTCCGGGGAATATTGCAATGCGCAAAGACTTCGTCTGGAAAAAAGAATCTGTCGTAAATACATTTTTAAAGGATGTACGGGGCGGCATACCCTTTGCCGTGGAGCAGATAGATGTCATGCTCAGGGTTTTAAGGTCCTCCGGGAAGCCCGTCAAGAGGTTCCTTGATCTCGGATGCGGAAGCGGCGTCCTTGCCGGTGCTGTTCTTTCGGCTTATCCGAAGGCAAAAGGCACACTGATCGATTTCTCAGAGCCGATGCTGAATGAAGCCATGCGCGGGCTCAAGGCCTTTCCACGGCGTCTGAGGTTCGTCCAGGCGGACCTCAATTCAAAGGAGTGGCTTAAGGAGATAGGGAGAGAAGCCCCGTTTGACGCAGCTGTATCCGGTCTTGCCATCCACCACCTGACCGACAGGAGAAAAAAGAGCCTTTATGGGGAGATATTCTCGGTTTTGAAGCCCGGCGGCGTCTTTGTAAATATCGAGCATGTGTCATCGCCTTCCGAAAGGCTCCGCGTTTTATCAGACGAGACCTTCATCGACAGCATCTGGGAGTTCCAGAGGGAAAAAGGGGGCAGGATGACCCGCGCACAGATGGAAAAGAAGTTCTACAGCATGCACGACAAGGGCTCGAACATCCTCTCATCCGTCGAGGCCCAGTGCGGGTGGCTGAGGCGCATAGGGTTTGCGGATGCGGACTGTCACTTCAAGATATTCGAGATAGCCGTCTTCAGCGGCAGAAGACCAGATTGAAATTTCGCGGGTTCAGTCGCGTAGGTCGGGTTAGCGAAGCGTAACCCGACAGCTTTTGTCCACACCTTCGAAAGCACAAGGGGCTGCGAAACTTCGTAGCCCCTTGTCTTATCTGGTGGAGGGTACCCGCTCACTTTTTGCCCTCGGGCCGTATTATCTTTTCAAGCTCCGCAATAAGAGGCGGGAGGTCTTCCGTAACGGTGCTCCATACGGTATCAATATTGATATCGTAATAGGCATGTATCAACCTGTTCCTCATGCCTATTATGTTCTTCCACGGGATCTGCGGGAGTTCGGTCTGGCGTTCCTGGGATAATCTTGAGGCGGCTTCGCCTATAACCTCAATGCACCTCACAACTGCGTCCCGGCACTGGTTGTCTTTAAAAAACTCTTCTCTGGTCTTGCTCCCTACATAACCGCGTGCGGCCCTTGCGGCTTCAAGCATGTGGCGCAGGCGTACGCCGTCATCCTTACGCGGCATACTGCACCTCGGCAGACTCAAGAACCTCATCGCGGAAGTGTCTGCTTAAATCTTCCGGAGTCCTCAAATCGGCTTTACGCCCGATTATACCGCCGAGCTCTATCTCCATGCCCGAGAGCGTAATAAGCCCCGGCACATGCCCTTCCTTGAACTCAACGAGCATGTCCACATCACTTTCAGGCCCGAAATCGTCGCGTAATACCGAGCCAAAAAGCGAGAGCTTCCGGATATGATTCCGACGGCAGAACTCTGCAATTTTTTCTTTAGGGATATCTATATGAGCTTTTCCCATAATGTGGCTCCTCCGGCATTCTGAAGCTGTTTTTTCGCGGGTTATTGCTTAGTCCATCTCACAAAAAAGGGTTTGCGGCTTTAAGCCGCAAACCCTTATATGCTGGTGGAGGGTACCGGGATCGAACCGGTGGCCTGCTGATTGCGAACCAGCCGCTCTCCCATCTGAGCTAACCCCCCTCTATGGAACGGCCTGAAAAACGGCCGGTATTGCCCGATTAAGAAACCCCGCCTTCACGGGCGGGGTCTGAATATATTTAGCAGAAAAAAGGGCTCCGCGCAAGCGGATAATTCAGGCTGCTGAAAAAGTCCATCTGCTTCGTTGTCTTCGGCGCTCGTAACTGCGGCGTACATACAAAAGTACGCCTCGTTCCTCGCTTCTCGACGCCTCGCATCTGGAGCTTTTTGAGCAGCCTGAACAAAATTCTGTATCCCTGATCAGCGCAGGTACGTCCTCATCCCCTCGGAAAGCGCAGTCGGCCTTATGCCGAAGACTTCCGGCAGAGCGTTCCTATCCGTCACATTGTCCTCTTCGAGCATGAGGAGCGCGTCCCTCGTAAGGGGCGGGTGGGATAAAAACTTTTCCATGAATGCCGCTCCAATGCACATGAGCGGCATGGGCACATGGACCTTCAACCTCTTCCTCCCGATCGCCCCAGCTATTGCGTCTATTATCTCATCGAACGAGAGCGCGACTGGCCCGGCTATCTCGTATGTCTGCCGCTTCGCCTCTTCCATCCCGACTGTGGCCGCCAGGGCCTTAGCGACGTCCTTTACGAATACCGGCTGCATCCTGTTTTTTCCGTTCCCCGGCACGACGACGAACGGAGAAAGCCTCATGGCCGCGGCAAAGGTGTTCGTGAATTTGTCTCCCTCGCCGAACATGACCGAGGGCCGGAAAATCGTGTAATCGAGGCCGCTTGACCTGACTATCTCCTCGGCCTCCCACTTTGTCTTATGGTATTCGCTCACAGCGTCCTTCCGGGTGCCGAGCGCGCTTATGTGGATGTAGCGCTTCACGCCCGCGCTTTTGCAGGCCTCGACGATATTCCTCGTGCCCTCGACGTGGACGCGCCTGTATGTTGCGCCTTTTGATTCGACGAGTATGCCTACGAGGTGGATGACGGTTGTGACGCCTTTGAAAGCGGGGGGAAGCGTTGCCGGGTCGGTTACGTCTCCCTTTACGAAGGAGACGCCTTTTTTTGCGAGTGGGGCGGCTTTTTTGGGGTCTCTCGCGAGACAGACGGCTTTGTACGACCTTGATGCGAGCTCGATTGAGAGGTGTCTGCCGACGAATCCGGTTCCGCCGGTCAAGAGTATCATTGCCGTTTGCCGAGTATATCCTTTATGGTCTGCTTGAGCTCGGTCAGGTCCGACGACTTTATCACATAGGCGTCGGAGGCCCATGTGCCGAACTCGTGCTTGTAGTGCGGGTACGCGGTGCAGAGTATGACGGGGAGGTCCTTCCACCTCTCCTTCACCCTCCTTAAGACCTCTACGCCGTCCATGCCCGGCATCTTTATGTCGAGTAGGACGAGGTCGATGGCGTCGCCTTCGAGTTTTTCAAGCGATTCCTCGCCCGAGGCGGCGAGCTCCACGTCCCAGCCTTCGTCCTCGAGCTCCTCTTTATAAAGGAGCCGAAGACCCTCTTCGTCGTCGACTACCAGAATCCTTTTTTTCATAAAAAGACCCCTGATATTCTTTTGCCGGGACAGACCCGGTCTTCAAACTGAGGTTGAACTGCCTATGTTTCCAAACTTTAAGACGGCCGCGCATCCGTCCGCCTGATTACAACTCCGACAATCCCGTCCACCCTCCTAATCCCGCTCCCCTTCAACCCGCGGAGCGGAACTGTCTCAAGTATGGGAGGATCACCCTGAATGTGACGCCTACGCCGGGTTTGTTCTCGACCTCTATAGTCCCCTTGTGGCGGAGGATTATGGAGTTGGTTATCGGCAACCCGAGCCCGGTGCCGTGCGTCTTGGTCGTGAAGAACGGGTTGAATATGTACCCGAGGTTCCTGGGCTCTATCCCGCCGCCGCTGTCGGCTATGGAGACGGCGGCCATGCCGCCTTCGAGCGAGGTGGAAAGCCTCAAAACTCCGCCGTGTTCCATCGACTGTATCGCATTGACAATCAGGTTGTCAAAAGCAATCTTGAGCTGTTCGCGGTCGACTTCCACGCCTATCGAAACCTCTGAAAAAGCCTTTTTCACCTGGATGCCGTGGGCCGCGAACTCGTCCTCGAAAAGCTGTAATACCTCTTCGACTATCCCGTTCAGGTCGTCGGGCCTAAGATTTACGGCGCTGTCTTTGACGAAGCTCGTGACGCCGTTCATGAGCTTTTCAAGCCTGCCGACCTCTTTCAATACCTGCTCGACGTAAGGGATGCCCGGAGAGCCGGGGCCGAGGTGCTTTTTGAGCCTCCCCGCGAACCCGCCGATGCTTATGAGAGGGTTCCTTATCTCGTGCGCAAGGGTCGCGGCCATGTCGCCGAGCGCCATGAGCTTTTCGGAGCTTGCGAGCCTCTCTTCTATCTCTCTAAGCTCCCTGTGTATCCTTTCGTGGCTCTCCGCCATGTCGGCGCACTTTATGAATGAAGATGCCTGGAGCGCCATTATCCCGAGGGCCCGCATCTTCATCTTCGAGACCTCGGCCTTCCTCGCGGATTTAAGGTAGATGACCCCGAAAAACCTCTCCTTGTCCCTTAGGGGACATACGAGCGCGGACTTGTATCCCTTGAGTCCCGCGTCATCGACGCCTTCCCAGACCGTGGACGCCGGGTCTTTCTTGTATACTTCGATTGCCGCCTTTTTCTTTTTCACGAGCCCGGGGAGCCCCTGGTCCCCGCCGTAAGACTCTACAAGAGTTATCTCCTCGCCCGCGAAGGCCTTTTTCTCAAAGACATTCTTTTCAGGGTCGAGGATGTAAAATACGCATTGCTCAAACGGTACGGCGTCAAGGAGGAGCCGCGCCGCGCGCTCGAGCTTCGCGTCGAGCCGTAGGCCCGAAAGCGAAAGTTCCGTCACTTTTTCTATTATATCATATTCCATACGCAACCCCGGGACCTCAAGGCATGAGCGTCCGGAAACGGCTTTCAGGACACGCCCTTCTCTGCCGGGGACCTCTTTGGCAAAGGCGTGCGCGGGGCCGGGACCGGACCGGTCCGCCCCTCCCCCGATCAAACCTTGGCGTCCCGAAGGAACTTTGCCGCCTCTTCCGGCGGCGTCGGGTTTATGTAGAACCCGGACCCCCATTCGAACCCCGCCACCTTGGTGAGCTTGGGTATAAGCTCGAAGTGCCAGTGGTAGAACTGGGTGGCGCCGTCTTTAACGGGGGCCGCATGGAGGATGAAGTTGTAAGGCGGATAGTTGAGGACCTTGTCCATCCTCTTCAAAACGTCGGAGAAGATGGTGGAGAGGTTCTCGTAGTGGTGTTTCTGGCAGTTCTCGAAGTTGGACTCGTGGACCTTCGGGAGTATCCATATCTCGAACGGTGCCTTGGGCGCGTAAGGGGTCATGGCGATAAAATCCCTGTTCTCGGCCACTACCCTTATTCCCTGCATTATCTCCTGCCTTATGATGTCGCAGAAGACGCACCGTTCCTTGAAGTTGTAGTACTCGAGCGCGCCGTCGAGCTCCTCGGCGACCCTCTTGGGGATGATCGGGAGCGCGATGAGCTGGGAGTGGGTGTGCTCGAGGGAGGCCCCGGCGGCCTCTCCGTGGTTCTTGAATATGAGGATGTACCGGAGGCGCGTGTCTTTCTTCAAGTCTATTATCCTGTCCCTGTAGGCCCAGAGGACCTCCTCGAACTGCCTGGACGTGAGCTTCGAGAGCGTGTCCTTGTGGTCCGGGGACTCGATTATGACCTCGTGCGCGCCGACCCCGTTCATCTTGTCGTAGACGCCGTCGCCTTCGCGGTTGAGCTCGCCTTCTACCTTCAAGGCCGGGTACTTGTTCGGCACGACCCTTATGTGCCAGCCCGATGAGTTGGGGCCTCCGCCGTTTTTCCTGTAAGCGAGGACCTCGGGCGGGGTCTTGGATTCGTTCCCCGGGCAGAACGGGCAAAAGCCCGCCTTGGTCGTAGGCTGTGTGAACTCGAACTCGGAGGGGCGTTTGCCCCGCTCCGTCGAGATGATCACCCATCTTCCAACTATCGGGTCTTTTCTGAGTTCAGGCATATTTTACCTATCAAAGGGAGTGAGCGTCCGGGGGGTTGCGCCCGCGGCGCCTGGTTTATAGATATTATCGCATCCGGCGCGGGATCCTTGAATTTTGCGCCGTTGGTTCCGAGGGCTATGTGAGGTGTCCGTGTGCGGTGTGTGAAGCCAGGCTGGCTCCCAAGCCCATCTGCCTTGTCGGCATCAAAGCATCCGGAGCTTTTCAAGCAGACTGGGAATTCTGAGCTTTTCAGTTGTTCGTCAAGGGGCGCCCCTGCCCTTTTCCTGCTCTTCTTCCTCTTTCTTGCACTCTATGCAACAGGTAGTGACCGGCCGTGCCTCGAGCCTTTTTTCGGAGATCGGCTCCCCGCAGATGTCGCAGATGCCGTAAGAGCCGTCGTCGATCCTTTGTATGGCCTCGTTTATCTTGGTGATGAGCTTCCTCTCGCGGTCCTTGACGCGCAGAAGAAAATTCCTGTCCGTCTCGTGGCTCGCCCTGTCCGTCGGGTCCGGGAAGTTGTCGTCTTTCGCTTCGCTCATCCCGTTGACGGCGCGCTCGGCCCCGCTCAGGAGCTCATCGAGTTTGCCCTGGAGAAGATTTCTAAAGTACTCGAGCTTCTCTTTTTCCATAATCAAAAAGTATAACCGAAAAACGCCCCCCCTGTAAATAGCTAAGTTGTCCTGGCCGGACGGGCTAAGTCCGTATCGAGATAATCCGGCTACCCCTGCCTCTATAGCTCCCGAAGGACATTGCCCCCGCGCCGAGCGGGTCCTCGCCGGACGGGCAAATCCGTATCGGATGGCTGTACTTCAGGCAGGCTTAAGAGACCCGATTTGAAATTGGCCCCGCGCCGAGCGGCTATTCCCTCGTAAACTCCCCGCTCTTGCCGCCTGTTTTTTTGACGAGCCGGATGTCTGTGAGCGTCATGCCTTTGTCCGCCGCCTTGCACATGTCGTAGATGGTGAGCGCCGCGACCGAGACCGCCGTTATCGCCTCCATCTCTACGCCCGTCTTTGACGAGACCTTCGCGGTCGCCGTTATATCTATGCCGGGCAGATCCTTATTCGGCGTAAAATCGACGATGACGCTCGTGATGTTCAAGGGGTGGCATAGCGGGATCAGCTCCCCGGTCTTTTTCGCGGCCATGATGCCCGCCACCCTCGCGACCCCGAGGACGTCGCCCTTTTTCACTTCATTGGCGAGTATGAGGTCGAGGGTCTCCTTTTTCATCACTACGGAGCCCTTGGCAATGGCCACCCTCTCGGTAATATCCTTGGAGGTGACGTCCACCATCCGCGCCTTGCCCCGTTCGTCTATATGCGTAAGCGTCATCTCAGACCCCTTTTCAATTCACTTCGACTATATGCCCGTCCTTTACGGTCAGGAGGAAGAGCCTCTTCTTGGCCTCTCCACGCTCGTCGAACGAGAGCGCGCCAGCCGCGCCCCTGGACTTAAGCGCCTTGAGGCGCGCCTTTATCGCTTCCCTGTCGAGTGTGACCCCGTCGCCTTCGAGGCCGTCCTTTTTATCGGGTATCGCATTGATGAGCATCATCGCCGCGTCAAATGCGTGCGCCTCGAGCACCCCGGGCTTTTTCCCGTAGGCCTCGGTGAACCTCTTTACAAACTCCTCTGTCCCGGGCCTCGTGCTCCCCGGAAAGAACCCGTCCACGAAGACCGCGCCTTCGACATTCGCGCCGCCGAGCTCTACGAGCTTCTCGGAGTTCCAGCCGTTGGCCCCGAGGAGCTGGACGCCTTCTATATTGAAGTAATGGAGATATGGCGTTATAAGCGCGGCTGTAGCGTAGGAGTCCGGGATGTAGAGCGCCTCTATCCGGGCCGTCGGCTTGTACTCCTTTATCTGCCTCCTGCCTTCCTTCCGCTCCTTTTCCTGCACGACGAAGAGCCTCTTTAATTCCGCGCTAAAATCAGTGTGCCCCTCGGCGTACGAGCCTGTCCTGACGGATTCCGCCCCCAAAGCCTTTACGTTCATCTCGAAGAGCCTGGCAAGCTCCATACCGTAGTTGTTCTGCGGGTGGAGGATCGCGAACCTCTTAAGCCCTAAAGTCTTGACCGCGTGGGCGGCGATCGTCGCGGCCTGTTGGGCCGGGGTCATGAAGTTCCTGAAGACATAGTCCCCGGCGTCCGTCACGCCTTCCTTCTGGGAGAGCGTCACGACCGGTATCCTCCTCACCTGGGCGTGCCTGGCGGCCTCTATCGCAGTCGATGAAAGGAGCGGCCCCACGAGCCCCGCGACCCTGCCGTCATGGGCAAGGTCCGAGACCGCCGTCTCGACGGAAGCGGGGTCTGACCCGACGTCCTTTACAATGACCTCAACGCCCGCGCCGTCGGCTTTCCCGAAGACCTCTGCGGCGAGGAGGACCCCGTTAAGCGCGTCCTCGGCGTAGGCCGCGTACTGGCCTTTGAGCGGCAGTATCACGCCTATGGCCGGTGTGGCCGGCGCGCCGAAGTTGCCGTTCTCAATCGCGGGGGAGTCGATCTCCCTCAATAGCCGCAACGCTTTTGCCCTCAGGTCCAACGACGAGTCCTGCCCCTCGGCCACCGGCAGAAGGAGTGCTTTAGCCTCCTTTACGCGGCCGGTCCGGGCCCGGAGGACCCCGAGCTCGTAGAGGGCGTCGAACTTGTACCTGGACTCCGGGTGCGACTCAAGGAGCTTCTGATAAATGGCGGAGGCCCTCTCAAACTCCTTCCGTTCGACGTATATGCGCGCGAGGCGCAACAACGCCTCGTCTATGGCCGGGGCCCTGGAGTTCTCCTGGACGAATTTCTCGAGCTCCTCTATTATGTCCGCCTTGGTCCCGCTCGTCTCCAGCGCCTCGAATATCTCGGGGAGGTTCCTTGCCGGGACCGTGGCGGGCATCAGCACGAGAAGGGAGAGGAGCATGGAAAGGATGAGGCGTTTGAGTTTCATTCAAAGATTTCCTTGACCTTGGAGAAGAAGTTCTTCCGGAGCGGCGTCGTATCCTCCCCGCTTATCTCGGCGAACTCCTCGAGGAGGTCTTTCTGCCTCTTGTTGAGCTTCGTCGGGGTCTCGACCTTTATTATCACCTGTTGGTCGCCGCGTCTTCCGGTATGGACCGACGCAATACCCTTGTTCTTGAGCCTCAATACCTTGCCGGACTGCGTGCCCGCCGGGATCTTGAGCTTTACTGGGCCTTCGAGCGTCGGCACCTCGATGTCAGCTCCGAGCGCGGCCTGGGTGAAGCTTATCGGCACCTCGCAGATGCAGTCGTCGTTCTCTCTCCTGAATATCTGGTGCGGGAGGACCGACATCACGATGTAGAGGTCGCCTGGAGGGCCGTTCCTCTCTCCGTATTCGCCCTCGCCGGAAAGGCGCAGTCTCGACCCGGTATCCACCCCCGCCGGGACCTTTACCGTAAGCGACCCGGCTGTCCTCACTTTGCCCGCGCCCCTGCACTCGTTGCACGGGTCTTTTATTACGGAGCCGGCTCCGTTGCACGCGGAGCACGGCCTTGAGATGCTGAAAAAGCCCTGCTGGAACCTTACCTGCCCGGCGCCCCTGCATGTCGAGCACTGGGTCGGATAGGTGCCGGGCCTTGCGCCGGACCCGTGGCATGTCGAGCAGTCGGCGGTCCTCGGTATGTTTATCGTCTTCTCGGTCCCGAAGGCCGCCTCCTCGAACGATATCTCGAGGTCGTATCTTAAGTCCGCGCCGCGCTCTGGCCCGGGTCTTCTCCTGCCGCCGCCACCGAAGAAGTCGGAGAAGACCTCTCCGAATATGTCCTGGAAGTCCGCGCCGAAACCCGCGTCCCTGTAGCCGCCGGGGCCGGGGCCCGCGCCCGGACCGGTGCCCACGTAGCCGAACCTGTCGTACTGGGCCCGCTTGTCCTGGTCCTTAAGGACCTCGTAGGCCTCGTTTATCTTTTTGAAATGCTCTTCCTTGTCCTTGTCGCCGCTGTGCTTGTCCGGGTGGAACTCGTGCGCGAGCCTCCGGTAGGCCTTTTTTATCTCCTCGTCGCTCGCGCCCCGGTCGACGCCGAGGACCTTGTAATAATCCTTCTCATCCATTTAATGATTATCCGCCTCTCGTTATTAAAACCATGATGTCAGTGTATGGCCGGGGCCTTTGAGACCGCCACCATCGCGGGCCTGAGCAACCTGCCCTTGAGCGTGTAGCCTCTCTGGAACTCCTTTACGACCGTCCCCGGCTCCCCGGACTCTTCCTCGGTTATGGCGTGGTGGATGGCCGGGTCGAACCTCTCTCCAACTGACTTTATCTCCTGGAGGCCGTTCTTCTTGAGTACCGCGAGCATCTGGTCGATCGTGAGCTTTACGCCCTGCCGGAGCGATTCGAGGTTCTCTTCCCCGTTCGCGTGGGAAAGCGCCCTCTCGAAGTTGTCGACGACCGGGAGTATCTCGGAGATAAGGCATTCGTTCGCAAAGCTTATGGCGTCCTGTTTCTCCTTTTCGGACCTCTTCCTGTAATTGTCGAGGTCGGCGACGGAGCGGAGATACCTGTTATAGTTCTCCTCGGCCTCTTTCGCCTTTGCCTCGAGCTCCGACTTCAGGCGGGAGACCGCCTCCTCCGGGGCCTCCTGTATCTCGGACGGCCCTTCGGCCATCTCCTCTTCCTGTAAAAAATCTTCGTTTTCTTTCATGTACGCACCTTAAAAAAGATTTTTCCCCGACGAGGGGAAATATAGACCTGCTTGCATACGACGCCGGAGCGTCCCTTACTGGAATACCTTGCAGAGGAGCCCGGCGGTGTAATCGACGAGGGGGATGATCCTCGCGTAATCCATCCTTACGGGGCCTACGACGCCGAGCGCGCCGATGGTCTCGCCGCCCCTCGCGTACGGGGCGGTCACAAAGCTCAAGCCCTCGAACTCGCTCACGAGCGACTCGGACCCGAGATAGATGTGGATGCCGCTATCCTCGACCGACTTGTCCAGCACCTTAAGGAGGAGGTTCTTCTCCTCGAAGGCCGAGAAGAGCTTTTTCATGCGCTCGAAATCGGCCCGGAACTCGGGCTGTTCGAAAATATTGACCTTGCCCTCCACGTAGAGCCCGTCCTCGGCCGTCTCTCCCGCGGCCATGGCCCCGAGCTTCAAGGCCCCGGCGAGGAGCTCGTCGTAGAGGTTCTTCACATTTCTCATCTCCTCTACGATTTTCGCCCTCAATTCCCGCATAGTCAAGCCGCCGGCTATGGAGTTCAGGTAATTGGAGGCGGACTCGAGGTTGAGCGTCGAGGAACCCGCGTCGAGCCTTATTGTGCGCGTCTGGACGAGGCCGCGCGTCGAGACGAATACGGCCATGATGGACGTCCTGTCGACCGGGAGCATGCTTATCTGTTTTATGACGAAGCTCTCCCTCTTGGGAATGAACATGAGCCCGGCGCAGTTGGTAAGAATGGATAAGGCGCGCGCGGTGTCCATGAGGGCGTCCTCTATATTGGCCGGGGTCTCATAGCTCTTCCTTATGAGCTCCTTCTGGTCGTTCCGGGGCTCGTCGAGCGCGCCGAGGCTGTCGATGTAGAGCCTGAAGCCCTTGTCCGTCGGGACGCGCCCGGCCGAGGTGTGGGGCTGTACGAGGTAGCCCTGGTCCTCGAGCTCGGCCATGATGTTCCTGATGGTGGCCGGGGAGAGCCCCATAGGGTACTTGACGGCTATGGCCTTGGAGGAGACCGGCTCGGCCGTCTGGATGTAGTCCTGTACTATGGCGTTGAGGATCTTTTTTAAACGGTCGTGCGTCTGGTTCATTATTGTATCCCGGCTCTTTTACGCCTGTAAAAACAGCATATTAAAAGATACCAACGGCAAAAATCATTGTCAAGCTGGAAAGAAGTTTATGACTCCGCGCTTTTCAAGCCGCCTCAGAGCATCCTTAAAAAAACCGAATCCGAGAGGACCGCGCCTTTATGCGTCAGGACAAGGTCCTCGCCGCTCGACGCTACAAGCCCTTCGCTGATCAGCGCCTCCGAGGCCGGGAAGGCCTCCTTGGGAAAGAGGCCGAACCGTGCCCGAAAACAGCCGCCCTTGATGCCTCTTTCAAGCATCCGCAACCCCAGGACCATGGACTCGAGCATGGATTCGTTTCTCGCAAGCGTCTCATCCCCTTTTATCGCAGAGCCTTTCGCGGAGACGCCTTCGATATACTCCTCAAGAGAGGGCGTGTTCCACCATCTCCTGCCCCACTCAGGGAAGGAGAGGAACGAATGCGCGGCCACGCCGCACCCTATGTAGTCATCGCTACGCCAGTACCGGCTGTTGTGGACGGCTTCCATTCCTGGCCTGGCCCAGTTCGATATCCCGTAATGGCGATATCCCGCGTCCTTTAAGGCGCGGACGGCGTGCTCGTACATCTCCGCCACATCGTCTTCGGTCGGGAGCCTCTTCGTATCTTTATATTGTTTAAAGAACCCGGTCCCTTCCTCGAGCGTAAGACCGTAGAGCGATATATGCTCCGGGTCGAGCGCGAGCAGGCCTGCCACACTTTTCTCCCAGTCCTCGACCGACTGGCCCGGGACGCCGAATATGAGGTCGAGCCCGATGTTCTCAAAGCCCGCAGCGCGCGCCTCCTTGAAGGCTTTGACGGCGCGCTCCGCCGTGTGCGTCCTCCCGAGCGTGCCGAGTATCCTGTCGTCGAGGGACTGCACGCCTATGCTTATCCTCGTGACCCCGGCCTCGTAAAAGCCCTTGAGCCTTTCAAGCGAGACGGCATCCGGGTTCGCCTCTATAGTAACCTCTATCGGCTTTCCATGGACGGCGAACGCATCCCTTACGGAACCTACGAGTCTTTTTACGACGGGGGGTGAGAGGAGCGCAGGCGTGCCTCCGCCGAAGTATATCGTCTCAAGCGGCCTCTTCGAGAGCCCCTCTCTTTCAATGACAGAGGAAAGCTCCTTTATAAGGGCGTCGGCGTACGCGCCCTCCTCGGCGTGGGTAAGCCCCGGCTTGGCGATTGACTTGAAGTCGCAGTACGGGCATTTACGGAGACAGAAGGGGATGTGCAGATATACCCCTATCGTCCTTTCCTCTCCCTGTACTCCCATATCCTCTCCAACATATCTTTCGGCGTGATCCTGCCCAAAAGCCTCATCCCGTCGTCGACGACGAATACGGAAAGCGCCTTTTTACCTTCCATCAACGCCATGACCGACGAAGCCTCGGCCTCGGGGCCTGTGTGGACAAAGGCCCTCTCCATGAGGTCCTCGACCTTCCTGCCTTCGAGCCCGGCAACGCCGTCGCTTAAGTTTAACGCCCCGTCTGATTCGAGGACGGAGAGGCCTTTCAAGAGGTCCCTTGCCTCTATCTGCCCGACGAGCCTCCCTTCGCCGTCGACCACGGGGGCGACTTCCGAGTCCTTCAATGCCTTAAGCGCATCGGCTATCGTCGAGCCGACGCGGAGCGCCTCCGCCATACCCATTATGTTCGCCGCTACCATTGAACGCTCCGGGAAGGTGTTTATCCATTTATGATAACAGATAATGGGGTGTTAACCCAATCTAATCTCACAGCCTAAAAACCCCTTGACAAAATAAGACCGCGACATTATTATAGGGCCTCTACCTGAAAATTGAAGCCTTACCGCAACTGACGGAATCAAGATGGGGGACCATCGGGGAGCGGGGGGGCGGGGTTTAATGTCGACCGTCTGGGCACTCGAACCAGCTCTATGAAAAGAGCCGAAAAGGGCGCGCCCGGGCGGTTTTTTTGTTTTCGGCCTGCTCCGGGCAAAAAAGATTGACAAATCAAGGGGATGAGACGGAAAATATCCCGTTATCCCCTGAAAATAAGGAGAAGGGTCATGTACTGGGTCAATCTATTCAGGCAACGAAAGATCTTGAACCTGTTTTTATACGGCATCGCCTTTGCGCTGGTATTTTCACCTGCGGGCCTCTTTGCGAATGAGGCGGCGACGGAAGGCGGCGCGGCGCACGCGGCCGCGTCATTCCCGCTCATATTCCTCTGGATAGCGATAATCCTCATGCTCGCGAAGGTCTCTGCCCTTATCGAGCGCGTCGGTCAGCCGGCGGTCCTGGGAGAGCTCCTTATAGGCGTCGTCCTCGGCTCCCTCTACCTCTTCGGCATAAACTTCTTCGAAGACATTAAGACCAACGAGATAATCCACTTCCTCGCCGAGCTCGGCGTCGTCATACTCCTTTTCCAGATAGGGATTGAATCAAGCGTTAAGACGATGATGAAGGTCGGCGTCCCGTCCTTCCTCGTCGCCTGCGTCGGAGTCATACTCCCATTTGTCGCTGTCTACTTCGGCGGCCCCTGGCTCGCTCCGGGGCTTAGCAGTGTGGCCTACATGTTCCTCGGCGCGACCATGACCGCGACTTCCGTCGGGATCACCGCCCGCGTGCTCCAGGACCTCGGCAAGGCCCACACCGCCGAGGCGAGGACGATCATAGGCGCGGCGGTCATAGACGACGTACTCGGCCTCATAATACTCGCGGTGGTATCGGCCATCGTCATACAGGGCTCGATAGACGCGAAGACGCTCACGATCATAATCCTTAAGGCCGTAGCCTTCCTCGGCGGCGGCATAATCATAGGCGGCTGGCTCGCCCCCAGGTTCAGCAAGTTCTTCTCCAAGGTCCACACCGGCGTAGGGATGAAGTTCGCGGTCGTCATATTCTTCGGACTCGTGTTCGCCTACCTCGCCGCGCTCGTCGGGCTCGCGCCCATCGTCGGCGCGTTCGCGGGCGGCTTGATACTCACCCCCGTATACTTCGACGAATTCACGGACCCCGGGTTCGTAACGGACCTTAAGACCGCGATGCGGGAGGAGCATGTCAACGGCGCGCTCTCCGAGAAGCTCGACAACATCATACACACCCATTCGCACAGGCATATAGAGGAGTTCGTCCAGCATCTCGGTCACTTCTTCATCCCCATCTTCTTCGTTTTGACCGGCATGCAGGTCAAGGTCTCGGCGCTCATGGACATGAAGGTCGTGATGATGGCGGTCCTTATCCTGATAGTTGCGTTGATCACCAAGGTGCTCGCCGGATGGGCCGCCGGAAAGGGCATGAACAAGCTCGCCGTTGGCGTGGGCATGATACCCCGCGGAGAGGTCGGGCTCATATTCGCCAACATGGGAAAGACGATGGGGGTCATGGACGACGCCGTATTCTCGGCGATGGTCATAGTCATCATGGGCACGACCCTTGTAACGCCGCCGATGCTTGCCGCGGTCTTCAGACGTATTCAGGCATAAGTACGGGCGACTCATACAAAATAAAAAGGGGGCCTTCGAGCCCCCTTTTTTATTGCCTTTTCTCCCGCCTGTCCGCGCCTATCCCGGCATCCTCGCCCGGAACTTCCTTACGAACCCCACAGGCTTATAGCTCTCCTTCGCCTGCCTTAAGCCCTCGTCCCCCAGGTCCTGCTCGCGGTTTATAAGCGCGTACTTATCAGGCAGTATGGCGGCAAAGGACTGGTTCACGAACTGCAGGAGCCCCTTGTAGTCCCCTACCCCCTTCTCGAAGTGGATGACGAAAGTCGAGGGGTTCAGCTCCTCTCCAAGAGTGAAGGCGGCGGGCTTGCCCTCGACGTAATATATCCCTCCGCAGAGCTGGAGAGAGTCCATGTTCTGGAGCGCCTCTTTAGCGGCCTCGTAGTCGCCAGGGACCCTTGAGCCCTTTTTCCACTCCTCGTTCACAAAAAGGGCGTCGTCCATGTATTCGGCGAGGAGGGGCCTGCCTTCGAACCTGTATTTTCCGACAAAGGCGTTCACGAGGTTCTTCTTCCTGTGGAACTTCCTGCCCGAGAGCTTCGAGAGCTCTTCCCGGCTATAGAGATAGTCGAAGTTGTCCCTGTCCTCGGATATCTCGTAACCTCGGCCCTGAAGCTCCCTTGCCTGTTCGGCGGCCGCCGCCTTCATTTGTCCGAAGCTTTGAAAGAGCCTTTTAAGGAGGGCATCCCCGGGCAACCCGAAAGGGAGCATGAAAAAAGGCGTCCCAAAGTCGTTGCCGGTTATCGCGAGGAGCCCTCCTTCGAGAGAGGTGGCGGCGTAGTTGTGCACATTCCTGAACAGGTAGAGGTTCGCGAAGGAGAGCTCCGAGATTTCCGGCGAAAGCGCCTGGAAAAGGGGGTGCAGGACAGGCCGCATTTCGATGGTAACCGGCGATATCTCAGGGAATTCAGGGATATTCTTCATTAAATACGGCTCCTTGGCACATACTCTCTGGATTATACCAGAAGGACTGTTGCTAAAAAGAGAAAAGCCGCCCCATGAGCCCGGCTCTGAGAAAACCCGACCACACTATATTTAAAAAAACTTTAAAAATCAACTACTTGGTAATTCAAGGTGCCGTGACCGTCCCTTTTCACGTAACTTATGTCACTGTGCGTTTTCAGGCCCTCTGCTATATACAGGGTGCGTCAAAATACGCATTTCCTGCACAGGAGGGAAAATCATGAAGAGGTCGATAGCTGTTATATCCGCGATTTTATTCCTGGCCGCGGCAGGCGCCGCGGAAGCTGAGATGACTACGATATACGGACCTGTCTATGTGACAAAGGCCAAGAAAGAGCACGGCCGCCACGAGGATAAGACAAAGCTTACATTCACCGCGCCCGTGCCTGGGAGCGGCAAGATAGTCATTAAGAACGGCGGCGACGGAGGCAAGAAGTCCCGTGCGGCAAGCGCCGAGGTGGAGTTGAACGGCGTGGAGGTCGCTGACGAATCCGACTTCAACAAGAACGTCACCGAGCTTACCTATGATGTCACGCTCCTTGCCGACAACGAGATGGAAGTCGAGGTAAAGTCCTGCAAGGAATGCGAGATCCAGATAACGGTAATGGGCGAGAAGGTAGCCGAACCGGCCCCTGTTGTACTGCCCACGAGATAGATTAAAAGTTCCGCAGCATGTCCCGTCCGTTTCGTCCCGCATTTTCCGGCGCTGATGGAGGCCCGGGCCCCGTTGGATAATGTCCCCCCGCTCAGGTCCCGCCGCCCCAGGAGGGGCGGCGGGACCTGACCTCCCCTCCTAACCGGTATTTTTTCCGCACCCTTGCTCTTTTGTTTATCCGCTTTGTCGACACCGCCCTGTACGGTCGTAAGCTTATATGTAACTCGATACGCTTTGCGGGTTCAGTTTTGTAAACTGAACCCATTAATTCGTAACTCGATATACGCCCGTCCGGCTTTATTCGAACCCTCTGCCAAAAGCCTTTTGCGTTCAGCGTATGTATGCGCCTTTTTGGGGTGTATTGTACTGTTTTCATTTTCGCCCTGCCGGGCTTTTTTTCGGCATGGGGCTTCGCTCCCTCCGCCCTCCCCCTCCCCGCTCGGCGCGGGGCCAGAGTTCTTCGGAAGCTATTGAGGTTAGGGTACGAATCGCCTTCGATACGAACTTTGCCAGTCCGGCGAGGACCGCTCGCCTCCCCTGAGCGCGCTTCGCGCGTCTATCCCCCTCCGGCTCGCGCGTCACTTCCTACCTTAAGATCGCTCACCCCATGCCTGGGGAGTTTTTGTAAAAACAAAAAAACAGCATGTAGTTTCCCCCTCTCCCCTTGTGGGAGCGGGTTGGGGTGAGGGGGCCCTCGCCGGGCAAGCAAATTTGTAACGGACGGCAGGGGAATCGATTACCCCGGAGACTCCGTACCGGCTTTGTCCTTGGCCGAAGTCACCCTCCCCTCGATCCCCTCCCATCAAGGGAGGGGAAGTTAAGGCAAGTTTTTGTTCTCTTCTTTACAAACACACGGGCGCATGGCGGAGAGCGCATAGGGGAGGGAGAGGCGAGCGCACCGGGGTAGATTAGACGCTTGCGCTCGGCGCGTTAACAACCGGGGAATCTGCGCGCAAGGGGTGCGCGAGCGGGCGGGGGAGGAAGGAAGCGCTTGGAGCCATCGCCGAAAGCGCGCGGAGCGCGCAAAAGGGCTTCAGGCAGAGGATTCGAATAAAGCAAGACGAGTGCATATCGAGTTAGACGGAAAACACGAAATCCGTTTCGGCTTCCATCCGGTCGGAATTCTCGACCTGAGGCTTGGGGGAGTCAGGCCTAAGTTAACCAAAATGTAACCTATGTCCATAGGTTAAAATGTAACCCATGTGCATGTTGCACAAAAAACGCGACAAGCCGCGGGATATTAGGCCCTGAGAGAGAAAATAAAAAGCCCCCGTCGCTTGCGCAACGGGGGCCGGAACATTCTTTAATAAATCAATGCGCGAGCCGTACCGCCAACATCCCAAGGAACCTGTTTACAGAGCTCTGTCTCGGGAGGAACCCTATTACAGGTTTCCTTCTGAGCCCCAGCCCCTTCATCTCCTGAAGGAGGGCTCTGTTGTCGTTGTCGAACTTCAGCCCCTTCCTGAAGGCCCGGACCGCAACGGATTTCTGTCCGTTAAGGATGAATATCCTTCCCAGGTTCAGGTATATCTCCGGGTTGTAAAACTCCCTTTCAGCCGCCATGAGGCAGAGGGATATTGCCTTGTCGTAGTTTCCCTCTTCTGTTGCGAGGCACAAAGCGTAATAAGACATCGCCGTAGGGTGTTGCGTGAAGCAGAGGTCCTCGTCGAATACCCCGAGCGCTTCCCGATAGCGCCCGTCTCTTGCCAGCCCCATCCCCTTTTCGATCAAATCGCTTGTCTCCATGAACCGCCCTCCTCGCCTGGTTTGCCTGGTTTTTTCGCCTGTTTTCGTGGAACGCCCTGACTATCAAGACCAAATAAATCAAATAAAACAAAGGCTTGCATAGAGAAGCTGGAAATGCGTGGTGCGGGAGCAAGGTAAAGGCGCGCAGGGTACCCAAGGTACTCAGGATTTTGCCTCAAACCCGGGTACAGTATACCCGAAGGGGCCTCGTTTTTAATGTGATGGATGTCACTGCAACGAAAAGAGGAGGGATAAAAAAGGGGGTTACTGGAGTCTTATATCGGTCTCAAGTGCCTTGTTTTCAGGGCCGTAGACTACTTTCAAGCGCCCGCCCTCGTCGACTGAAAGGGTTACCTCGGTCGAGCCCTGTATCGGATTATTAAACGGGAGCGAGACCGTCCGCATGCCCTCGAGACCCAAGCCCGCGATCTCCCTTATCTCCTGCTTGAGGAACTCGATGCCGCCTTCCAGTGTCCACCTCCTGGCGATGAGCCCCTCGGGGACCTCGAAAAGCTCGAGCGTCATCTCGCTCTGCTCACCCAACTTCCTCGCCGGGGCGACCGAGAAAGTCTTCTCCAGCGGAAGGGTCTCCCCCTTCTCGAGGACTATGCAGTAGGAGTGCGTCTCTTCCTTGCCCGCGGGCGCGTACCTTACGGCGTAGGCCAGACCCAGGTGCCTGTCGGTTATGTCCTTCGTCGCGTAGAGCGCCGCGCCGGAGGCCACGGCTGACAGGGGGCTATGGTCGTATATGGCGTTCTCTTTCCTCAACCTGGGGAAGAGGTCCCCTATCTTGGCCTTGAAGGACGGTATCTGCGAGGAACCCCCTGTAAGGAGGACCGCCTCAAGCCTCTCCTTTTTGACGCCGACCTTCTCGGCCCTTCTGAGCACGTACGAGACCGTCCTGTCTATGAACTTATAGAACTCGTTCCTCTCGAGCACCTCTTCGAATTCGGTCCTCGTTACGCGCGCGACCTCTCGCCCCTCCCACTCGAACGGGACCTCGTCCTTGTCCGACAACGCTATCTTTATGTGCTCGGCCTTGTGTATGAGCCTGTACGGCAGGTTCTCGGCCTCAAGGCCGATCATGCCGGCAAGGTGGCGCGCGAGCCAGATGTCGATATCATGCCCGCCAAGCAACTGCGCTCGCTCGGGCTTCGATACGACATGGACCTCCTTGAGGTTCAGCCTTAAGACCATCGTGTTCAGGGTCGAGCCGCCGAAGTCTATGAGCATGACGACCTTGTCCCTCTCCTCCACGACCTGGTAGCCGACGGCCGCGGCAAGGGGCTCCTCTATGAACTCGACCTTCGAGCCCTTCATGTGGCGCGCGGCGATTCCCGAGAGCGCGGCCTTGTAGTCCTGATAGCCGATCGGCACCGTGATGTAGATCGTCTCGGCGACGCTCTTCGTCCCGAACGGGAGCCAGCCGCCGGGGACCGTGGCCTTACGCAGGTGCTGGGAGAGGAGTTTCAGGAACCTCTCCATGTAGTCCCTGCCCCTGGCGTTGCCCTCAAGGAGCATCTGCTTTATGTTGACTATCGGGTTCTCCTCGGCGACCTCCGTCCCGATGTTGTTCGTCTCGGCGCTTAAGACCGTAGGCACGACGAGCGTGCCGTCGCTGTAGCGCCTCGTTATCATCGGGAGCGGCAGGAACTCCGGGTCGGCCCCCCTGCCGCCGGCCCTCCTCCTCATGATGACGGTGTTAGTCGCGCCGAGGTCTATGGCGATGGTGTCGCCGGCGGACTCCGTCTTCCTCTGTATGTAGCGCCCCTGCCCGTCCGGGTTCCGCTCCTTTACGAAGAGCGGCCTTTCTATCTCCCGGCCGTGGTAAGTCTTCTCGAGCGTGACGAGGCGGTCGACGACTTTCCTTACCGCATCGCGGAGCCCCTTCGGCTGTACCCATACGTGGGTATACGGCTTCAAAATCTCTATGAACCGCGTGTCGTTGAGTTTTGTCCCGAACTTCTCGATCTCGGTTGCGAGTGTCGTCGCGTACTTCTCCCTGGTGAACCGCTTCTGCTTCGACTCCTTCATCCCGAGCTCCTCGGCCGAAAGGATGAAGTCGACGACGTCGAGCACCTCGACGTCGCCCATCCACTTCTTTACGGTAAAAAATGAGAGCGCCTGCTCGACGGCTTCCTTGAGAATGGGGAAGAACTCGGGGGTCTTGGGCAGGACCTGTATCATCTCGATGAGGTTGTACTCCCTGGCGAACGGGTCTGTCGAGTCCGTAGCGGCCTTGAATGCGCCCCTCATGGCCTCGACGCGGAGCTCCGCGCAGCCCTCGACCGCCTTCAGCTCCTCGGCAATGAAAAGCATGGCGTACTTCCTGTAATAGGGCTCGGTAAGTATGCCTATGGCCTCCATCGCCCGCCTGACGCCATCTTTGTAGACGTCGAGGAACGCTCCGTCCTTGGGCATCGCCTTCGCGATCCCGAGCAGAGTGTACCTCCTGTAGAAGTCCTCGTCGCTCGCCTTCGGGAGGTCCTTGGCGACGAGCTCTATCGCCCTGTCCTTAAGCCTCGGCTTGTCGGCGAGCCCGAGCGCGAGCCTCCACGCGCGGACCCTCGACGGCAGAAACTCCGCGGTCTTCGGCATCTCGTTTGCGAGCTTCATGAGCTCGGTCGTCCTGTACTGGTGCTCATCGAGGGAGTCGGCGGCGTTTATGGCCTCGTCGACGGCGTCGGCGTAAAAGGGGCGGAAGAGCTCGGTATTGGGGAGTTCCTTTATATAGTCGAGGACGGCCTTCCTCTTTTCAGACGGGTCGCCGACCTTGTCGATCAGTTCGTAGGCGAGCTTGAAGAGCACGAGAGCGTCGGCGCTCTTCGGGAGTTCCCGGACCGCCTTCATGAGGACGCCCCTTAACGGCTCGTCAAAGGCCGAGCCGTCCCTAACTGCGTAGAGCGCCTGTCTTGCCTTTTCCAGATCCGTCATCTGCCGAAACCCGCCCTGAAGGGGACCCTGCTGAACCCCGTCTCGACTATCGACCCGTCCTTCTTTATCGTCACTTCGACCTTGCCGTCCATGATGAAGTCTTCTTTGGAATATCTATTGGTGAGAAAGTGGAATCCCTGGTTGCTCGAGCCCCGCGCAAGGAGCGTGGGTTCTTTCTCGGTTTCGATGAACGGCCCGTCCACGAGGACGTCTATGTATTTCAACGCTTCTCGCGCGGCCTCTATCTTATTCAACTCCTCTATCGTGTAGCCGGTGTATACGATGGTGGAAAGAGAGCGCTCTCTCGCGGCTTTCAGGAGAAGGATGAGCCCTTCGGTCTGGGCGAACGGCTCACCGCCGCTTACGGTAATGCCCTCGACCGGGGTCTGTATCCGTTCGAATATCCCATCGATCGGGAGGAACTCCTTTATCCCGAACGAATGCGTCTCCGGGTTGAAGCACCCGCCGCACAGGCGCGCGCACCCCTGGAAAAATACGACGAGGCGCGCGCCGGGGCCGTTCACTCGCGACGACGGTATTACGGCGTGTATGTTCAACTGTGTCTTCATTGTATTATGGTCTTCGGATAGGCCGTGAAGGGCTGGAGAGTAGTCAGTCGGAATCCACCTTGAGCTTTATCTCCCTCTCGAAGACCTCGTCCTTCTCGGTAAAACTCTCCATCTCTCCCAATACCTTCGTCAGGTGGTCGGCGACATCCTTGCAGTCCTTGTAGATAGTGGAGTCTATCTCGACCCTGCCGTCGGCTGTGATCCTTATCTTTATCTGTCTGTCCATCGGGGCGCTCTCCTTTCGGCGGCCTTAACCCTTGAGCAGTATCTGTATCTCGCCTGAGGTCTCCGTCTCCTTCGATATCTCGAAGTCGAGCGGCAGGTTGTCCTTTATCGACTCGTAGGCGTAAATCTGTTTTAATCTGTCCGAGAACCTGTTTACGACCCTATTGTCTCCGCCGACCTGGTAATTGCCGGACTTCTCCTGCGAGAGCGTTATCATGTCGCCGTCCCTGTCGACCTCTATCTCCTCTTTCCTGTCGTTCTTGACGAAGTTCGTTATCTCGCCGCGCTTCTTTAACTCCTCGAGCGCCGCGATCAGGTATTTCTTGCTGGAGAGCTGTGTCTTTATTACCGTATAGAAGGACATTGAGACCTCCTTGATGGCTCCGCGCCGGATTATAATGACAGCCCCGGGCGGGTACCTGTTACGCTACGCCTGGACCCAAACAGCCCCGGCCCCTACTCTACCGGGTTCTCCTTGAAAAACTTCATGATGGCGTCGCCGTTCATCAGGACCTCTTTCGAGAGCCTCTCCACGAAGGACATGAGGACGTCCTTGTTCCTCGAGATTATCCCGGCAGAGACCTCCTTGGCGGAGTCCAGTATCTTCTGGATGTCGTCCAGGACTTCGCTGCCGGAAGTCAACGCGAAGTCCTGTAGCACCACGAGGGATTTGTTCCTCATTATATCGCCGAAGCCGTACTCGACGACCATCCTCTTGGCTATATGGGTCGCCTGTATGAGGTCGTGGGACGCGCCTACGGTCTTGGAGTCGCCGCCTATGAGCTCGTCCTCGGCTACCATGCCCCCGAGTATCACGCCTATTTCCTTTTCGAGGTCCTTTTTCGTGAACGTCGTCCTTATGGCCTCATCCACCGGTATGTAGGCGCTGAAGTTCTTATAGTTGTCCACGGAGACGAAGGCCGGGGTCTTGTTGAAGTGTATCTTCATGAGTATGCAGTGGCCCGCCTCGTGTATGGCGATGTTCTTCTTCTCGTAGTCGGTAAGGGACTCCGCCCTCTGGAGGAAGAGGGACTTGGAAGCCGGACGCGCCCTCTGGTGGCTCCAGGTGCGGAGCTCCTCTATCTCCTCTTTTTTCAAGACCGAAAGGGGCGTTATGTGCCTTATCGCGGAAAGGAGCGCATCCTGCGTGACATCGAGGGCAAGTAGCCCGTCGATCATGTCCTCGACCTCCTTGGAGGACTCTCCGCCGTGGAGGTTGTTGAAGGTGGTGACGACGGCGTCCTTTACCGCCTGCTCGATCTCTGCGCCGGTGAAGCCCTGGCTGTTCTGCGCGAGCTCGCGGAGGTTGAGCCTGTTCATGTTCTGGATGCGCCTTTCGAGGTGGATCCTGTATATCTCCTCCCGCTCTTCCTGGCTGGGGAGATCGACGAAGAAGACCTCGTCGTACCTGCCCTTTCTCCAGAGCTCGGGCGGGAGGTTCTTGGGCTCGTTGGCGGTCGATATGACGAAGACCGGGTTCTCTTTTTCCTGCAACCATGTAATGAAAGTGCCGAAGACCCTCATCTGCGTGCCGGAGTCGCCCTGATAGCCGCCGATGCCGCCGAATGCCTTGTCTATCTCGTCTATCCAGAGTATGCAGGGGCTCACCGCCTCCGCAAGCTGTATGCACCTTCTGATGTTTTTCTCGGATTCACCGACCGTTGAGCCGAAGAGGCGGCCCACGTCGAGCCTGAGTAACGGCAGGTTCCAGATGCCCGCGAGCGCCTTGCAACATAAGCTCTTGCCGGAACCTGGCACGCCTATCAGAAGGAGGCCCTTGGGGATGTCGAGCCCGAGGGTCGATATCTTGTCCTTTGAGAGGCGGAAGACGTGCTCCCTTTCGACGAACCACTTCTTTATTTCAGAGAGTCCGCCGATGTTCTCGATGGTCTCCCTGTGCGGGTAGTAGTCGAGTATCCTCTGCTTCTTTATTATCTGCTGTTTTTCGTCCTGTATGTAGGAGATGCAGTCTTCGTTAAGGAAGCCGTTGTTGAGGCTTATGGCCTTCCTTATGACCCTCCTTACGTTGTCCATGGAAAGGCCCTGGAGTGACTTGTACAGGATGGAGCGGGTCGCGGCGTGCCATTTCTCGGGGATCAAGTGGCCGTAGGTCGTGGAGACCATCTCGGCTATCTCGTCGTAGTCGGGCAGAGATAGTTCAAGGACGACCATGTCCTCTTCGAGCTCCGGCGGTATCTCGCTTAAGGTCGGAGAGAGTATGCAGACGGTGTTGAGGGTGTGGCGCTCGTCCATGATCGTTGGCAAATCCCTGAATTTTCTAAGGAATTCGTGGGAGTTGAAGTAGCTGGCAATGTCTTTTAAAAGGAATATGTTATTGGTGTTCTCGCCTTTGGTTATCTTCTCTTCGATGGTGGAGAGTATCTTCTCCTTCCCCATCTGCTCCCGTTTCTTCTTCTCGCCCCCATATAAGCCCCTCGATACGGACCAGGACCAGAAGGTGAACTTCATCGACTCGGAAAGGGACTCGATTATCCGCTCGACCCTTCTTTCCTCGAAAGAGACGAGCCAGAGGATAGGATACCTCGCCTCCATGTGTATCCTTATCTCGTTTTCGAAGTCTTTGGTCTTCATCTGACACCCTTTAGGCTGCCTCTATTTTGATTATATCATAACATACTATGCGATTGTCTTGGAACCTGAAAACCTCTTGTATTAAGGCTGGATACGCTATATTTGGGGGATAAGCCGGATTTTAGCATACTTCAGTTGAAATCCAACAAAAAAAGAGGCGCATCTCTCGCGCCTCTTTAACCGTCAAAAAACGGCTTTAAAGGGCCTTAAGGCCCCCGTTATTCATCCGTTGTAAGCGGGGTCGTGCCTTAGACGGCAGGTCTCCCGCGGCCGACCACGAGTGAGACGACGAAGAGTATGACGAAAATGACGAAGAGGAGTTTCGCAATCCATGCCGCGGTTCCCGCTATGCCGCCAAAACCCAAGACCGCCGCGATGATCGCTACGATCAGAAAAGTCACTGCCCATGAAAGCATGACGACATATCACCTCTTTCCTTGCAAGGAACATGCTCATTGACCTCCTGTTTTTAGTATACAACCGGCGGAAGAGTAGTCAAATTGCATGAAGGAGCCCTATCCTATGCCGTCATTCCCGCGTGCTTAAAGCGGGGATCCAGCGTCTTACGCAAAGGTCTCCTTTCCCAAGGGGGACAAAGGGGGAATAAAAGCGAACCATAATCTCCCCCCACCCCTCTTTAGAAAAGAGGGGCTTGCAGACCACCCCTCCCTACCTCCACTTGTTAAGGGAAGGAGTTTTAACTTCCCCTCCTTACCAAGGAGGGGCCAGGGGAGGTCGTTTTGTCATTACCCTCCCATCCTCAAAAGCTGTAATTGACTTGCGGCACACACTAAATTAATATGTTGTGTCTTGTTTTTATCTTCCCCCTTTCCTAAAGGGGGATTTAGGGGGATTATTCGAAGGTAATCTCCCATGCATTCGACATAAGGCACGAAAGGAAAACGATGGAATTCATAAAGGAGTTCATAGACATCTTCCTGCACCTCGACAGGCACCTGAACCTCATCATCCAGGACTACGGCGTATACACCTACGCGATACTCTTCCTCATCATTTTCTGCGAGACCGGGCTCGTGGTGACGCCGATACTGCCAGGCGACTCGCTCCTCTTCGCCATCGGCAACTTCGCGGCAATGGGGTCGCTCCGCATAGAGTATGTCCTTATCGGGCTCTCCGTCGCCGCGATACTCGGAGACACCGTCAACTACGCCATAGGCCACTACATGGGACCCCGGGTCTTTCAGAAGACAAACAGCCGCATCTTCAAGAAGGAGTATCTGGAGAAGACCCACAAATTCTACGAGAAGTACGGCGGCAAGACCATCATCTTCGCGCGGTTCGTGCCTATCGTCCGCACCTTTGCGCCGTTCGTCGCGGGAGTCGGCGCGATGAGCTACGGCAAGTTCATCACATATAACATCGTGGGCGGGGTCCTCTGGATATGCTCGTTCGTGCTCGCGGGATACTTCTTCGGCGGGCTCCCGGCGGTAAAAAAGAACTTCACGCTCGTGATACTCGCCATCATCGTACTCTCGATATTGCCGGGGGTCATCGAGTACATAAGGCATAAGAGGAAGGGGTCGGGTAGATAGGCTGCGCGTAGCGAACCAATCAAAACCAAACGGCCTGGACGACGATATTCGAGTCTTTTGCTTGAGGCCTTTTTGCGCGCTCCGCGCGCTTCCTTCCTCCCCCACCAGTTCGCGTGCCCCTTAAGTCGCTACGCTCCTCGCGCCTCAGCGCGCTCGCCCCTGCCTCCCGGAGGCGCTCTCCGCCATGCGCCCGTGTGTTTGTTAGAGACAGAACAAAAAATATTTTTACTTGAAAGTACGCATTCATCCGGACCCCGAGCCGGGTTTGGGGTATTTGCCATTTGCAGGGTCCTCGGTTGAACCGGCTTTTTTGTTTAAAAATCACTTCATCTCAGCTTCCCGTCGACAAGCCTTCAACACATCCAATTAAGCATATCTGATTGAAAAAGCTCATAAGGAATGATAAATATAGCAATCAGCCCCATATCATAAAATAATCCATTAAATCCCTGCCACACGCGCACAGTTGATCGAGATGAACGCTAAGACGGCAAGACACTGGTTTCCCCAAATCATCATCCTCCTGTCAGCGACCTTTGCCATTTATTCCGGCACCATCAATTACCCGTTCTGCTTTGACGACTTCATGTATGTGACGGAGAACTATTTCATAAGAGACCTTTCCAATTTCTGGCCTCCCTCGGGCACGAGGTATTTCGGATACCTTTCGTTTGCCCTGAATTACAGGCTCGGCGGGCTTGAGACCTCAGGCTATCACGCCGTTAATATTTTGATACACGGCGCCAACTCCATCATGGCATTCATGCTGATGAGGTCGCTTTTCAAATCGAACCTGTTCAAAAGATGCGCGGATTGCAATGGCGCTCCGTTTTTCTTTATACCTTTCGCGGCATCGCTCCTGTTTGCGGCCCACCCGGTGCAGACCGAGGCGGTCACCTATATAACCCAGCGTTTTGCCTCGCTCGCAACGCTCTTCTATTTGCTGACGCTTGTCCTGTATTTCAGATGGCGCTCCAGCCTTGAAAGCGGACGGTTCCGTATTGCCGCATACGCATTGATGCCGGTCCTTGCCGTCTTTGCGCAGATGACAAAGGAGATAAGCTTTACCCTGCCTTTCATGGCCGTTTTTTTCGAGTTGCTGCTTTTCAAGGGAACAACGTTGCCGTTTAAAAAGCGCGTCATCTATATGCTCCCCATGCTCGCCTCCGCGCTTACGATCCCCATGTTCCTCCTTGCGTGGCAGGAGTCCGGCGAGATAGCCGAGATGATCCGCGCCCTGCAGGTCAAGGAGCTCTCCACTCTTTCACGGCACGACTATCTTTTGACCCAGTTGGCGGTGATGGTGACCTACTTGCGGCTTCTTGTAATGCCTATAAACCAGAATTTCGATTATGAATATCCTATTTATGATTCGTTCACTCATCCGCACGTGTTCCTGTCTTTCATTTTCATCATCGGTATATTCATTTCAGGAATAGCCCTGCTGTATTCCGGATACAGGAAGCCGTCTCTCAGCAGGCTTGCCGCCGGAATAGGGATCATCTGGTTTTTCGCGACCATCTCGGTCGAATCTTCCGTCATCCCGATACAGCACGTCATCTTCGAGCACAGGCTGTATCTGCCGAGCGCTGGCGCGGCCCTTTTTTTCAGCACGGCCTTTTTTTCCCTATACGGCATTTTGAGGACCAGAACCTCTTTTACATTGAAGCCCTTCCATTTTTCGATGGCAATCCTCCTTGCGGCGGCTCCATTGGGTAGTGCGGCCATATATAGGAACGCGGTATGGAAAGACCCTGTTACGCTCTACGAAGACCTTGTGAAGAAAAGCCCGGGCAAAGTGCCCGGCCATGTTTTCCTCGCAAGGGCTTACGCCGGGCGTGGAGAGTTCGACAAGGCCATAGCTGAATTTCAAATGGCTTTGAGAATAGACCCGAAAGACGCAGACGCGCGCGTGGAGCTTGGAAACGCTTACAATGACGCGGGGATGGTCGATGAAGCGATGCAGGAATACAGACATGCCATAGAGATCAGGCCTGGACATGTATTCGCGAGGAATAACCTTGGGTCATCTTATCTTGTGCAGGGCAGGCCTGATGAAGCGATAGCGGAGTACCTTCAAGCGCTGCGGCTCGACAACGCCAATGCTGAGACCCATTATAACCTATGGGTCGCGTACACGAATAAGGGAAAGCCGTTAAAGGCTCAGGCGCATTATCAGCGCTATCTGGCTGTGAAGGACAAGCGGAAGTGAGGCATAAAAAATTAATGCGGATAAGGTTTTGTTGCCACGGCGTGGTGCACAGGAGCGGATTCCCTGACCAGGCACCATATGTGGTTAATATGAGCATTTTTATTTTCGACCTGCGCAGTCCTGCCGGACGGGCAACTCCGTATCAAAAGGCTGAAATCTCATTTACCCCAAAAGTTCCGTTCGAGACTTTGGCCCTGCGCCGAGCAGTCAGGAAAAATAACAATTTTTAGAGGTAGCCTTCATTTAATCTCCTCAAACCTGTTCGTCCCCGGCGCATACGCATACATCTCCCCCGTCGCTATGTCGAAGTACCACCCGTGGAGGAATAATTTTCCCGCCTTTATCGCCGCATCCACGAACGGGTATGTCTCGATGTTCTCAATCTGTTCGAGGATGTTTTCTTTTTCGGTGTATCCCTGGATGACCTCGGATTCGGAGTCCCCGAAGACCCCGAGGACATGCTCCCTCACGGGTCCGGCGAGTTTAAGCCAGTCCCTTAAGTGCGGCATCCCTTCAAGCTCCGACTCGTCCCGAAGGAGTGCCTTCATCGCCCCGCAGTTCGAATGTCCGCAGACGATGATGTCAGTCACATTAAGCACCTGCACCGCGTACTCTATCGCCGCGGCCGTCGAGTTCTTGTCCTTCAGCGCGTCAAAAGGCGGGATGATGTTCCCGATGTTCCTCAATATGAAGAGCTCCCCGGGGCCGGACTGCGTGACGAGGTGCGGGTCCACGCGGGAGTCCGAACATGTTATGAAGAGCACCTCCGGGTCCTGTCCCTTCGAGAGCCTTTTGAAGAACTCTTCTTCCTTCTTGAAATATGATTCCTGGAACTTCAATACGCCTTTATAAAGCCTCTCCATCGCGCGCCTCCGTGCTTATTCGTCCCCGATAAAGGATACAAGAGGAAAAAAACACTCTCTTGATAATCTCCCCCAACCCCTCTTTAGTAAAGAGGGGGGATTCAAGACTCTTTCTTGACCAAAATACCAAAAAAAAGGCCGGGCCAACTCCGTTGGCCCGGCCTTGATGATCACATTACCAAACACCCCGTCCTACGAGAAGAGCAGTACGCCGAAGAGGACCGCGACAAGGTTTATGACCTTGATCATCGGGTTGATGCCGGGGCCCGCGGTGTCCTTGTACGGGTCGCCGACGGTGTCTCCGGTGACGGCCGCCTGGTGCGCGGGCTTGTGCTTGCCGCCGTGCTTGCCTTCTTCAATATACTTCTTCGCGTTGTCCCAGGCCGCGCCGCCCGAGGTCATCTTGATGGCTACGAACAACCCGGTTACGATTGCGCCCACGAGCACGCCGCCTAGGGCCTTCGGTCCGAGGACAAGGCCTACGACTATCGGGGCTACGACCGGGATGAGCGACGGGACTATCATCCTCCGGATCGCCGCGGTCGTGACGATATCGACGCACTTGCCGTACTCGGGCTTGCCGCTCCCGTCCATGATGCCCTTTATTTCCCTGAACTGCCTCCTCACCTCTTCGACGATGGAACCCGCCGCGTCTCCCACCGCCTTCATGAGGAAGGACGCGAAGAGGAACGGGAGCATGCCGCCGATAAATAGGCCGACGAGGACGAGCGGGTCGGAAAGGTCGAATACCATCTGCACGCCGCCGACCGAGACCGACCTCGTGTACTCCGAGAAGAGGACGATGGCGGCAAGGGCCGCCGAACCTATGGCATAACCCTTGGTGACGGCCTTGGTGGTGTTGCCTACGGCGTCGAGCGGGTCGGTGACGTCCCTTACGGACGAGCCCATGTTCGCCATCTCGGCTATGCCGCCGGCGTTGTCAGTGATGGGGCCGAACGAGTCTATGGCGACGACTATACCGGCCATCGTGAGCATCGCTTCAGCCGCTATGGCCACGCCGAAGAGGCCGGCAAGCGAGTAACTGCCGAGTATCGCGGCCGCAATGACCAGCACCGGGGGGGCGGTAGATTGCTTGCCGACCGCGAGCCCCGCTATGATGTTTGTCCCGTGCCCCGAAACCGAGGCCTCGGCTATCTCGCGCACCGGCGCGTAGTGCTTCGCCGTGTAGTAGTCGGTTATGGCGACAAGCGTAATGGTCACGGCGAGGCCGATCAATGCCGTAAAGTAGTAATTCATGGCGGATACCCCGCCTATCCCGTCCATGAGGTAATAGGTTATGGGATAGAAGGCTATCGCGGACAATACGCTTGTTGCTATGAAGCCCTTGTAAAGGGCGGGCATGATGCCGCCGCCCGAGCCGATCCTTACGAACCAGCTGCCGATTATCGTCATTATTATCGCAGCGCCCCCCAAAACGAGCGGGAAGAGCATGGCTATGCGGGATTCGGGATAAAGGAGGTGCGCAAGGGCCATCGTGGCGACTGTCGTGACCGCGTAGGTCTCGAAGAGGTCGGCGGCCATACCGGCGCAATCGCCGACGTTGTCGCCGACATTGTCCGCTATGACGGCCGGGTTCCTCGGGTCGTCCTCGGGTATCCCCGCCTCGACCTTTCCGACGAGGTCGGCGCCCACATCCGCCGCCTTGGTGTATATGCCGCCGCCGACCCTCGCGAAGAGCGATATGAGCGAGCCGCCGAGTCCGAGGGAAAGGAGCGATGCTACCGCCTTACCCTCACCCGCCACACTTATCGCGACCGCGAAGAAGCCCGTGACGGCGAGGAGGCCTAAGCTTATAAGGAGGAGCCCGGTGACGGCCCCGCCCCTGAAGGCGACCTGGAGAGCGGCGTTAAGGCCGTTATGCGCGGCCTGCGCGGTCTTGGCGTTCGCCCTTACCGCGACCATCATGCCGACATAGCCGGAGATGGCAGAGGCCACGCCTCCGACGACGAAGCCGCAGGCGGTGAGTAATCCGAAGTGCTCGGACCAGTAACCTGCGGCCCAGAGGAGGATGAATATGATGACGCCGACATAGGCGACGGTCTTGTACTGGCGGGCCATGTAGGCCGAGGCGCCTTCGTGTATCGCCGCCTGTATCCTTTTCATCTCAGGGGTCCCGCCGTCGAGCCCCTTTACCCAGAATGCGAGCCATGCCGCGTATGCTATGCCGATGCCCGCTGTAACCAGAGCGAAGAGAATTGTAAGCCCAGAGATGTCCATCTTACACCATGTCTCCTTTTCAAAAGTTCAGATCACACCGCATTGATGCAAACGGACACACCTTCGCCTTGAGTCTAAAGACCCTTAAAGGCCCGTCCGATTCAGAAAGCTCGAATTTTCCGGTTTTTACCCGATGAGCGGGGGGGTGCGGCCTTTAAAAATCAAGACCGCAGTTTACCTTTTTGGGAGGTTTGTTGTCAAGCCCATAAAAGGGTCCTCGCCGGACGGGCAGACCCGTATCCGGCGGCTTTGCCTCATGGAGTTGGAGTAGCCTGGTTTGAAATTGGGCCCCGCGCCGAGCGGTCCTCGCCGGACGGGCAGACCTCAGATCTGACGATGATGGGATCAATATGTCAAAGGGCTCCGTTTCTGAAAACTGGCCCCGCGCCGAGCGGTCCTCGCCGGACGGGCAGACCAGTATCCGGCGGTATTGTATTGGAAAGGTGGGGAACGAAAGAAGAGCGGAGAGCCGGAAACCGGCCTTTACGGGGACAGGAAAGGCGCGGGCTTCCCTACGTGGTATCCCTGGGCATAGTCCACCCCGATGGACCGGAGTATATCCATTATCCCGTCCGTCTCCACGAACTCTGCTATTGTCTGTATGGACATGCCGCGAGCGACGTCCGTGATCGCCTTTACGAAGAGCCGGTCGTTCAGGTTCTTGTCAAGCCCCTTTATGAACGACCCGGCTATCTTTATGTAGTCGACATGCAGTTCCTTTAGGTACTGGAAGGATGTGAACCCTATGCCGAAGTCGTCAAGCGATATCCTGCAGCCGAGGGATTTGAGCTCCTTTATGAACGAGAGCGCCGCGTCGAGGTCGGGTATGGAAGAAGTCTCGGTTATCTCGAAGACGAACAGCGACGGGTCGGCCCCGGTCTCGGCCATCTTGGTCTTGAGGAAGTTGAGTAGGTCCCTGTCGCCGAGCTCCTTGCCCGAGAGGTTCAGGCAAAACGAGAGGGGCCTGCCTTTTGAGATGTTCTCGGCCTGGAGTATCATCGCCTTCTCGAAAATGACCTTGGAGATCGAGCTTACTATCCCGAACCTCTCGGCTATGTCGATGAACGGGCCAGGCAGTATTATCTTGCCGTCCCTGTCCCGCATCCTCGCCAGCACCTCGAACTTCCTTACGGTCCCGTCCCCGAGGTGGAGTATCGGCTGATACCACGGCTCGAACCTGTCCTCCATGACCGCCGCGATGATATCCTCTTTCCATTTGAGCCTGAAGTGCATCTGCTCTATCTCGAGTTCCTCGGGCGTGTATAGATGCGTTCGGTTCCTGCCGAGCTCCTTGGCCCTGTACATTGCGGCGTCGGCCTTTGTGAGGAGCTCTGATGCCGTGGAGCCGTGGTCGGGATACAAGGATACCCCGACGCTCACCGTAAGGTGGCACGGGACATCCGATTGGTAGAAACTCTCAAGCCCGGCCCTCAAGTGCTCGGCGACCTTCCCGGCGTCCTCCCTGCAGGTATTCGGCAGGAATACCGCGAACTCGTCGCCCGAGAGCCTGCAGAGGAACGACTCCTTCGCGGGGTCGCCGAAGAGCCTTGAGGTCGCGTACCGGAGCGTCACCGTAAGGAGGCGCGCGACCTTGCGGAGGAACTCGTCCCCCATGCCGTGTCCGTAGGCGTCGCTTATGAACTTGAACTGGTCTATGTCGAGGAGGAAGAGCGCCCCTGAAGATCCGTCCCTGGACGTGCATATCCATGACGTCAGGAGCTCGATAAACCGGGACCTGTTGATGAGGCCGGTAAGCCCGTCGTAATGCGAGAGGAATTTTATCTGCTCCCTCGACACCTTCTGCTCGGTTATGTCCTCGTGGACCGCGAGGAAGTGCGTTATCCGCCCTTCTTCCCCGAAGATGGGCGAGATGACGGCGCTCACCCAGAACGGCTCGCCGTCCTTCCTCTTGTTCCTGAAGGTCCCTTTCCAGACATTGCCGGAGAGTATGGTGGCCCAGAGCTCGTCGTATGTCTCCTTGGGCGTTGTGCCGGAGGCGATGACGCGCGGGTTCTGTCCCAGCGCCTCTTCCTTCTTCCAGCCGGTCGTCTTTTCGAACGTCGGGTTGACGTACTCTATGACGCCGTTCACGTCCGTTATGCAGACGAGGTTCGCGCTCTGCTCTATCGCCTTGGTGAGCTTAAGGAGGTCCTGCTCGGCCTTTTTTCTCGTGCCTATCTCTTCCTTAAGCCTCTCGTTCGCCTCTTCGAGCTCGGCGGTCCTCGACCCGACTATCCCCTCGAGCCCGTCCCAGTACTGTTTGAGCTCCTCTTCGGCGCGCTTTAGCTCCGTGATATCGTCCCCGGAGCTCAAGACGGCGACGACCCTTCCATCGTCGTCGGCCAGGAGAGCGTTATGCCATGCTATGACCCTCTCCCCGCCGTCTCTTCTGACGACTATCCCCTCGAAGCACTCGGGCGGCGGGGTCTCGCCTGAGGCCACTTTTTTGAAACACTCGGCCGCGCCCTCCTTAAGCCTCTCTGGTATGAAGTCGAACCAGTCCCTGCCGATTATCTCGTCCTCGCTGTAACCGAGGAGCTCTCTCCCCTTCCTGTTGATGAGCTCGACCTTACGGTCGGCGCCTATGACGACGAATATCACGTTGGCAAGGTCCAGGTATCTCTGGTTCCTGTCCCTTTCGCTCTTTATCGCCTCTTCGGCGCGCTCGAGGTCGTTTATGTCCCTGCCGATGCCGACTACACCCGTGATCGCCCCGTCCCCGTCCATCAGAGGCATGTTCCTCGACTCACACAGGACGCCGGTCTTGCTGAATAGGAACTCGGCCCTCGGGCAATTTCCCTGTAGCGTCTCCCTGAAGGCCGCCTCGGCATCGGCGACGGTCCGGCCCTCGACAAGGGTGACGAACCCCGTCCCGATGAGGACCGCGGGCTCGGACCCTGCGAACTTCACTGAAGCCTTGTTTATGTAGATTATCTTCCCGTCCGCGTCACAGACGTAGGCGAGGTCGCTCAGATTTGAGAATAGCGTCTTGTACCTGGAGAGGCAGTCGCCCGGGTGCCTGTTGCAGGCGCCAAAGCTTACGCCGCTTTCGTCCGATCCCTTTCCGTGCAAAAAGGGACCGCTACCCGGGCCATTTTTTGACTTCAGCATGCGGTCCTCGTCGAGTTGCCTGACGCTTTAAAACCCTACAGAAGAGAGTAAACCGTTAACTGCCTATCACAGGTTCTTTTCGGATATTCTGGAAAAAGCTTTAAATTATCGATTTAAGAATGGCCTCAATTGACACCCCGGATTCAGGGTATAGACTCTATGTAGACACTTTCCCCTTACAGAAACAAGTAAAAACCTGCCGTAATTCGCGGAGATGCGTAAACTTGCCGGTCTGCGTCAACCTCCGTTTTTACGAGGCGTCGAAACATGAAAATAGGAGCGAGGTACCTCGATGGAGAGACCGAGTTTACGGTCTGGGCCCCGCTGAGGGAGAGGGTGACGGTCGAGTATTCGGCGCCGGGCAAGCGGGTCCCAAGGCAACTCGACCTTGAACGAGAGGGGTCCGGGTACTGGAGGGCGCTTGTCGAGGGCGCCGGGCCAGGCACGCTTTATTCTTTCATCCTCGACGGCAAGGAGCGCAGACCCGACCCCGCTTCCCGCTCCCAGCCCAAAGGGGTGAACGGCCCCTCCGAGGTCGTGGACCACGCATACCAATGGCGGGACTCTTCCTGGAAAGGGATAACGCCCGCCGGGATGGTCATCTACGAGATACACACAGGCTCATTCACCCCCGAAGGCACTTTTGAGGCAATGATCCCGAGGCTCGGGGAGTTGAGCGCCCTTGGCGTCAACGCAATCGAGCTCATGCCGGTCGCCCAGTTCCCCGGGACAAGGAACTGGGGCTATGACGGGGTATTCCCGTTTGCCGCCCAGGACTCATACGGGGGGCCGGGAGGACTCAAGCGCCTCGTGGACGAGTGCCACATGGCAGGCATCGCAATCATACTCGACGTCGTATACAACCACCTCGGCCCCGAGGGGAACTGCCTCCACTCGTTCGGCCCGTATTTTACGGACAGGTATAAAACGCCATGGGGGCAGGCCGTAAACTTCGACGGTCCGTTTAGCGATGAGGTGCGGAACTTCTTCATCGAGAACGCCATGCACTGGTTCGAGGACTGCCATGTGGACGCGCTCCGGCTCGACGCCGTCCACGCCATATATGATTTCAGCGCGACGACCTTTCTCGTCGCGCTCGGCAGGCGCGTAAGGGCGTTCTCGAAAGAGGCCGGGAGGCCCTTTTACATCTTCGCCGAGAGCGACCGGAACGACCCCTCGCTCGTCAGGGACGAACGCCTCGGCGGAGCGGGCCTCGACGGGCTCTGGTGCGACGACTTCCACCACTCGCTCCACGCGCTCGTTACAGGCGAGCGGGACGGGTACTACGAGGACTTCGGGGAGATCGGCCAGCTCGAGCGCGCATTCAAGGAAGGGTTCGTCTACTCGGGCCAGTACTCGAAGTACCGGAAAAAGTCCTTCGGGGCGCCTTTGACCGATGTAGAGCCCTCGCGGCTCGTCGTATTTTCAGAGAACCACGACCAGGCAGGCAACCGCATGCTCGGCGAGAGGCTCTCCAGCCTCGTCTCGTTCGAGGCCCTGAAACTCGTTGCCGGGGCCGTCATCCTCTCGCCGTTCATCCCGCTCCTTTTCATGGGCGAGGAATACGGCGAGGACGCGCCGTTCCTTTATTTCACGAGCCATGCCGGCAGAGAGCTCGCGGAGGCCGCCGCGCGCGGCAGGGCCGAGGAGTTCCGTGCATTCCAATGGAAAGGCGCTCCCCCGGACCCCAACAGCGAAGATACATTTCTTAAGACGAGACTCGACTGGAAAAAGGGAGAGACGGGCAGAGGCCGGATGCTCAGGGAGTTCTACAGGGCCCTGATAGAGATCAGGAAGACCGCTCCGGCCCTTGCCGGAGCGTCATGGGACTCGGTCGAGGCCGCCTCCGAAAAAACGCTCCTCTATCTCCATAGGCGGAGCAATGACGCAAAAGCGCTCGCTGTCTTCAACTTCGGCAAAGAGGCCTCGACGGCAAGCATACCGCCTGTCTCCGGGAGGTGGCTTCGCGCGATCGCTTCCTCCGACCCTCTGTGGGGAGGGACAAGCGAGGGGCTCATGACCCCGCCGTGGATAGACGGCCCCGGGGCCTTAATGCTCTCCCCCGAGTCCTTCGTCCTTTACATAAAGGAGGGCTGATGGACAAATACGTATGCATACACGGCCACTTCTACCAGCCGCCGAGGGAGAACCCGTGGCTCGAGGAGATAGAACTGCAGGACTCGGCCTACCCGTATCACGACTGGAACGAGAGGATATCGGTCGAGTGCTACGGCCCGAACGCCAGGGCGCGCATATTGGGCGAGGGGCTCGTCGTCATCGACATCATAAACAACTACTCGAAGATAAGCTTCAACTTCGGCCCGACACTCCTCTCAGACCTCGAAAAAAGGCGGCCCGACGTCTACAGGTCGGTCATAGAGGCCGACAGGCTGAGCATGGCAAACTTCTCGGGCCACGGCTCGGCCATCGCCCAGGTCTATAACCACATGATAATGCCGCTCGCGAACAAAAGGGACAAGGAGACGCAGGTCCGCTGGGGGATAGAGGACTTCAGAAAAAGGTTCGGAAGGGACCCCGAGGGCATGTGGCTCCCCGAGACGGCCGTGGACCCCGAGACACTCGACATACTCGTCTCTCACGGAATAAAATTCACGGTGCTCGCTCCCAGGCAGGCGAAGAGGACGAAGAAGCCCGCCAAGGGCGCGCGGTGGAAGGAGTCCGAGGTCGACACGCGCCTCCCCTACCTCGTGGAGCTCCCGTCGGGCAAGAACATCGCGGTATTCTTCTACGACGGAGAGATCGCCCACGAGGTGAGCTTCGGCGGGCTCCTCTATAACGGCGAGGCGTTCGCGAGGCGCATGACCTCCCCTGCCCATCAGGACGGGACGCCCTACTGCGTCTCCATAGCCACCGACGGAGAGACCTTCGGCCATCACCACAAGTACGGGGAGATGGCGCTCGCCTACTGCCTCCACTCGATCGAATCGAACAAGCTCGCCAGTCTCACGAACTTCGGAGCGTTCCTGGAGAAACATCCGCCTGAGCACCTCGCCGAGGTCCACGAGAACTCGTCATGGAGCTGCGCCCACGGCGTGGAGAGGTGGAGGGACGACTGCGGCTGCAACTCCGGGACGCGCGGCGGCTGGAACCAGCAATGGAGGAAGCCGCTCAGGGAGGCGCTCGACTGGCTACGTGACTCGCTCTCTCCTGTTTACGAGGAGGAGGGGGCGAAGTACCTGAAAGACCCGTGGGGAGCGAGAGACGCGTACATCGGCGTCATCCTCGACAGGTCGAGGGAGAGCGTTGACGCATTTTTCGGCTCCCACGCCTCCCGGGAGCTTTCGGAGCCCGAGAGGATAGAGGCGATAAAGCTCCTCGAGATGCAGAGGAACGCGCTCCTCATGTACACGAGTTGCGGCTGGTTCTTCGACGAGGTCTCGGGGATAGAGACCGTGCAGGTCATGCAGTACGCCGCGCGCGCCATACAGCTCGCCGAGGAGGCCAGGGGGGTCGCGCTCGAAAATGAATTCATGAAGAGGCTCGAATCCGCGCCATCGAACGTCTACGCCAACGGTAGATCGGCCTACGAGATGTTCGCCGCGAACGCGCGCATCGATCTTGAGCGGGTCGGGATGCACTACGCCATATCTTCCCTATTCGACGAATACGGCAAGAGCGCGCCCATCTACTGCTACGACACGGAGAGCGACATATACGAGAAATACGAAGCGGGGAAACTGAAACTCGCCATGGGGATAACGGGGGTCAGGTCAAGGGTGACGAACGAGTCCGCCCGTTTCTTCTACTCGGTCCTGCATCTCGGCGATAACAGCGTAAACGGGGGCATAAGCCCTTTCGCCGGGATAAGCCTCTTTAACGCCATGAAGCTGCAGATGACCGGGGCCTTCGAGAAAAGGGACATCCCCGAGATCATAAGACTCATGGACAAGTACTTCGGCACGAACTCGTACTCGCTCCGGCACCTCTTCAGGGACGAGCAGAGGAAGATAATAGACCAGATACTCTCGCAGACATACGGGGAGATCGAAGCCTCCTACAGGCACATCTTCGACGACAACTAC
The DNA here is from genome assembly GCA_016182655.1 of Deltaproteobacteria bacterium. Lineage (GTDB taxonomy): Bacteria > Desulfobacterota > GWC2-55-46 > GWC2-55-46 > GWC2-55-46 > GWB2-55-19. The sequence continues at coordinate 64,380 of JACPGB010000028.1, forward strand.
AACATGATGGAGTTCCTGAGGCAACTCAACATCCCGCTCCCCGAGCCGCTCTCGGTAACCGCCTCGTTCACGATAAACACGGACCTTAAGCGCTCGCTTACCGACGGAGTCGACATAGAGAAGGTCAAGGCGCTCATAAGGAAGGCCGCGGGGCTCTCCGTAAGGATAGACTCGGAGATGGCGGCGTTCAAGGCCGGTCGCTTCGTGAACGCCTCGATGGAGAGGCTCTCCTCGTCCACGGAAGACATCCCGCTCATGGAGACCACGAGGGACCTTCTGGAGATACTGCGTCCGATGGACCTGCCTATGGACCTGCTTTCGGCCCAGGACGCGTATTTCAGGATAGGCAAAGGCTGCGCGCCGGCGATGAAGGAGCGGTCCGCCAAGGGAGACGATGCGGCGTCCAAGTGGCTCGCTGTATTCAACGAGCTCGGGGATAAGCTCCGCGTCAAGGTCCGGATATGAGGGTCCCCTCGTCCACGTACAGGCTCCAGTTCAACCCGTCCTTCAGGTTCGCCGACGCCGCCCGCGTCCTCGGGTATCTTTCGGACCTCGGCATCTCCGACATATACGCCTCCCCCATACTTAAGCCGCGTAGCGGCTCCACGCACGGTTACGACGTCGTAGACCCGGGAGAGATCAACCCGGAGCTCGGGACCAACGAGGAGCTGAGGGCGCTGCTGGAGGCCGTAAAATCCCTCGGCATGGGCTGGCTCCAGGACGTCGTCTCGAACCACATGGCATACGACGGCGCGAATCAGATGCTCATGGACGTCCTCGAGAAGGGCAGGGAGTCGCGCTACTTCAATTTTTTCGACATCGAATGGGACCACCCCTACGAGGGGATAGAGGAGCGGGTGCTGGCCCCGTTCATGGGGAGGATCTACGGGGAGGCGCTCGAAGCCGGGGAGATAAGGCTCGTCTATGAAAACGACACCTTCTCCGTCGGATATTTCGGCTTTCTATTTCCCCTTAAGATCTCGTCCTACGCGACCATACTCACGCACGACCTCAAAAGGCTCAAGCGGCGGCTCGGGCGCGGCCACCCGGACCTCATAAAGCTCCTCGGGGTCATCTACGTGATAAAGAACCTCCAGGGCGCGGCCGAGTTCGGGGAGGTAGACGACCAGGTCGCGTTCGTCAAAAGCATGCTCAAGGACCTCCACGACGGGAGCGCAGGGATAAAGACTTACATAGACGAGAACATAGCCGTGTTCAACGGGAGGGCAGGCGACGCGGAGAGCTTCATCCCCATGGACAGGCTCCTCTCCGAGCAGTCCTTCAAGCTCTCGTTCTGGAAGGTCGCGGCAGAGGAGATAAACTACAGGCGTTTTTTCAACATCAACGAGCTTATCACGCTGAAGGCCGAGGACGAGACCGTCTTCAGCCACACTCACGCGCTCGTCTTCCGGCTCGTGGACTCCGGGGTGACGGGGCTACGCATAGACCACATCGACGGCCTCTACGACCCGCTCAGATATTTGAACAGGATACGGGAACGGAAGGACGGGATATACCTCGTCGTCGAAAAAATACTCGCGAGCTCCGAAGCGCTCCCCGAGTGGCCCGTGGAGGGGACGACGGGGTACGACTTCATGAACAAGGTGAACGGGATATTCGCGGACTCATCGAAGGAGGCGCGCATAACGCGCGCCTATGTAAACTTCACGGGAATGAAGACCCCGTACCGCGAGCTCTTCTACGAGAAGAAAAGGCTCATAACCGAGATGGACATGACGAGCGACGTCTCCAACCTCGCCCAGCTCCTCAAACACACGCTCAAGGACGACAGGTACGGCTCGGACATGACCCTCTCGGGGCTCAAAAAGGCGATAGCCGAGGTCATGTCGCACTTCCCGGTCTACAGGACGTACATAAGCTCTCCGTCCGTCTCGGGCAACGATTGCGCGCGCATAAGGGAGGCGGTGGAGAAGGCCGCGAGAAAGACGCCTGCGCTCTTGAACGAAATACGGTTCCTTGAAAAGGTATTATTGCTGGACTTCAGGGACTACCTTACGGCCGAGGACCGGAAAGGGTGGCTAAGGTTCGTCATGAGGTTCCAGCAGTTCACCGGGCCGCTAACGGCCAAGGGGTTCGAGGACACGCTCCACTATGTATATAACAGGCTTCTCTCCTTGAACGAGGTCGGGGGCGACCCCGGGAGGTTAGGCCACCCTCCCGAAGCCCTTCACCTATTTCTCAAGGAACGCGCCGCCTCGTTCCCTCACTCGATGAACGCCACTTCCACGCACGATTCAAAGAGGGGCGAGGACGCCAGAGCCCGCATAAACGTCATCTCCGAGCTCGCCGAGGATTGGGAGGCGCGTATAAAGAGGTGGTCTAACCTTTTGAAGAGGCACAAACGGAACGTCGGCGGCATTTACATACCGGACAGGAACGACGAATACTTCCTATACCAGACCCTCGTCGGGTCTCTGCCGTTCGAGGGGATCGACGGGGTGTTCACGGAGAGGGTAAAGGCCTATATCGTCAAGGCGGTGCGCGAGGCGAAGAGGCACACGGCGTGGTTGAAACCGGACGCCGAATACGAGGAGGCCTTTCTCTCTTTCATAGACGGCGCGCTCGATTCCACAAGGGAAAACGCGTTCCTCGAGGACTTCCTCCAGTTCCAGAGAAAGGCCGCGTTCTTTGGCGTCTTCAACTCCCTTTCGCAGACACTGATAAAGCTCGCCTCCCCGGGCGTGGCGGACTTCTATCAGGGCGCCGAGCTATGGGACTTGAACCTCGTCGACCCGGACAACAGGAGGCCGGTCGACTTCGGGAAAAGGAGAGAGAAGCTCGAATGGATAAAAGGGCGCGAGCAGGACGGGCTTAAAGCCCTCGCGGAGGAGCTGCTGGCCTCATATCACGACGGCTCCATAAAACTCTTCGTCATATACCGGTCGCTCGCGGCGAGGCATAAACACGCCGCGCTCTTCGACCACGGCTCGTACGCGCCCGTCGAGACAAAGGGGCAGAGGGCGAGGCACATATTTTCGTTCGCGCGGGAAAAAGACGGGGCTGTGGCAACCGTCATAGCGGCAAGGCTCCCGGCGTCGCTTGTAAAAGAAGGAGTCATGCCCGTGGGCGAAGGGGTCTGGATGGATACGGAAGTCATGATGCCTGAAGAGGCTTCGTGGAGGGACGCGCTTACCGGGGAAACGATATCCGGGAGGGTCTTGAAGGCCGCCTCCGTCCTCTCGACCCTCCCTGTCGCGCTCCTTATAAAAGAGTGAGCGGATATTTACTTCGTTGAGACGGCCTTGAGTATGCCGTTCAATATGGCCGATGGTGTCGGCGGACAGCCCCGTATCCAGGCGTCGACCGGCACGACGGAGTCTATCCCGCCAAGGGATGCGTAGCTCTTGCCGAATATGCCGCCGTCGACTGAACAGTCTCCGAGTCCTACGACGAGCTTCGGCGTCGGCATGGCGTCGTATGTGCGCCTTAGCGCTATCTCCATGTTGCGCGATACCGGGCCGGTCACAAGCAGCATGTCCGCGAACCTCGGCGATGCGGTAAAGTGTATGCCGAAGCGCTCGCTGTCATAGAACGGGTTGTTGACTGCCTGGAGCTCGAGTTCGCACGCGTTACACGAGCCGGAATCCACGAACCTTATGGTAAGGGACTTTCCGAAACGCTTCCTTACCTCCTCTTCGAGCCTCCGGCCCGAGAGCTCGACCTCGTGAGCCTCGGCAGGAGGCAGTTCCTCTGTCACAACGCCTGTCCTGAATATCTGGTGGAGTATGCGTAGCATTTTATCTCCGAAAAAAACGAAACTCTTTGCGGGTCCAGGTTTGTAACCTGAATCCATTATTCTGTCGGGCTTCACTTCGTTCAGCCCAACATAATACGCTCTCTGTTGATCTACTGCGTTAACATACAGAGCGTCAGAACACAGCAGACCAAGGCGCGACGAAGGCCCAAGGGAGGCGTACTTTTGGGTACGCCGCAGTGAAGGGCCGAGGAGCAACGCAGGTATGCGAAGTTATGGCGCTCTGTGATCACAGGTCGTGCCCGGAATACGACTGATTAAAGCTCTTATTGCATAGCGGAAAATCCGGGACGATGTTGCCTTTTATAGCCTGCTCGATCGAAAGCCAGCATACGCTCGAGGGGTCCCTTATCGCGCACCTCTCTATTGAACCGTTCTCGCCGAAGCGGACCCAGTAGACTATCTCGCCCCTCCAGCCCTCGACGGTCGCGAACCCGGCCGCGCCGGACGGGGGCGCGGGGCAGTCGGTTTTGATCATCCCCTCGGGCATGGTGTCGAGGATGGCGTTCACGAGCCTCATTGAATCCCTCACCTCTTCTATCCTCACCCAGGCCCTCGCGTGGACATCGCCCGAGGTCAGGACCGTAAGCTTCGGGACGAGCATGTCATACGGAGGAAATATCTCCTGCACGCGGGCGTCCAGCCTCTGCCCGCTGGCTCTCCCGACTATGCCGACAGCGCCTATCTCCTTGGCGGTCTCGGGCTTGAGTATCCCGGTGGAATACAACCTGTCTTCGAGCGACGGGTTGTCCTCATAGATGCGGATGAGCCGCTCGAACTCGGAAGCGATGGCGTCCAGTTCCTTCCGGATAAGCGCCGCATGTGCGGCGTTGACGTCGTGCGTTACGCCGCCGGGTACGACCCTGTCCATTGCGAGCCTGTGTCCGAAGACATCTCTCGTGGCCCTTAAGACCCTCTCGCGAAGTATCGCGCACTGGTAGAGCATGAAAGTAAAGGCGGTGTCGTTGCATATCGCGCCTATGTCGCCAAGGTGATTGGCTATCCGCTCAAGCTCAAGGAGGAGGGCTCTGATCCAGTGCGCTCGCTTCGGGACCGCGCACGCGGAGGCGGCCTCTACCGCGCGGCAGTACGCGAGCGCGTGTGCGATTGTCGTATCCCCCGAGACCCGCCCGGCGAGCCGTGCCGCGCCCGCATAATCCATCTCCTCGAACCTCTTCTCTATCCCTTTGTGGACATATCCGAACCTCGTCTCGAGGTTGATTATGTCCTCGCCCACGGCCTGGAACCTGAAGTGGCCTGGCTCGATGATGCCTGCGTGCACCGGGCCGACGGCTATCTCGAATATACCCTCGCCCTCGGCCCTGAACCAGCCGTACTCGCCTTCGACCCTCGGAAGGCTTTTTCCCGCGTCGAAGTCCTTCCTTAGAGGATAGGCGTCCGCGGGCCAGTCCTCGTGCTTTATCCATGGGCGCGGGTCCGGGTGCCCGACAGGGGTAAGCCCCATAAGACTCTGTATCTGTCTTTCAAAGCGGTAGGACGCGGTGAATTTTTTCGTAAGCGTCGGGAAGGTCGGGTCGGCTTCGGGGACCTCGATCTTTACGAGTATATACTCCTGCCCCTTATTGTACGCGGAGTATACGCCAAACGAGCGCGCGGCTGCCCGCTCGTCGACGGCCCACTCGGCGATCAACCTCCATCCCTCGGCCTTCAAGACCTTTGCCGTGGAGGCGAACTCGGCGCGCGGGACGACGACGCCCCTTATCCCTTTCTGGGTGTCGTCCGGAGCGCCGGTCGCAAGCGGTATCTTCATCTCTTTATCGCTCATTTCACAAGGAGCCTTGCGGCGGCGTGGAACCAGTCGCTTAAAAATACCGGTAGATAGAGCCCGAGTATAAGCATGATGACCATGTGGACGTAGACCGGCGTGTGCGCCGCGCGGATCTTGACCTGGTAATCGGGCGCGGCGCCGAAGACCATGGGTATCACTTTTCTGAAGAGCCCGGCGAAGGCTATGGCGAGCCCTACGAGAAAGAATATCGCGAATACTGGCGCGTCCTTCATCGCGGCGGTCAGTATCAGGAACTCGCTCGTGAAGACCCCGAAGGGCGGCATGCCGACTATGGCCATCACCCCCAGCATGAGCCCCCAGCCTACGAGCGGGTTACCCTTCACAAGGCCCCTGATCAGGGACATCTCCTGCGTCGAATGCATCTGCGAGGCGTTGCCCACGGTAAAGAATATCGAGGATTTGGTAAGCGAATGGACGAGCATGTGGAGTAGCGCGCCGAAGGTCGCCACGGGCCCGCCGAGCCCGAAAGCGAACGTGGCTATGCCCATGTGCTCGATGGATGAGTACGCGAACATCCTCTTTACGTCCTTTTGCCTGAGGAGCGAGAAGGCGGCGACGAGTATCGAAATAGTCCCGAAGACCATCATGATGTACCCGGCCTTGTGGCTCCCGGTCGCGCCGTCTACAAGGACCTTGCACCGCACAAGCGCGTAGAGGGCGACGTTTAAAAGAAGGCCGGAGAGCACGGCGGAAATGGGTGTCGGGCCTTCGCTGTGCGCGTCAGGCAACCAGTTGTGGAGCGGCACGAGGCCGACCTTTGTGCCGTAGCCGACCATGAAGAAGACGAACGCGAGAGATAACACCGTCGGCTCGAGCTTGTCCGCCGACTGGCTTAAATTTGTCCAGAGGAGCGCGGCAGAGCCCTCGCCGAAGACCCTCTCGGCGGCAAAGTAGAGGAGGACCGTGCCGAAAAGCGCCTGCGCGATGCCCACGCCGCAGAGGATAAAGTACTTCCACGCCGCCTCAACGGCCGAAGGCGTCCTGTAGAGCGAGACGAGGAGCACTGTCGACAATGTAGCCAATTCCATCGATATCCAGAGTATGCCTACGTTGTTCGTAAGGAGCGCAAGGAGCATGGCGAAGATGAAGAGCTGGAACATCGCGTGGTAGAAGCGCATCCCGGCCCTGCCGACTCTCCCCTTCTCGCGCTCGTGCCTCATGTAGCGCCTTGAGAAGACCGCCGTGGTCATCGAGACGAACGCGGTCAGGACCGAAAGATAGACGTTGAAGGCGTCGACGAAGAAGTAGCCGGAGGCCGTTATCATCGGGCCGCCGGTGTAGACTTCGAGCGCGAGAAAGATCGAGGCTACGAAGGTGGCGGCCGAGCCGAGGATGTTTATCTCGGGCGCGATCTTCCTGTCGCCGACAAAGGCGAGTATGACGGCGGCAATGAGGGACGCGCCGAGTACCACGAGGAGTGTCATATCCCCGCCCCCCTGTTATTTATCAAAAAAAACTTCAATCCTCCTCCTTGAGCTTTTCCATCTCTTTAAGGTCCAGGCTGTCGAAGGTCGTCCTTATCTGGAAGAAGAATATGCCGAATATGAACGCGGCGATCAATATGTCGAGGGCGACACCCAATTCCACTACGAGCGGCATGCCGTATGTCGCCGATGTCGCGGCGAAAAAGAGGCCGTTTTCGAGCGCGAGGAAGCCGATTATCTGCGTGACCGCCTTCTTCCTCGTTATCATCATAAGCAAGCCGAGCATGACTGTCGCAAGCGCGACGGCGAGTGTTGAGCGCGTCACAAGCGTGGATAACTCCCTTATGGGCGCGGTGAGATGATAAGAGAATATGACGAGGGCGATGCCTATGAGCATCGTCGTCGGGACGTTCACGACCTCCTCTACCTCTTTCTTTATCTTCAGCTTGTGTATGAGGACGTAGAGTATGTACGGGAGCACGAAGACCTTGAGCGCGAGCGTAAGTATCGCCGAGATATACAGGTGGTGGAGCCCCGCGGTGAACCCGACGACGGCTGTCGAGACCGACAGGAACAACCCCTGCCACGCGAATATGTGGAGGAGGCCGTAGATCCTCCTCTGCACGAGGAGCCCGAAGGCCGTGAGCAATATGAGCGCCGCAAGGACGCTGTTTATCTGTGCCGCAAGGTTCTGTGACATATCACTCCAGCATGAAAAATGAGAGCATCCCGAGCGTAGACAATATGAACGCCGCTCCGAGGAACTCCGGGACCCTGAATATGCGCATCTTCGCAAGCCTCGTCTCTATGACGACTATCGCGGCCCCGACGAGCGCGAGTTTTATCGCAAGCGATACGAAAGCCAGGGGGAGCATCGCGGGCGCGTCGGCCCCGGCTATGCCCCACGGGAAGAAGAGCGAGACTCCCAAAGACGAAAAAAGAAAGAGCTTCATCATCGAGGCCCATTCGATGAGCGCGAGGTGCCTGCCCGAGTATTCGAGTATCATCGCCTCGTGTATCATCGTGAGCTCGAGGTGCGTAGACGGGTTGTCTACCGGGATCCTCCCGTTCTCGGCAATCGCTATGAGCGCGAAGGCCAGAAGCGCGAAGGCGAGCGAGGGACGGAGCATTATCGCGTTCTCAAGGAGCGTATGCGCCATGAAGGAGAGAGACGTCGAGTGGCTCACAAGCGATACCGTAAAGACCGACATGAGCATCGCGGGCTCGGCCAAAGAGGCTACCATCATCTCTCTCGACGACCCCATGCCGCCGAAGGCGGTCCCGATGTCCATTCCGGCAAGCGCCGTAAAGAAGCGCGCGATGGCGAAGAGCGCGACGAGCGCTATGATGTCGGCTGTGGCCGCAAGCGGCAGGTCGACCGAGATTATCGGTATTATCGCGCCTGCCATGAGGGTCGCTCCGAAGACGATATATGGAGTGACCCTGAAGACCCAGGAGGCGTTCTCGGCAAGGACTATGTCCTTCATGAAGAGCTTGCTTAGGTCCCTGTAGGGCTGGAAGACGCCCGCGGACCGCCTGCCCTGCGCGCGGCACTTCAATACCCTCACCCAGCCCACGAGGAGCGGGGAGGCGACGAGCACTATGAGGACCTGAAGGGCCTCTATCAAAAGCGGGTACACGCTTTTCATGAGAACATCAGCAACACTATGAGAGTCACGAACGAGTAGAGGAGATATATCTGTATGCGCCCGTGCTGGAGCCTGCCGACCTTGCGGGAGGCCCAGAACGAAAGGTCGGAGGCGGGCTTATAAAACAAGTACCAGAACCTGTCCCTGAGTTTGAGGTTATACACATACCTGTCCTGGAACATCGGCGAGGCGTTCGGGTTCCCCTGCGCCCTCGAGGTCTCCTTTATGCTGAAGAGGAAACCGAATATGCGGCGTAGCGGCATCGCGAACGAGGTCGAGTTGTACTGCATCCTGTTCGTGAGTTTCTCGAACCCGCAGTCCCATATGGGGCCCCTCCGTATCGCCGTCTTCCTCGCGTGAAGGAGGAGGTACGCCGCGGCCACGAACGAGAGTATGCCTAAAAACACTATGGGAGCCGAGTAGGACGCCCTCTCAGGGGCGACCGGAGTTATCCAGAGCCAGCCGAAGGGGGATTCGGCCTGGACCGTGGAGGCTACGAGCATCGACGGGACCGAATCCATCCACCCTATGACAAAGGCCGGGAAGACGCCGAGCGCGAGCGATAATACGGCCGCGCCCGCCATGCCGGCCTTCATCGAAAATCCGGCCTCATGGACATTGGCGTTTGCGGACCCACGCCACGCGCCCAAGAAGGCCACGCCGAAGACCTTTACGAAACAGCGCGCCGCGAGCGCGGCGGTAAGCGCGAGCACCGCGGCCCCGAGCGGTATAAGGAGGTTCAGTAGCGGGCTCGGGAGCGACGGAGACAAGAGAAACGACTGGAACGCGAGCCACTCGGAGGCAAACCCGCTGAAGGGCGGTAGCGACGATATGGAGAGGCACCCAACGAGGAAGAGCGGCGCCGTCCACGGCATCTTGTGTATGAGCCCGCCCATCCTCTCCATGTTACGCTCGTGCGCGCCGTGGAGGACCGAGCCCGCGCCCATGAAGAGGAGTCCCTTGAAGACCGCGTGGTTCAGGATATGGTAGAGGGCCGCGATCATCGCGAGCGCCGAGAGAGCTCCCATTTTAAACGATGCGAAAATCATGGATAAGCCCACGGAGATGAGTATCACGCCGATGTTCTCGACCGACGAGTACGCGAGCAACCTTTTAAGGTCGACCTGCAATAGCGCGAAGAGTATCCCGATGAGCGCCGAGACGAGCCCTATGATAAGGACGAGCCCGCCCCACCACCACTCCGTGACCCCGAGGAGATCGAAGGAGACGCGGATGATCCCGTAGATCGCGGTCTTCAGCATGACCCCGCTCATGAGGGCGGAGACATTCGACGGGGCCGCCGGGTGGGCCTCGGGGAGCCACACATGAAGCGGTATGATGCCCGCCTTGGCTCCGAACCCGAAGAGGGCAAGGAGAAACGCGGCGGCCGCCCACGCCGGGGTTATGTGGCCGGAGGCCGCGTTCGCGCGCATGGATGAAAAGGTGTAAGAGGTGAAGCTCTCGAACCCGGAGGCGGCCCCGGACATGACGCCGAAGGAAAGCAGTATCATTACCGCGCCTATGTGGGCTATGAGAATATAAATGAAGGCCGCCTTCCTCGCCTTCGCGTTCTCGTCCTCGAAGGCGACGAGAAAGAACGAGGCCGCGGCCATGAGCTCCCACGAGACCATGAACGAGTAAGCGTCGTCGGCGACAAGCACGAGGAGCATACCGGCTAAAAAGAGGTTATAGAAGACCGCGAGCGGCGTTATGGACCTTACGCCCACGAACGATTTCACATAGCCTATCGAATAAACGGAGACCAGAAAGCCGAGGATGGCTACGACGGTCGCGAAAAAGCCGGAGAGCGGGTCGAGCCTCAGGTAAAACGGGAGGTCCGGGAGCCCGACCGGCATTATCATGGAAGATGTCGAGGAGTTATAGACCGCGAGGAACCCGCCGGAGAGCGCTATGAGAGATGCGAGAGTCGAGCCGAGGAAGGTTATCGCAAGGAGCGTCTTCTGCCTTGACGCGAGAAGCGGGGACAGCCCCGCGAGCGCGAGAAAGACAAGGATGGAGAGGGAAACGAGGCCGAGCGGGTCGAGGTTCAGCACGCCGCGCCCCCACGGGCCCCGGCCCTTGAAAGGGATGCCTTGCAAGCCGGGCCAGATAAGCTTGACACCCGGTGCAATGAGTATTCAGGAACTGTTTCGCCTTCGTCCATTTCCCTTATCCGGATATTTATCTTTAAAAAGAATATCGGCCTTCGTTATTTTACTCCCGAAGGCCGACAGGGGCCGGTGTTGCCTCGGTTTTTATAAGCCCATTGTTCCAGAACCATTAACGCCCCGGGGGGATCAGCATCGCGCTCCCCCACTCCCATGAACCTTACGGACGCCTTCACATCACAAACGACCGCCTTATGGCTACAGCCGGGCCCCCGATGAAATCATGGGAAAAAGCGGGCCTGGCATATTATTACAGTTGGGCCGGGTGGTGTCAAGAAAAATAGAATACGATTAAAGGCGGTTTCAAAAAGACAAAAAAAGGGCGCGGCGTATACGCCGCGCCCTCGATCCGATTCCGTGTTTTGTCTACTGCGCCGGTTTCGCGTCCATCTGCGGCGTCACCGCCTGGAACTCGAGGTCGTCGTTGAACCCGTCCTTCTTCGTCTCTATGAGTATCGAGACCCTCCTGTTCGTGGAGTCGAGCGGGTCGTTGGGGTTCAATAAAACGACATCGGCGAAGCTCGTCACCTTCGTTATCCTGTCCAACGGAAGGCCGTTTCTCTCGAGCTCCCTCCGGGCGGCGTTCGCCCTGTCGGCGGCGAGCTCCCAGTTCGAATAGTCCGTCTTCTGGAGCCTGCCGCCGTCGGTGTGGCCCTCTATGGTGAGTTTGTAGGGGATGTCCTTGAAGGCCTCGGCGAGCACGGCGAGGACCTTCTTCCCGTTCGGGAGGAGCGTCGTCTTCCCGCTCTCGAACATCGAGGACTCGCCCTTGTCCACTATCTCTATGCGCACGCCCTCGTCGGTCGTGAAGATGAGGACGTGGTCCTTCATCTCGTAGAGAGAGCCGTCTACGATCTTGCCGAACGCGAGCGCGAGGTTCGCGCTCGGTTTCTCCTTGCCCTCGAAGTCGGTGGACTTGTCGCTCAAGGTTATCTTTATCGGGTTGCCGGCGAGTATCGACATGCCCTTGCCGCCCCCGGCCTCGGTGCCCTTGAAGATGGTGTAGGACCTGAAGTACTCGGCGACCGCCTTCTTGGCGTCTATGGACATGACGGCGACAAGCCAGAGGACCATGAAGAGGGCCATCATGGCCGTCACGAAGTCGGCGTACGCGACCTTCCACGCGCCTCCGTGGTGGCCTCCGTGGCCGCCCTTCTTTATCTTCTTGATTATTATCGGGCGGGTTTCCGCCCCTGCGTTCGCCTCTTCCATTCCCATGTTACGCGGCCTTCTTCTTTCTAAGGGCGGTGTCGAGCTCCTTGAAGCTCGGTTTCGAATCGCTGAAGAGCGAGCGCCTCGCGGCCTCGACCGCTATCTGCGGGGCGCTCCCCTTGGCGAAGGCGAGTATGCCGACCTTTATCGCCTCGAGGTACTTTGACTCGTCCGCCGCCCTCTGCTCGAGGTTGCTCCCGATGGGGCCGAGGAACCCGTAGCAGAGGAGGATGCCGAGGAATGTGCCCACGAGCGCGGCGGCCACGCTGTGTCCTATCACCTCGGGCGATTCGCTCATCTTGCCCATGGTGATGACGACGCCGAGGACCGCGGCGACTATGCCGAAGCCCGGGAGCGAGTCCGCGACCTTGGTTATTATCGCGGGCGCGACGGCCGACTCCTGATGGTGCGTGTCCATCTCTATGTCCATCATCGACTCCATCTCCATGGGGTCGACTCCGACGACGAATACCCGGAGGTTGTCGCAGATAAAGTCTACTGTGTGGTGGTTCTTCAATACGTCAGGGTAGGCCTTGAAGAGCGGGCTTTTGTGCGGCTCCTCTATGTCCTTCTCGACCGCAAGGAGGCCGTCTTTCTTGATCTTCATGAAGATGGTGTAGAGGAGCGACATGATCGAGACGTAGGACGCCTTGTTGTACCCGCCGCCGCTCAAGAGCTTCGGGAAGCTCTTCAGTATCTTCATGAGCGTCTTGGGCGGGGACATGATGACGAGCGAGCCTATTGCCGCGCCGCCGAGTATCACGAGCTCAGCGGGCTGGATGAGCACGTGGAGGTTCCCGTCCTCGAGGAGATAGCCCGCTATGATGGAACCGAAGACGACAACGATGCCTATTATTGGGAACATAGCTTCCTTTTTCGCCGGGGAGCCGGGTTGCAAGCCCCCCGTATGAGATTTACTATAACTAAGATATCGGACAAACGGGCGAGAACTTTAGCGTCCCGGGACAAAAGGCCTCAATGTCGCAATTGCCCGTCTTTGCGCAAAAAAACGCTCGCATCTCATGCCGTTTCAAGGGCAAAAAAAAGGCCGGGGCATTCAGCCCCGGCCTTGAAGAGAAACGGGCTCAGTTGTTCGCCGCGCCCTGGTCTATCCAGTTCTCTATCGTGTCCTTGTCCGTACTGCTCAATTGCGGCAACCCCTGCGGCATGATATCCTCCACGGCGGCGAGCCCGTCGCCCGTTATCCTCTGGTAGAGGACGCTCGAGGAGTGGTCACCGGCCACTACGAGCGTGCCTGACGGGGGCGTCCCGGTGACGGCCGCGGGCACTCCGACGAGGTTCGCGTAAGAAAGACCGCTCCGGAGGTCGAGGACCGCGCCTACGCCCCCTGGGGCGTGACAGCTTACGCAATTTGTAGTGAATATAGGCTGGACGGACGCTGAAAAACTCACGGTCGGGGTAACGTCTTCGCCGCCCCCTCCCCCGGAATCCCCGCCCCCGCCGCCGCAGGAGATGACGCCGACGGAGAGAAACGCGAGGAATAAGACCCTGAGACCTTTTGTCATAAGCTCTCCTTTTTTAAGGGCTACTTCCAAAAATTGTTATTTTTTTGACTGCTCGGGCCAAAGTCGCATGGAGTCTCTGAGCCAGGTCGACTCTTCAGCCGTTCGATACGGATTTGCCGGTCCGGCAAGGACTAAAACCAGATGTGGCCGATTCGGTTGCATGGAGTCTCTGAGCCACGTCGACTCTTCAGCCGTTCGATACGGATTTGCCGGTCCGGCAAGGACTAAAACCAGATGTGGCCGATGACGAAAAAGTCGTTCGAAGACTCTCCCGGGTCGGACTCCGTTATCCGGTACTGCGCGTTTATTTCGGTAAACGGGTACGGATAAAAATCCACTCCCGCGGCATATCTTTTTAAATCCGCCTCCCCGGTCGATGCGTCCGGTGAGTAGGTCTCGTACCTGGCCTTGAGGTTCACGCCCTGAACGGCCCTCCAGTTGAGCTCGTTGAAGGTTATGTCGGCCTCCTCGTTTGAGACCGACCCGCCTGAGGTCACGTCGTCGCTCTTACGGTCGAACTCGAAGAGGTACGTAAGGGCCTTGTACCGAAGAGCTCCGGCAACGCCGTAGGCGCTGCGCTCGGTCGAGCCGAGGGACGATCCGTCCAGGTCGTTTATACCGAGGTACGAAAGAGAGAGGTTCAGCCACCGGCCCGCCCATCCGGCAGTCGCCGAATAACCGGTAGGAGTAAGGGAGGTCGAGCCGGCCGGGGTGGTGTCCGAATTAAAGTGTGAAGCGCGGGCGAAAAAGAGCATCGGCTCGCCCCCGGCCTCTATGCCCGAAAAATACGCGTCCGGCTGCGCCTGGGAGAGCTCGAGCTTCGTCCTTATGAAGGCCGTATGGTCGTCGAGCCGGAGTCCGTACGGCGGGATGAACCGTCCGAACTTGACGTAAGCGCTATAAGGGAAGTTATCGACGAGCCCGAAGACCTCCCGAACGGTCGAGTTACCGGCGCGCTCCAGCCCGAACTGCGTAAAGAGCGCGACGTGTTTCTGCACGCGGGCGTTCAGGTATATGTCTGCCTGCATCGGGAAATACAGGGGGTCGACGTCGGTCGAGTCCCCGCGGATCGCCATGAACCTGAAGTCGGCGCCTATGGTAAGGAAGCCGTGCTCTTTTATCGCCTCGATATAACGCTCGACGTCGTCCGGTATGTCCGTCGTAAGGGACAGCGACTTCGTCCCGTAGTAATACCCAGTCCCGTTCCGGAGCATGCCGCCCGAGGGGTTCGCGTGGCAGACGTTGCAGGTGAGCCTGCACTTCCTCTCGGAAAGTTTATAGTTCTCCTCGACCCATTTGGGGTCGCTTCTATTCGGCTCCTCGTGGCAGGTGTCGCACCTCGCGGCCGACTGCATGGCGAGGAGCGGGGTGGCATAGGCCTCATCCCACGCAGTAGCGATGAAAAGGAGCGGAAGGATAAAAAGGACGGCGCTCGCTATTTTTTTCATGACACCAGCCTTTCTTTGGGGAAAATATATCGGAGCATGCCTGTTTTGTCAAACCCTGGACTTAAGCGCAAATCCATGCATACTGGACAATAAAGGCGTCGCCGGAAAGCCCTCCGAAGGCTAATAAAAGTTGCTTAAAACGCCCAATCTTGATATAAATTTCTCTTCAGGAGGTGTATCATCATGGCAATAAAGGATTTCAAAAACATGCCCTCCCGCGCGCTCGGCGCGCGCGGGTTTACGCTCATAGAGCTCCTCGTGGTCATAGCGATCCTCGGCATACTCGCGGCGATAATCGCTCCCAAGATCATCGGCAGGACCGACGAGGCGAAGGTCACCGAGGCCAAGGTCCAGATAAGGAACATCGAGACCGCGCTCAAGATGTACAAGCTCGACAACGGCGCGTATCCCGGAACCGAGCAGGGCCTTGCCGCGCTCATTGAGAAGCCCTCGACCGGGACAATACCCAGGAACTGGCGGCAGGGCGGATACCTTGAGAAGAAGAAGGTCCCGGCGGACCCGTGGGGGAACCCGTTCGTCTACGTCTCGCCGGGAGTGAACGACGATTACGATATCATCTCGTACGGGGCCGACGGCGCTAAAGGCGGGGAGAGGTTCGATGCCGATATCGAGAGCTGGAACCTGGACTGACCGGGCAGTTCGGGCCTTGAACCCGAGCGGGCCGGACAGACCGCTTGACGGAAGGGGTAGCGGACTCACGCTCATAGAGCTCGCCGTAGTCCTCGCCATACTCGGGGCCGCGCTCCTCATAGCATACCCCAGGCTCTCATCCCTCGCAGACTTGAAGCTCGAAACCGAGGCGAGGAGACTCTCCGCCCTTTTAAGAGAGCTCGAAAGGGAGTCCTCGTCAAAGAGGCTCTACATCAAGGCCAGGGTCGTCCCTTCGAAAGGGACCATCTCAATTGCGTCCTCGGGCGACGGGGTCGAGTATTCGGAAGAATCCGGCGCATTCGAGTTGAACGGCGGCGTCGTATTGAGTTCGCTAACCGTCCAGGGGCTCGGCCCCTCCTATGGAGAGGTGGAGGTCGTCTTCAACCCGGCATCAGGCGGCCCTCCGATGGAATTCCTCGTTGAAGAGGGGGGAAGGAAAGCCCGGGTAAGCTACAACCCGTTTTCAGGCAAGGTCGCGGTCAAGACCGATGCGTAAGCCGCGGACCTCCGGAGAGGACGGGTTCACGCTCCTTGAGGCGGTCGTATCGCTCGCCATACTCTCCGGCGTCATCGTCACGATCATCTATTCCATAAACTACAACCTCAAGACCACGGAGCGGCTGAAGACCATATCGACCGCAACGAACCTCGCAAGGGAGTTCTTTCAGGAGATGGACGTATCCGGCGTCCCTGACGTCAGAGAGGGCGCTTTCCCGGACAGGCCCGGCTTCACGTGGCGGCTCGAGATGGAGGATATGTCCATCGAGGGCGTCAAGAAGCTCAAGCTCGACGTCACGTCCGGAGTAGAGGCGGTCTCGATAGAGACATACAGGCTTACGCAATAGAGGGAGCGAGGCCCGATGAGGCGCACAAGGCTCGAACACGGCGGAGTACGCGGAAGAGGCGGGTTTACCCTGATAGAGGTCCTCGTCGCCCTCGCCCTCGTCTCCGCTATAGTCGCGGCGCTATACGGGACTTTCTTTTCAGTCCTCAGGGGCCGGGACACGATCGATTCATCGCTTGAGCGCTCGCGGGAGGTCGGCCGCTTCCTCGACACGTTCTCAAAGGAGGTCTCCTCCTCCTTCTATAAGGACGGGAACAAGGCCTCTATCCTTATCGGCGAGAACCGGGACTCCCGGGGGAGGCCCGCAAGCTCCATTGTCTTCACCGCGTTCACGTACCCGGTCGTAAAAGAAGACGCTTCGGGCGGCGACCTCCTTGCAGTGAGGTATTTCACCGAGACCGATGATGACGGCAAGATGACCCTGTACAAAGAGGCGTGGGACGCCTACAGGGGCGGGAAACTCCCGATGAAGCTCCCGGTCATCGAGGAGATAGAAGGCTTCGAGGTGAGTTTTTTAAGCGGGAACGGCTGGGCAAAGGCCTGGGACACGTCCCTTGAAAAGAGGCTCCCGACCGCGATAAAGGCCGTCGTCTCGATAAGAGAGGAAGGCTCGATAACGGAGTACAGGGCGATTCCGAGGACCGTGATAAGATAGGCATGGGAAAGATGCGCTCCGAAAAAGGGTTCGCCCTCATACTTGCGCTCCTTATTACCGCAATCCTCGTCGCGGTCATAGGAGAGGCCGTATACTCGGTGCACGCGGGCGCGCTTAACGCCTCATCCGCACGGGATACCTTAAGGGGCTCTCTCCTCGCGGACGGCGGGGTCGAGCTTGCGTCCAAGGCATTGAAGGCGCTTAACGACGATCAGGGATATACTTACCTGAGCCGGACCGACTCCGAAAGGGTGATACCCGCGGGGGACGGCTCGCTGAGCATAAAGGTCGAGGACGAGCAGGCGAAACTCTCGCTCATGGTCGCCTACAAGAACGGGGAGTTGAACTCCGGCCTATATGACGCTTACGAGAGACTTATTGACGCTCTCCGCCTCGGCAAAGACCTCCCCGAGGCCCTTGCGGACTGGATAGACTCTGACGACGCCGCCCGGAGAGGCGGCGCTGAGACGAACGACTGGTACGGAAGGCTCGCCCCTCCGTTCGCTTCAAAAAACGGTCAACCCGACTCCGTCGACGAGTTAAGGCTTGTAAAAGGCTACACGCCAACTACTATGAAGAAACTCTCTCCTTTCGTGACCGTATACACCGACGGGCTCGTGAACATCAACACGGCCCCGAAGGAGGTCTTGCGCGCCCTCTCCGACGAGATCACGGAAGAGATGGCCGAGCGTGTGATCAAGTACAGGGAGAGGACTCCGTTTGAGGACACTGCGGGGATAAGAAAGGTCGCGGGGTTCGAGACCCTCGGGTTCAGCCTCCAGGGGAGGATCACCGTCAAGAGCGATATCTTCAGGATAATCTCGCGCGGCGAGTACAATGAGGGCGGAAGAGAGGTCGAGTCTATCGTGGACGTAAGCTCATCAAAGGTCCTCTACAGGAGGGTGCGATAGTGGCTCGCCCCATGCTCGTCATAGAAGAGGGTCGCGCGTCGATCAAGGCCGCCGTGTTTTCATCATCCCTCGATGAGAAGGCGTCTGTCACTATCTCTACCGGCGCTGACATACGGGCCTCTTACGAAAAGGTCTTCGAGGCGTTCAGGCCTCGCTTCAGGTCTTTTTCGGCTGTCATAGTGTCGCTCCCGCCCTCCGCCATGCGGATGAACACCGTCAACGTCCCTATAACGGATAAACGCAAGCTCGACGCGACCCTCCCGTTTGAGGCAAAGGACCTCTTCGCCGGGGATACGGAGGGCCTAATACTCGAAGGGCTCCCTCTCGCCGATGGCCGCGCGCTCGTTGCCGCGGCAGACTTATCCGCCGTAAAGGAGCGCGTTGGCGCGCTATCCGCGCTCGGGGCCGAGCCCTCGTGGATAGGCTCATCCCTCTATTCAAAAACGATAATACTCGGCAAGCTCACGAACAAGAGGGCCGCGCTCGTCGACGACGAATCGATCGTCGTAGCCGACGGCGGCAGGCCCGTATTCTTCAAATCCCTGAAGGACGCGGCTGACTTGAAGCTCGCGCTCTCTGCGATGAAGGAGCAAGGAGCCGGGGCGGACGAGTTCTTTATTTTGAACGACGCCTTTAAAGACGCGCTCGCATCATATGGAAAAGATATCAGGAACGCCTCAGGCATAAAGGCCGATGGGGCTTCCCTCCTTGCCATGGCCGAGCACTACAAGCGGGGCATTAAAGACTCGATAGACTTCATGAGGGGCGGACTCATCGAGTCCTCCGGGGCTTCGCCGGAAACACGGCAGATAAGAATTTCATTCGCGCTGATTGCCGCCCTCGCCGTACTCTGGGCCGGGTATTCGGCCCTGCGGTACAAGTCGATGAACGCCGAGGCGGCTTCCCTTAAAAGCTCTATCCGCGAGTCCTACTCGAGGCTATTCCCCGGCGAAACGCGTCTATCCGACCCGTCTCACCAGCTCCTGGCAAGGTCAAAAGGCCTCCAGGACGAAAAGGGTATGATAAGCGACGGCGTCGACCTGCCGGAGGCGCTCAAAGCCGTAGCAAAAGCCTCCGAAGGGCTCGGCATACGCGTCCATGAGCTTAAGGCGGCAAGGGGCAGGCTCACTGCCCGTGGAGAGGCCCCGTCGTTCGAGAAGGCCGAGGCCTTCAGGGACTCTCTCTCAAAGGGCTTCTTTACAGGGGTCGCCGTGACAGACCTTAAGTCTTCCGCCTCAGGCGGCGTCACCTTCAATGTTAGCGCCTCGATACCGGAGGAGAGATGATAAACCTCACGGATATCGCAAGTAGGGCCGACGTCAAGCCGCTCCACATAAAGTGGGGTGCGGCGCTCATCATTCTTCTTGTATTCATCGGGCTCACGCTCGCACTCAACCGGCGCACTGAGAGGAAACTCAAGTCCATACAAAACGAGGCAACGGCGTTCGAGACCGTCCGCGCCGAATACATGAAGGAGCGCGCTAAGATCGAGCCCTATGAAGTAAAACTCCTCGCCCCGGGGTCATCCGCCTCCGACGCCGTTCAGGAGGCGGCATCCCAGGCCGGGATAAGAAAGAACTTGAGCGCCATGAAGCCGTTCATTGAACCTGCCTCAAAAGGGTTCAGGAAGAACGGGGTCGAAGTAAAGATAGAGGGGATAACTCTGAACGAGCTTTTAAACCTCGTCTACAGGATCGAGAACCACTCGAACATGCTCGTCGTAAAGGACTTCGTCCTGAGGTCTCGTTTCGGCTCATCCGACTTGAACGACGTCACCCTGCAAGTCGTGCTCGTGACAAAAGAAAATGGGTAGGCCCTTTCGCATCATTGCGTACGGCGCGCTCGTTTTCTCAAGCCTCGCGCTCAGCGCGGGAATCGCCTTTTACCTCGTGCCGGACGAGGCGTATGAGAATTATATCGAGGACGCCCTGGAGGAACGGACCTCCTTGAAGGTGGAGCTCGACGGCCTCCGAAAGACGCTCCCCTTCTCGTTCAGGGCGTCGTCGATAAAACTGTCGGGACGGAACGGCCTTTTGGTGGAGATAAACGATCCGGATCTAAGGCCGCGCCTGTCGCTCCCCTTGGGGCTCGCGTTTTCAGGGGCCATCGGTGGCGGAGAGGTCGACGGGCGCGCATCCATCTGGCCTTTGACCGGGCTCCTCGTCAAGGCCGAAGGCGTGGATGCTGGAAGCCTCCCGTTCCTCTCGTCCTCCGGCCTCGTCGAGGGCGGCATCTTTAATGCGAACGCGCGGATAAGCGCGTTTACCGGCTGTCCCGAAGGCGAGATCGAGGCGCGGGCATCGGGGTTGAGGCTTAAAAGCAGGATCGACCCGCTCCTCATATCGAGGGACGGGGTTATTGCAACGCTCACGGCAGGGCTAAGGGACTGCTCGGCGAGCGTGCGGTCGCTCTCGATAGAAGGCAAAGACCTTTCTGCGAGGGCCTACGGAGACGTGGACTTCAGGGACGGTCGGAACGAGCTCGACCTCACGATAGAGCTTACGCCCAGCGGCGCGTTGAACGAAACGGCGGCCCTCATATTGAGCGATTACAGAAAATCGGCAAATTACTTCACCATGCGCGTTAAAGGGCCTCTGTCAAACCCGGCGCTTTCAGAGGCGGGGACGATATGATGAAGCGCGCCATAAAGGCGATAAATATCGTATTGGGCATACTCATCGTGGGTTCCCTCGCGCTCATAACGCGCGAGGCATTGCTCCTTAAGATGAAGCCACCGGAGAAGACCCGCGCTCAAACGGCAGGCGCGCCGTCTCCGGCGTCCCTCGCCTCCATCCCGGACTTTGAATCGATCGCCGGAAGCGGCGCGTTCGGGTCGGGCTCGTTCCTCCTTATCGAGCGCGCGGGGGGTACAAGCGCGGATCCCGGGTCGGCTCCTTCGGACATAACCCTCGTCGGCACGGTAAGCGGCCCCGACGGCGGAAGCTTTGCCGTGTTCCAGAGGAAGGGCGCGAAAAAGCAGGAGCTCTTCGCAAAGGGTGAAAGGGCCTTTGAGCTCGGGGTGATCACGGCTATAGAGGAGGACAGGGTAGTCGTGAACGCCGGGGGAAAGTCAGTAACTCTCCTCATGCCCCACGAGATAAGACGGGACGCGCCTGCCACGGGCCCCTACCCGCCCTCGTCTCCCGGCGCGCAAAAGGCCGCCTCCCAACCACCTTCATTCCCTGTCCAGAACGCGGTCACCCAAAAGTCCGGGAGCGAATGGATCATAGACCAGAGGGCGCTCCAGTCCGTCCTCGGCAACATGGGTAAGGTATTGACAGACGCGAGACTCCTGCCTTATAGTGACAATGGCAAAGTAGCCGGTTTCAGACTCTCCGAAGTAAAACCCGCCGGCGTCTTCGGCGTCATGGGGCTTAAGAACGGCGACATACTCCTTAAGGTCAACGACTTCAATATAGATTCCCCGGAAAAAGGCGTCCAGCTCCTGAACGGCTTAAGGGGCGAGACGAGCGTCTCCCTCGACATCATCCGGGGCGGCACCCCCCAAAAACTCAATTATCAGATAAGGTAACCGAATCCGTATGAGACCCGCCGGAAAGCCGTCGATAACGAAACTCCTGGCCGTCATGCTCCTCTTCCCGGCGGTCTTTTTCGTCCTCCTCTCATCCGCTCCGGCAAGGACAAAGGATGCCGCGCCTAAGCCGGAGAAGGTACTCATCAACTTCGTCGACGTCGACCTTCCGACCGTCGCCAACTTCATAAGCAAGCTCACAGGGAAGAACTTCATCTTCGACGAGGGGCTCACGGGGAGAGTCACGATCGTCGCGCCCTCCAGGCTCGACCCCGAGGAGGCCTACGACCTTTTCGTGTCGGTCCTTCGGCTCAAGGGCTACGCCATCATAAACACCGGCTCTGCGTTGAAGATCGTCCCCTCGGCGGAAATAAGACAGGGGCCGGTAGAGGTGTATGACTCCGGCCGCGAGCTCAGGGTGAACGAGGCCTTTGTCGCGCGGCTCATCCCGCTTGCCCACGTGCAGGCGCAGGACCTCATGCCCATACTGCAGGCGCTTATATCGAAGGAGGGCTACATATCGGCGTTCGGCAAGGGCAACTCGCTCCTCGTCGTAGATAACGCCCTCAATATAGAGAAGATCCTCTCGATCGCGCGCCTCGCCGACATCGAGACGAGAAGGAACGCGCCGGAGATCATTTATCTCAAGAACGCGCAGGCCGAGACCGTCGCGCAGGCGCTCACCCAGTACAGGACCGGGGCCAAGGCAAAGAAGGACGCCGCGCAGACAGAGGCCTCGGTGATATCGGACAAGAGGCTTAACGCCATAATCCTCTTCGGCACGAAAGAGGAGAACGAGGAGAACCGGAGGCTCGTCTCGGTCCTCGACGTCCCCTCCCCCGAGGTCAACTCCAAGATAAACGTCTTTTACCTCGAGAACGCCGACTCCACCTCCGTCGCCAAGGTCCTCGAAGGGCTCATAAAACAGCAGACTCCCGCGCAACCCGGCGGAGAGACGAAGATAGCGGTCACGCCCGACAAGGACACGAACGCCCTTATCATCATGGCGACCCCCGAGGACTACCAGAACCTCATCCAGGTCATTAAAAAGCTCGACAGGCGGCCGAAGCAGGTATTCGTCGAGGCGATGATAACCGAGGTCTCGATAAACAAGTCCCTCGAGCTCGGCACCAAGTGGCGGGCCTCCGGCACCTCGGGCGGCAACCCCGTTGTCATCGGCGGGGTCGGCTCGATAGACTCGTCCTCGCTTACCGACATAGTAAGCGGCATGGCCGGGTTCTCCATAGGCGGAGCCGCGAATTTCCTGAGCGTACCCGTGACGCAGTCCGACGGCACGGTAACGGAGCTTTCCATCCCGGGCTTCGCCGCGCTCTTTTCGCTCTCGGATTTCAAGGATGTGGTCGATGTGCTTTCGACCCCGCACATACTTACGAGCGATAACAAAGAGGCCGAGATAATCGTCGGAGAGAACGTCCCGTTCCTCTCGAAGCTCGAGCGCGACACCTCGACCACGAGCGGAGACCTCCTGCAGTCGATAGAGAGGAAAGACATAGGCATTACGCTCCGCATAAAGCCGCAGATAAGCGAAGGCGACTACATAAGGCTCGACATATACCAGGAGATCTCGGCCATCTCATCGACGGCCCAGGAGGCCTCGGATATCATCACCACCAAGCGCTCGGCAAAGACCTCGGTAGTCGTAAAGGACAGGCAGACCGTCGTCATAGGCGGGCTCATACAGGACCGGAAGACGCAGAACGCCTCGAAGATGCCCTTTCTCGGCGATATCCCTGTCATCGGCTGGCTCTTCAAGTCGGACACCACGGCCAAGGAGAAGATAAACCTCCTCGTCTACATAACGCCCCGCATCATAAAAGACCTTAACGACCTCGATTCCATAACCAAGACCAAGAAGGACGAGTTCGGCGCCTCCTCCAAGGACCCGGACGAGGAAGAAGAGAAGATCGATAAGGAAGAAAAGCCCGGCAACTGACCTCCTCCCGGAAAAAGCGCGATGGAAACCCTCGACGGAATCCCGTTCAAGGAACGGATAGAAGAGAGAGACGTTGACACGGCCTTCATCGGCAGACTCCCGCTCGCCTTTGTCAAAAGGAACCTCGTCTTCCCATTGAGGGAACACGACGGCCGCCTCGTAGTCGCCATCACCGGGTCCAGGGCCCTTTACGCGCTCGACGAAGTCGAGCGCGTATGCGGACTCCCCGTATCCCCCGTCATCGTCCCGCGCGAAGCCGTAGTAAACGCCATACACAGGTTCTACGAGAGGATCTCGGGCTCCGCCGAAGAGGTCGTGGCAGGGCTTCAGGAAGAGAGCCTGGAGGCGATAGCAAGCAGGTTCGAGGAACCCAAGGACCTCCTTGACCTCGCGGACGAAGCCCCTGTCATAAAGCTCCTTAACTCGCTCCTCTTCCAGGCGGTAAAAGAGCGGGCGAGCGACATACACATAGAGCCCTTTGAAAAAGACGTGGACGTGAGGTTCAGGCGTGACGGCGTGCTCTCGACCGTCATCTCGCCCCCCAAAGTCGTGCAGGAGGCGCTCATCTCGCGCGTAAAAATAATGTCCGGCCTCGACATCGCCGAAAGGAGGCTCCCCCAGGACGGGCGCATAAGGCTCCTTGTCGCCGGGAAGGACATCGACGTCAGGGTCTCGGTCGTCCCGACCTCTTTCGGCGAGCGCGCGGTATTAAGGCTTCTGGACAGGAAGACCGGGAGCTTAAGGCTCTCCGACCTCGGCCTCTCCGATAATCAGGTAACGACGCTTGAGAGGCTCCTTAACAGGAACAACGGCATAATACTATCTACCGGCCCTACCGGCTCAGGCAAGACCACCACCTTATACGCCGCGCTCAACAGGATAAATACCGAAGAACGGAACATCATCACCATAGAAGACCCGGTCGAGTACCAGCTCCGGGGGGTCGGGCAGATCCAGGTAAACTCAAAAATAGGCCTGACCTTTGCCTCCGGGCTACGCTCGATTCTCCGTCAGGACCCGGATATCATCATGGTCGGCGAGATACGCGACCTCGAGACAGCGGAGATGGCGATACAGGCCTCCCTTACCGGCCACCTCGTCCTCTCCACCCTTCACACCAACAACGCCCCTGCGGCCGTGACAAGGCTCGTGGACATGGGGGTGCAGTCGTACCTCCTGTCATCCTCCCTTACGGCGGTGATCGCGCAGAGGCTCATCCGCGTACTCTGCGAAAAGTGCAAAAAGGAACTCGAGATAACGGATAAAGAGGCCGCGCTCTTTGCCGAGCCGCCAAAGACCGTCTTCAAGCCCGCGGGGTGCGAAGCGTGCCTTAAGACCGGCTACTCGGGACAGACCGGCATATTCGAATTCCTCGACGTTGACAACGACCTCAAGACGCTTATACTCAAGAGCCCGGACGCGACGACGATTGCCGCCCACGCAATATCCAAAGGCATGAAGACCTTGAGAGAGGACGGCCTCCTTAAGGCGGCCTCAGGCATGACAAGCATCGAAGAGGTGATCCGGGTGACAGAGGAGGATTGAATCTTCCCCTCCCTTGACGGGAGGGGATTGAGGGGAGGGTGTGCATCCAGAGCCTCGACGGAATCTCGTTGGTTATGCAATCATCGTCCGTTCGTTACGGATTTGCCGTCCGGCCAGGACTTCACCCCCACCCCGCCCCTCCCCCGTCAAAGGGGAGGGAGTCAAGCAAATCCGGTGAAATCATCACATGCCTATCTTCCAATACATAGCATACACCGCCTCCGAAAAAGAGGTCAGGGGGTCGATCGAGGCGGATAACGAAACCGAGGCCGCCGGAGCGCTCAAGCGCGACGGGCTCTTCCCGAGGGAGATAACCCTGCCGTCGGCACGGATGGGTCTCCGGAGGAAAGGTGTATCCGCGAACGAGCTCGCCTCTCTCACAAGGAGGCTCTCAACCCTCGTCGGGGCCGGGTGCGCTCTATTCGACGCGCTCCGTCTCTTATCCGATGAAGAGGAGAACGCGGAACTCAAGACCGCGCTCATCCGTATTCGGGAGGAGATCTCCGGGGGCTCAACACTTTCAAGGGCTCTGGAGGCGCACAGGAACATCTTCCCCGAGCTCTTCATAAGGACGGTCGAGGCAGGGGAGCACGGAGGCACGCTTGACAAGGTCCTCTTAAGGCTCGCCGATTTTCTCGAAGCGCGGGGGAGGATACTCGACAAGGTCAAGGCCGCGCTCCTGTATCCGGCGCTCATGGCCGTCGTCGGCGCGCTCGTCCTCGCCTTTCTCTTCGTATTCGTGATACCGAGGATAACGGCGATCTTCGAGGACTCCGGGCAGTCGCTCCCGCTTATTACAAAGCTCCTCCTCTTCATCGTAGGGATATTCACGGGCTGGTGGCACGCCCTTATTATAATCACGGCGCTCTCGTTTGTATTAGCGAGAAAGTACCTCAAGACCCCGAAAGGCAAAATGGCGCGTGACTCGTTCCTTCTGCGCGCGCCTGTCATAGGCAGGCTCTACTTCAAATTCCAGGTATCATCGTTCGCGCGCACGCTCGGGAGCCTCCTTTCAAGCGGAGTGCCGATAATAAGCGCCCTCAACATGACGTCCAGGGTGCTCGGCAATACCGTCCTTGAGGCCGCGCTCTCAAAGGCCGCGAGGGACCTGACGGAGGGCGGCGCGCTCTCGGGAAGCCTCAAGGCCTCCGGCGTCTTCCCGCCGACACTCGTCCACATGGTCTCCACGGGAGAGAGGAGCGGCGAGCTCGCATCCCTTCTCCTTAAGGCCGCCGACGCCTATGAAAAGGAGTTCGAGTCCGGCGTGGGCCGGGCCCTCACCTTGATCGAGCCGATAATGGTCCTCGTCATGGGGGGCGTAGTAGGCTTTATCGTGCTCGCGATACTTCTGCCCATATTCGAGCTCAACCAGGTCATCAGATAACCGAGGGGCCCGCCCCCACTGTACCAAAATCGTCTATAATGTAAGGGATGCAGATGGAAGGCCAGGATCTCTCAAAACTCAAGATAGAAAAGCCAGCCGGAAGGGCGGGGCTGAAGAGGCGGCGGAAGGGCGTCTGGGCGGCGATAATAATCGTGGTAGCTATAATCGCCGCGCTCGCCTTGAGCGGGGTATTGAGCCCCTCGGTCGAGGTCAAGGCCTCTACCGTCTCTCTCGCCTACCCCTCGCAGGAGATAACGCTCCTTAACGCGTCCGGCTATGTCGTCGCCCAGAGAAAGGCGTCCGTCGCCTCGAAGACTACCGGCAGGCTCGTCTGGATCGGGGTCGAGGAAGGCAGTAAAGTAACGAAAGGCGAGGTCATCGCCAGACTCGAGAACGAGGACGTCGAGGCGGCAAAGTCAGAGGCCGCCGCCAACCTCGGGGTCGCTGAACGCGGCCTCGACCAGGCAAAGGCCGAGCTTAAGGACGCCTCTCTCAACTTCGACAGGAACAAGTCGCTCCTCGCCGAGGGCATCGTATCGAAGAGCGAATACGACGCCTCTGAAGCGCGGTTCAGGAAGGCGCAGGCCGCGGTCGAGGGCGCGAAGGCGTCTATCAAGGCGGCACAGGCTGGCCTCCGGGCCGCCGACGTATCGGTCGAGTATACGCTGATACGCGCGCCGTTCGACGCCGTGGTGCTGACCAAAAACGCCGACATCGGAGACATCATCACGCCTTTAGGCGCCGCGGCAAACGCAAAGGCCGCGGTCGTGACCATTGCCGACATGGAATCCCTTCAGGTAGAGGCCGACGTGTCGGAATCCAATATAGGGAAAGTCAATTTGAGACAACCCTGCGAGATAGAGCTCGACGCGCTCCCCGAGGCGCGCTTCAAGGGAGCGGTCCATATGATAGTCCCCACGGCCGACAGGTCCAAGGCCTCCGTGCTCGTAAAGGTCGCCTTCATGGAGAAAGACGCGAGGATACTCCCGGAGATGAGCGCGAAGGTATCTTTCCTTTCAAGGGAACTGAATGAGAACGAGCGCGCGGCGCGCCTTGTAGTCGACCCCTCGGCCATAGTAGCCGTGGGAGGCAGGAACACCGTATTCGTCATAAAGGACGACGGTACGGTCGCCGAGACCGAGGTCGCTCTGGGCGAAAAGATGGGCACGACCGTCGAAGTAAAGAGTGGCCTTAAGGCCGGAGACAAGGCCGTGCTCGCCCCGTCCAAAAGGCTTAAACACGGGTCGAAAATAAAGGTGCTCGAAAAGTAATGGAGGCAAAAGCAAACCCGATAGTCAGGGTAAGGAACCTCTCCAAGTCCTACAGGAGGGGCGAGCAGGTCATCCCGGTCCTGAGCGACATAAACATCGATATAAACGAAGGCGCGTTCATCGCGCTCATGGGCCCGTCGGGCTCGGGAAAATCGACGCTCCTGAACCTCCTTGCCGGTATAGACAAGGCCGACGGAGGCTCGATAGAGATAGGCGGAGTCGACATCACGAATCTCACCGAGACCGAGCTCGCAAGCTGGAGGGCCGCGCACGTCGGCTTCATCTTTCAGTTCTATAACCTCATACCGGTGCTGACGGCCTTCGAGAACGTCGAGCTCCCGTTGCTCTTGAAAGACCTCTCTAAAAAAGAAAGGCAGGCACACGTTGATCTCGTCCTGGACCTCGTCGGCCTCTCGGACCGCCTCGACCACTACCCGGGGCAATTGTCCGGCGGACAACAGCAGAGGGTGGCAATAGCCCGCGCACTCGTCACGGACCCCACGCTCCTTGTGGCGGATGAGCCTACCGGAGACCTCGACAGGGTCTCCGCCGAGGAGGTCTTAAGCCTCATGGCGCGTCTGAACGATGAGTTCAAGAAGGTCGTCATCATGGTCACGCACGACCCCAGGGCCGCCGAGAAGGCCCACATCATAAGGCACCTTGAAAAGGGTTACCTTAATGATCGCCCTTAAGCTCCTCATAAAAAACGCCTTCCGCCACAAGCTCCGTACATACCTCACCATCCTCGGAATAACCGTCGCCATACTCGCCTTCGGGCTCCTCCGGACCGTCGTCGACGCATGGTACGCCGGTGTGGAGGCCTCTGCCGCCGATAGATTGATCGCCCGGAACTCCATCTCGCTCGTCTTTTCGCTCCCCATCTCCTATAAGGAAAAGATCAGGTCCGTCGATGGCGTCGAGGAGGTCGCCTCGGGCAACTGGTTCGCGGGCATCTACATCAGCGAGAAGAACTTCTTCGCCAACTTCGCGGTCGAGCCCAAGCCCTTTCTGGATGTCTACCCCGAGTACGTCCTTACCCCCGACGAAAAGACCGCCGTCCTGAAGGACAGGAAGGCGGCGGTAATCGGCAGGAAGCTCGCCGAGAGGTTCGGGTGGAAGGTCGGCGACCCGGTGACGCTCCGGGGTACGATATTCCCCGGCGACTGGGATTTTACCATCCGGGGCATATACCGGGGCCGGGACCCGAATACGGACGAGTCCCAGTTCTTCTTCCACTGGGACTACCTGAACGAGAAGGTAAGGGAGACCGAGCCGGCGAGGGCCGACCAGGCAGGCTTTTTTTTCATAAAGATAGCCGACCCTGACAGGGCCGCCGAAATAGCGGTCGAGATAGATTCCTTATTCAAGAACTCGCTCGCCGAGACGCTCACCGAGACCGAGCGCGCATTCCAGATGAGCTTCGTATCGATGACCGAGGCCATAATGACGGCCATCCAGCTCGTCTCCTTCGTCGTCATCGTCATCATAATGGCGGTCATGGCGAACACCATGGCCATGTCGGTAAGGGAGAGGATGGGCGAGTACGCCATATTCAAGACACTCGGCTTCGGTGCGTCCTTCATAACCGCGCTCATATTCGGCGAGTCGGCCGTCATAACAGCCGCAGGGGGCGCGCTCGGCGTCCTCCTCACCTATCCGGCGGCGAGCTACTTCAAAGCCCAGCTCGGGCAGTACTTCCCGGTATTCATCGTGAAGACCTCGACCATATACATGGACATCGGGGCCGCCTTTGTAGTCGCGATCGTCGCGGCCATTGTCCCGTCCTACAGGGCGGTGACAGTCTCCATCACCGAAGCCCTCCGAAAAACAGGATAGGAGAGACGCTTGGCCATACCCATCTATTACAGCCTGAGGTCGGCGCTCACGAGAAAGCTCACGACGGCGCTCACAGCCGCCGGCATGGCGCTCGTCGTATTCGTCTTCGCATCCATCTCAATGCTCGCCGAGGGGCTTGAGAGGACGCTCGTCGAGACCGGCTCCTACGACAACGTCGTAGCGTACAGGAAGGGCTCGACCTCCGAGATACAGAGCTCCGTCGACCGCTCCCAGGCCTCAGTCGTCGAATCGATGGCGGAGGTCGCGATAGGCCCGGAAGGCACGAAGTTCGCGGCAAGGGAACTCGTCGTCCTCATCTCGCTCACAAAACGCGGGACGGATAAACCGTCTAACGTGATCATAAGGGGTACTTCGGGCGACTCCATGCATTTGAGGCCCCAGGTGAAGCTTGTCGCCGGCAGGCTCCCGAGGCAGGGGACGACTGAGATAATCGCCGGGACCTCTATTGCGAGGAGGTTCGAGGGCGCGGGCATCGGCGAGACCCTTGGATTCGCGATGAGGGAATGGAAGGTCGTGGGGCTCTTCGACGCCGGGGCCACGGGCTTCAATTCCGAGATATGGGGAGACGCCGAGGTACTCATGCAGGCGTTCAGGAGGCCGGTCTACTCTATCGTCATCTTCAAGCTCAAGGACCCGGCCTCGTTCGATTCCGTAAAGGCCGGGATAGAGTCGGACCCGCGCCTCATGCTCGAAGTCAAGCGCGAGACGAGGTATTACGCCGACCAGTCCGAGGTGATGGCGAAGTTCCTCAGGGTCCTCGGCATGTCCCTTACGATCATCTTTTCCATCGGCGCGATCATAGGCGCGATGATAACCATGTACTCGTCGGTCGCAAACAGGATAGGAGAGATAGGGACGCTCCGGGCGCTCGGGTTCGGAAGAGGCTCGATACTCCTCGCCTTCCTCGCCGAGTCCCTGACGATCGGCGTCATCGGCGGGGCTACGGGGCTCGCGCTCGCCTCCACTTTGCAGTTCTTCACGGTCTCGACCCTCAACTTCCAGACGTTCTCCGAGCTCGCCTTCACGTTTACGCTCACGCCGACGATAGCTTTCGAATCGCTCCTCTCCGCCGTCATCATGGGGCTCGCAGGCGGGCTCCTGCCCGCGATAAGGGCGTCGCGCATGAAGATAGTCGACGCGCTCCGGGCCGGGTGAGGCGCCCCGGCCATATTAATCACTGGTTCCCGGACGGCCCTGCCCTCCGGTTGTCATTGACGGCAAAAAAACAATCCCGCCGGGTTTCTGAACGAACATCCAGGATATGAAAGCCGAAGCAGGGGTATCTTCTAATATTACCCCTCCCTCGATGGGAGAGGTAGAAAAACACGGCAAGCCGCGGGATATTTGACCCTAATGGAGAACAAAACAGGCATCTTTAGCATGACTGGAATCACATCTTTCCTTGTAAAAATTGTGTTATTTGATAATATAGATTGAATAATACAAGTAGCCCGTCAGGACTCTATGAGAAGAACGGCCTGTAAAATCCTCCTGTCACTTCTCTTCTTGTTTGCACCAAAGACCCTCTATGCCGACTATGCGTCGTTCTCGTGGACCCCGCCTGCTCTCCTCATGGACGGGACCTCCGTTAGCAACTCCTCTATAAGCGGCTACAGGATCTACTACCGCGCTTCGGCCTCGCAGACCTACACGTTACTTACGGACTTCGCAAACACGGGGCAGACATCGTCTTCCGCCATATACCTGCCCCTGTCCCCCGGCACGTATTACTTCGCGATAACCGCGTACGATTCTCTCGGCAATGAGAGCCCTTACTCCTCCGAGGCGTCGGCAACCATCGTAGACACCGTCTCTCCCGCCATAACCGGGGTCTACTCGTCAACCCCGGGGCAGACTACAGTCACCATAAGCTGGGCTACCGACGAGGCGTCCGACTCGCAGGTCGCGTACGGCACGACCACCGCCTACGGGAAGACCTCCGCCCTCGATTCCACGCTCTCGACCTCGCATACCCGGACGCTCTCCGGGCTCACTCATTCGACCAAATACTACTACAAGGCTATGAGCAGGGACGCCGCCGGGAACCTCGGTGAAAACACAGGTAACCCTGATTTTTACAACTTCACTACCGCCTCCTCGTCGGACAACACGGCGCCAATCATCTCTAACATACTCGCATCGAACGCCACGGCGTCGACCGTGAACATATCGTGGCTGACGGACGAGGCCTCTACATCGGACGTGGAGTACGGGACGTCGCAGTCGTACGGGTCGACGACGAGCGACGCGACCCTGGTCACGAACCACTCCGTCACGCTCACCGGTCTTTCAAGCTCCACGACGTATAACTTCAGGGTCAACTCGAACGATTCCTCAGGCAACGTCTCCCAGAGCGCGAACCGGACTCTCAGGCTTTCCAACACGGCGCCCTCGATAAGCTCCTTCTACACGAGCGCCACGCGGACCCAGCCCGGGTATACGCTGGCCTTCTATGCCGAGGCCTCCGACCCCGACGGGATCGTCTCCAACTATGAATGGGACTTTGACGGGGACGGCGTTTACGACAGCGAAACCGGGTCGACCGCGAGCGCCAGCCACGCCTATTCGTCGGCCGGGACTTACAGCGCCAGGGTCCGCGTAACCGACAATTCGGGCGGCGCCGTCGTATCGAGCGCGGTCACTATCTATGTCGAGACGTCCACGACGAACCAGGCGCCGACCATTCTTTCCTTTACGGCGTCCCCGTCGTCGGGTACTGCCCCGCTTGCCGTGACGTTCTCGGTAAGCACCGACGAGGACGGCTACCTGACCTCTTACGAATGGGACTTTGACGGCAACGGGACGTTCGACGCCACGACCACTTCGAGCCCGACGGCGTATACCTATGAGACCGCCAGCACGTACAGTGCAAGGGTGCGCGTTACCGACGACTTCAACGCCACGGCCGCCTCCGAGACGACCGTGACGGTCACTGCGCCCGAGAGCGGCGGCGGGTCATCATCGGCCGCCGCCGGAGGCGGCGGCTGTTTCATAGCTACGGCCGCTTTCGGGAGCCCGCTCGATAAACATGTCGCGTCGCTCAGGGCTTTCAGGGACAGGTATCTCGTTACCAATCCGGCGGGCAGGGCGTTCGTAGGCATCTATTACCGGGTGTCGCCGCCGATAGCGGAAGTGATATCGAGGCACGAGGGGCTTAAGATGTTAGTAAGGGCGGCACTTACGCCCGTCGTATATACAGTCGAGCACCCGTACGGAGCGGCCGTCTTTTTATCGGCCTCCGTCGCGGCCGTTATCGCCGTCCTCAGGAAAAAAGCCTTCAGGGCTTAAGGACTCCATTTCCAAAAAAAAAGGGCCGGTCTTCTGACCGGCCCCAGTTGCAAAACCTTCGCACCTTTATTTCATCTCTTTCAAAGCGGCCCTCGCCTCGTCAGCCCCCGGATATTTGGCGTTAAGCTCGAGCGACCTTGAAAGCTCCTGCCTCGCGAGCCTCTTGTCCCCCTTCCCGAGATAGGCCATGCCGAGATGATAGCGTATCTGAGGGTTATCCGGCGCCTTCTCGAGGCTTTCCCTCAATAACGAAACGGACTTCAGGTACGCCTTTTTCTTATAATATATCCATCCGAGCGTATCCGACACATAAGGGTCTTCCGGCCTCTGTCCCTTGGCGGTCTCGGCGAGATTAAGGGCTACGTCGAGGTTGCCGTTGTTCTCGCAGTACAGCCACGCAAGGTTATTGAGGGCAGGCGCGAACCTGGGGTTTATCTCAAGTAGCCTCTTGTAATGGGCCTCGGCCTCCTTGACGTTGCCCTGCTTTTCGTAAAGCACCCCCAGCATCATGTGTGGGGCCGCCTGCCTGGGGTCCTTCTGTATCGCCTCGTTGTACCGCTTTATCGCCTCTTCAAAAGAGCCCTTGCCGTAATACAGGTTGCCGAGATCAAGGTACGCCTGTGGGATATCGTCCTTTATCTCTATAGCCTTCTTGAAGGCCGTCTCGGCCTCGCCGAGGTCCCTTTTCAGCATATGGATCCTCCCGAGGAGGAGCGGGTAGGCCGGATCTCCGGGGTATTTGCTCATGTGATCGACTACACGCCCTATCGCCTTCTTATCCTCTTTTCTTGATATCTCGAGGGAGACGATCATCCCGAGCACATCCGGCTGGCCCGGGTCTATCGAGAGGGACCTTTCAAATTCCGCGACGGCCCTTTTCCAGTCGCCCTGCATCTGGTAGGCGAGAGCGAGCCTTGAATGGCCGCGGGGGTCCTTTGGCGCGACCCTGACGAGGTTATCGAAAAACGCCCTCGCCTCACCGGGCTTCCTTAGCCTCAAGTTTATGTCGCCGGCGACGAGATTAGCCGCCGGGTTCTGCCTGTTCTTTCCAAGCACCTTCGAGGCCTCTTCCATTGCGAGCTTCAAGTCGCCTGAGGCCATAAGGTGGGTCGCGAGAGCGAGCCTCGCTCCGTCAAACCCGGGGGCGAGCTTTATGGCCTCGCTAAACTCCGACTTGGCTGACTCCGGGTTGCCGGTGATCTCGTAGGCGAGGCCGAGATAATAATGGCCGGACGGTGAGGCGGGCTCGTCCTTGAGGAAGAGCTTGAAGTCCTCGACCGCTTCCTGCGCCTTCTTTTCCATGAGGCGCAGACGCCCCCTCAAATAGAGCCCGTGGGGGTCGTTCTGGTTCTTGCCGAGTATCTTGTCGACCTGCTCCGAGGCCTCCTTGACGTTATTCGTGTCGAGGAGGAGCTCGGCAAGCGGCTTACTGAGTGTCGCCGTCTCGGTTATCTTTTCAATGCCCGACTTGTATACCTTTATTGCCTCTTCGGGCCTTCCCGTTGCCAGATGGAAATTGGCGAGCATCATATAAGGCTCTGTCCTGCCCGGGTTCAATTCAACCACGCCCTTGAGGGTCTTTTCCGCAAGCTCCGGCCTCTTTGTCCTCATGTAAAGGTTGGCGAGCGCGATAAGCGGGGCCGGGCTCTTCGGCTGGGCCTCGGAGGCCTTCTTAAGCTCGCCCTCGGCGTCAGGGACCCTGCCCTGGGCCGCGTATATGTTCGATAGCTGGATGCGCGCGTCGATCGAGTCCGGCTTGAGCTCTATCGCGCGCCTTAATCTCTCCTCCGCCGACTTCAGGTCGCCCTTGGCAAGATAAATGCCTGCCGTCGCCATGTGGACCTTCAGATTTTCCGGGCTCGCCTTCAAGGCCTCGTCGATGGCCTGAAGCGCCTTTGAGAAGTTCTTCTGTCCCGCGAGGGAGGCGGCCAGGAGCACCTTGGCGTCCATGTTGCCCGGGTCCTTGGCGAGTATGCCTTCAGCCTTTTCTCTCGCGTTGCCGAAGTCCCTGGAAAGGACGTATAGCTCGCCCATCTTGAGTTGGGCGTCCACGAGGTCCGGCTTAAGGTCTGTGGCCAGGGCGAACTCCCTGAAGGCGTTCTGCAGGCCCGCCACCCCTCCCATCCCCAGATACGCGAGCCCGAGATTATAGTGCCCAATGGCGTTCTTTTTATCTATCTGGACGGCGTTCTTGAACTCTATCGAGGCCTCCTTGAAGCTTGCGGCCTTGAGGTATTCATCCCCCTTTTTCATGTGCTTCTCGACCTTCTTCTCGGGGCTCTGGGAGCACCCGAAAAAAAGAGGCAAAAATAGGGAGAGCAAAATGATCAGTTTAAAAGCCCTTAAATTTTTCATAAAAATCGATTCCTTATCGCTTTTTTTGCCGTAGAGTGAAAATTCATTTTATGGAAGAATCCTCGGAAAGTCAATTTGGAATTGTCGTCTCAACACAATGGGACAATTGGACTTCAGTGTCCATTTTCTTTACACCGAATATATTATAAGAAGAGATGTAACGTGCTGAAATTAATACACAAATTAAAAACAGGCCTTTGCGACCGGTTTTTCAGAGCTCTTGACTGTTCATTTTTTTTACAAAACACCGGCGGGCTTGAAGAAATAACGGAGGGGAGGTCCGGTTAAAAGGTTAATAAATCAGGTAATTACAATGAAAAAGCTTTTTTTTCGAGCGCTGGCATTTGAATTGCATTGTACTAAGGGCAGAGGTGAGCTTATGAGAAAGACCAGTCGCTACGCCAGGATCATATCATTAACTTTTTTCGTCGCTCTCTTTTTGATCATGACGAGCACAAAGAGCTACGCCATCCCTACCCTCCAGCTCGATCTCTCAGGAGGGACTTATGAATACGATACGAGCACGATAGTAACCTCAAGCGACAGTTTCACTCTCTACGCCTATCTGATGCCGAACTCGAAAAACACGCTGAGCGACACCTACTATATATCAATTGCCCTTGTCCCGGCTACCAGCACAAGCCAGGACCTTGGCACCATCAGCATAAATTCGACTACGATCGACGTCACCTCGGACATGACCTACGGCATACCGCCGCTTGAGGAGATCGCGTCCCTCCAGGGCTGGGACAAGGGCGACCTGCCGAAGCACGGCGTCTACCCGACTTATTTCTATGAATATGAGTTCAGCTTCTCGTCCTCGAATGAGATAAGCGCCTATAACACGCAAGACAGGGCGATCAATGGGGACACGATCGACCTTACCTACGATTCCTCGGGAAACATGTTTTACGCCGCATTTACGATCGACACGTCTTCGCTGGATTCAGACTACAGCGTCCACTTCGATCTTTACAATACGGCGCTCAAGTGCGGCGGCGACGTCGACGTGACCCAGTTCGCCCCCTTCTCGCATGACGCGGAAGCAACGCATTCAGTACCGGAGCCAGGGACCCTGTTACTTTTGTCATCCGGGCTTTTAGGGCTTGCGGCGGTCAAACGGATAAGGAACAGACGTAACAAGGCCTAATAAACCTCCGTAAGAAACAGGGACTGCCAAAGTGTTAGTAAACAGTTGCCCGAGATGCGAGAGCAAATTCTACACCGCCGTCACCTGCGCGGATATAAGTTGCCCGTTCTGCGGATTCCTCATCAAATTCTCCGATCATGAGTTAAGGGGGGCCGAGAGGCTTCCCGTCCAGAAGATATGCACCCTCTTCGAGAACGAATCAAGCATAATAGCCCGCACTACCGATATTTCCAAGACCGGCGTCGGGATCCTCATGGACCGCGCCTTCCCCTTCTACACGGGAGCTATTGTAAAGGTCAAGATAGACTTCTTTGACATCGATTCCGATGCGGAGGTCGTCTGGGTAAGAAAGTCCGGCCCCATGCTCGCCAAGGCAGGGCTCAGGTTTTGCCACGCATAGATTATCGAAAGGGGGCCCTCTCTTGAAGGCATATTCGTTGCCTGGCCCCTCTCTTCCCTGCCTTAAGGCATACGTTAGCCGCCGCTCATAAGCCCCCTGAGTCGCAGAAAAAACGGACTCGCCAGCCAATGGAATAGCACGGCTCTACATCCTATTCCGGCATGAAAGAGTCGTCCCCAAATCACAAACGCGTTGGAGCGCCTCCGGCCTCTTCCCCTCGCATGGTGGATATTTGCTATCCCGCGTACTCCGAAACCGGCATTTAAAAGAGGCTCGCCCAACGGCCTCTCAAAAACCCTATCATGACGGTAGAACGCAAACCCGCGGAGACTTAACCCGCCCTGCCTTGTTCCACGCCCGCCAGCCTTGCGTCTTTAGGGGAGACACGGCACGGCCCCATCGCGAGGGATGGGCCAAGTGTCAGACCTTACATTTACAGATGCAAGCCCGTAAAAATGAAGGATACCCCGCAGCAAGCTGCGGGGTATCCTTCTTATACTTCCCCTCCCTCGATGGGAGGGGAGTGAGGGGAGGGTGAAATCATTGTCACCCCCACCCTAACCCTCCCCCATCAAGAGGGAGGGATTAAAAACGCGGCAAGCCGCGGGTATTAGACCCTAAGAGAGAATAAAAAAAAGCCCCCGGATCCCCAGGGGCTTTTTTGATTCAAGACTTGCTTGTACTATGCTTATGCCTTTTTCCTCTTAAGCCAGAGTCCCGCCCCAAGGAGGCCGCTCCCGAGGAGGAGGATCGTCGAAGGCTCGGGGACCGGCGCGACCTCAGACGTCACATGGAAACTGCCCCATGACGCGTAGTTAGTGTCGGTGTTGGGGTTTGTGGCCGAATCAAGCACGATGCTTACATAAAATGGTGTCGCGGAACTCCCGTAGAGCGTCAATGAGTACGTGGTAAGCGGGGAGAGGGTATCAAGAACGCCATCCCCGAATACGGTCCCGCCCCATGCCCAGGTTATCCCGGGGAGCGCCCCGCCATATTCGGTAACCGGAGTGCCGTTGGGGTCCGTGCTCACTATCGGGTCCGATACCGCCCCACTGCCGCCGTTGACGAGGTCCCAGTAGTAGCCGGTCTGGTTTATGTTTACCACGAAAACATCCCAGTATCCGGTCCCCGTGCCGGTAACCGCGTTATAGCTGTCCCAGGTCGAGAGGTCGGCATCGAAGTTTATCGTATAGCCGTTCGCGCCCGAGAGCTGAAACCCCGCGCCATAGATAGCTTGCGTCTGTGATGCGCTCTGGACGGCATCCGCATCCGTCACCGCGACCACATCGGTATTCGAGAAGACCAATGTCCCGCCCGAGGGCGAATAAGGCGACACATCCCATGTCAAGGCCCATGAATCACTTGAGCCTGCGAGCATGCAGGCCGCTGAAAGAGCACCCGCCAATATTGTCCTTTTCAAATTCATCTTCTACCTCCTTAATAAACAGTTTGCTTGAGAGTAATAACTTGCAATGCCTGTGCCAACTTTCGAGTGTGTCTGGTCACACCCATAATGCCTTGATTTTATAAGATTTTTTATAACCGTACCGCCCGCCCTCGCTGAGGCTCAGGTAGCTTGTTGTAAAAAAACTGGACACCCTTACAAGGCTGTTTTCCATACAATAACGGTCTTTTCTTAAAAACCGTTATTTCTTAACTGGTTACGTGCGGCCATGGGTTGTAAAAAATCTGGACACTGATCAGGTCTTTTGAAGAGGTCTCGGGGTATCGCTGGAAGGTACGTAACATATTGAAAGGAAAAGACTTTCGAAGAAGGCTATTCGGCGGAATAGTTATCAAGATACCATTTGACGGTCCTCTCGGTGCCGGCGTCGATATCAAAGGATGGCTCGTAGGAAAGGAGCTTTCTCGCGCTCGTTATATCGGCGTGGGAATGCTTAACGTCCCCTTTTCTTCCCAGGGCGTAGAGGGGTTCTATATCCTCCTTGCCGGCCCACTTCCTTATCTTCCTGAAGAGCTCGTTTACGGTCGTCCTGCCGCCGTAGCCGATATTGTACGCGCCCCCGGCGGCGTCCGGCGCGAAGCACGCCTTTATGTTGGCCTGGATGCAGTCTTCCACGAAGGTAAAGTCCCTGCTCTGCTCGCCGTCGCCGAATATCGTCGGCCTCTCGTTCTTCATGACGGAGGTTATGAACCTCGGTATTACGGCCGCGTACTGGGAGTTCGGGTCCTGCCTCTTGCCGTAGATATTGAAGTACCGTAGCGCCACGGTGGGGAGGCCGTAGACCCTGTGGAATACCTTGCTGTAGTACTCCCCCGAGAGCTTGGATACCGCGTACGGCGACTGCGGGGTCGGGAACATGTCCTCGCGCTTGGGGAGCGTAGGCGTGTCCCCGTAGACGGATGAGGATGAAGCGCAGACGACCCTTTTGACTTTCTCGTCCCTGGCGGCCGTGAGCACGTTCAAGGTCCCGGTCACGTTCACTTCGTGGGTCGTCGCGGGGTCCTCGACCGAGCGCGGCACCGAGCCGAGCGCGGCAAGGTGTATGACATAGTCGACCCCCTTGACGGCCTTCGCGACGTCGGACTTCTCCCTTATGTCCCCCTTCATGAAGTCGAGCGAGCCGAGCAGGGCGGAGAGGTTCTCCTCCTTGCCGGTGGAGAGGTTGTCGAGGACCCTTACCCCGTGTCCCTCGCCTACGAGCTTTTCGCACAAGTTCGAGCCTATGAAACCGGCCCCTCCGGTAACCAGGAATAGCATCCGCAAGACTCCTTTTTTTAGGTCTTTACTATCTTGCCGCTCTTGATGCCGGCGGTTGCGTTCCTTGTGTCGACCACAAGCGCGCTCTCTTTGACGATCTTTTTATAATCGTAGCCCGTGTGGTCCGTCGCTATAAGGACGCAGTCGTAGCCCTTGAGGTTTCTCAAGGGAACCGAGCGCATCCTGAAGGACTTCCTGTGGCTTACGGCGAGCGGTATGAACGGGTCGTTGAACTTTACCGCCGCCCCTTTTTCCTTGAGTATCCTTATGAGCTCAAGTGACGGGGACTCGCGCAGATCGTCGACGTTCTTCTTGTAGGCGACGCCGAGGACGAGCACCTTCGCGCCTTTCATGCTCTTGCCCCTCTCGTTAAGCGCTTCCATCACCCTGTTGACCACGTAGTAAGGCATGTTGGAGTTTATTTCCCCGGCGAGCTCTATGAACCTCGTGGAAAAATCGAACTCGCGCGCCTTCCATGTAAGGTAGAACGGGTCTATCGGGATGCAGTGGCCGCCGAGCCCGGGGCCGGGATAGAACGCCTGGAACCCGAAGGGCTTGGTCTTGGAGGCCTCTATCACCTCCCATATGTCCATGTCCATCCTGTCGCAGAGCATCTTCAATTCGTTCACGAGGGCGATGTTCACCGACCTGTAGATGTTCTCAAGCAGCTTCGTCATCTCCGCGACCCTCGTATTCGACACCTCCACCACCCTGTCGACTATGTTCGAATACAGGGCCGCGCCGAGCCTCGCGCACTTCCTTGTGACGCCGCCCACGACCTTCGGCGTGGTCTTTATAGAAAAATCCACCCTGCCGGGGTCTTCCCGCTCGGGCGAGAAGACGAGAAAGAAGTCCTCGCCCGGCTTAAGCCCCCTTGCCTTGAACATGGGAAGGAGCAGCTCGTCGGTAGTGCCGGGATAGGTCGTGGACTCAAGGGAGATGAGCTGCCCCGCCCTTAAGTGCTTCGCTATCTCTTTCCCGGTATTCTCCACGTAGGAGAGGTCCGGCTCCCTCTTGTCGGACAGAGGCGTCGGCACGCAGATGATGACCGCGTCCATCCCCTTGAGCTCGGACATGTCGCACGTCGCCGAGAACCTCGGCTTCGGCCCCCCGGTAAACGACGCGATCTTCTCCGAGGGGATGTGCTTTATGTAAGACTTCCCCTTGGCAAGGAGTTTTATCTTCCCAGGGTCGACGTCGAACCCCGTGACCCTGAACCCCTCCTCGCAGAACCTCAACACTATCGGAAGCCCGACGTACCCGAGCCCTATTATTCCTATCCTTGCCTTTTTGTCGCCGAGGGACCTTAAAAGAGAGTTGAAATGTCCTGACATCCTGTTAGGCTCCTTTAATCGTTTTTTACCTTGATGTTATACTTCTTGATAAGGTGGTGGAGCGTCGGCCTCGTCAGCCCGAGGTCCTCGGCCATCTTGCTTACGTTCCCCTTGTGCCTGGCTATCGCGCTGTTTATGACCTTTATCTCCATGTTCCTCCTCGCGGTCTTGAGGTCGAGCAACTCGCCCTCCGGGGAGCGGGCCTCGAGCCCGAGGTCTCCCGCGTTGACCGTCTGCCCGTCGGCGAGCGTTACGGCCCTCCTGATCCTGTTCTCGAGCTCCCTCACGTTCCCGGGCCAATCGTAATTACTTATCGCCGAGACGGCCTCGTCACTTAAATATTTGGGGCCCGGCCCGGGGGCGGCGAACCTTTTGAGGAAAGCCCTCGCCAGGAGCTCGATGTCTTCCCCCCGGTCCCTGAGAGGCGGCATCCGGACGCTTACTACGGCTATCCTGAAAAAGAGATCCTCCCTGAAGAGCCCCTCTTTAACGAGTTTTTCGAGGTCCTTGTTCGTTGCCGCCATGACCCTTATATCGACGTCTATTACGCCCCTTCCGCCTACCCGCTCTATCTTATGGTCCTGGAGGAACCGGAGGAGCTTGACCTGGAGGGCGAGCGGGAGCTCGCCTATCTCGTCAAGGAATAGCGTCCCTCCCCGCGCGAGCTCGATCCTGCCGGCCCTCTGCGCATGGGCGCCGGTAAAGGCCCCTTTCTCATGGCCGAAGAGCTCGCTCTCCATGAGGTTCTCCGGTATGGCGCCGCAGTTTATGGCTATGAAGGGGCCGCCCTTCCTGAGACCGTTATTGTGTATGCCCCGGGCGACAAGCTCCTTGCCCGTGCCGGACTCTCCGGTTATGAGCACGGGCACGTCGGTCGTCGAGACCTTCCTCGCTATGGAGAAGACCTCCTGCATGCAGGGGCTCGTGCCGATTATCTCCCCGAAAGAGCTTGAGCCGAGCCGGTTCTGGAGCTCCCGGTACTCGGATTCAAGCGTGTAGACGTAGTGGGACCTCTTGAGTATCGCCTTGAGCTCTTCTATCTCTATGGGCTTTGAGAAGAAGTCCGAGGCCCCTCTGGATATCGCGTTAAGGGCGGAGGATTTGTCCGAGTTGCCGCTTACGACGAGCACCTTGGCGAGCGGGTTCGCCTGCAGGATAAGCTCAAGAAGCCTGAGCCCCTCGCTGGAATCCTCGGGATGGGGCGGCAGGCCGAGGTCGAGGGTCACGAGCTCCGGGGATTCCGCCCTCATGGCCTTCATCGCCTCTTCGGCGTTGCTCGCGAGCGTCACTTCATAGTCCCGCGACAGGGCCCACTTCATCTGGGTCCTTATCGGCTCATCGTCGTCTACTACGAGAATTCTCGGTTTTGCCATATTCTCCGGCCTTGTTTAAAGGCCCTTGTCCTACGGGAAACTGACGGTAAAGACCGTCCCGCCTGCCGTGCTTTCGACCTCGATCGTGCCGCCGTGGGCCTCCACCAGGTGCTTGCACTGGAAGAGGCCTATGCCGAAGCCGTTCTTTTTCGTGGTCTTGAAGGGTTTAAAGAGGTCCTTTTCTATGAACTCCCTTGGTATTCCGGGGCCGTCGTCGGAGACGGAGAGGCATGCCCTGCCGTTTTCGCGGTAGGCTCTCACCTTGACGCCGCCGTGGTCCTCGACGGCCTCGTAGGCGTTCACGATGAGGTTCAATACTACCATTTCCACCGAGTCCGGGTCAACGCTCGCAACGGCGGAGCCGTCCGAATCGATTGAGAGTCTCACGTTCTTTTTTTCGGTAAGCGTCACCTTCTGCATGGCTCTCTGCGCGAGGTCGCCAAGGTCGGAGAGCTCCTTCCTGGACTCCGTCGCCCCGTCCGGCCTTTTCGGCACGTTCGAGAGCTTTTCTATGAGCTTCTTCATCCTTGTGACGGTGCCGTCTATCGTCCTTATGGCGTCCTTCTGGAACTCGACGTTGTCCATGTTGTACTTCGCGTTCTGGCTTACGAGTGAAAGCGAGTTCGTCAGGTTCTTAAGGTCGTGCATCATGAACGCGGACATCCTGCTGAATATCTCAAGCTCCTTCATGTCGAGTATGTCTTCCGCGAGCCTCGTGTTCTTTATCTGCACCGCCGCCTGGGTGGCGACCGCCTTAAGGAGGTCGAAGTCGTCCTGACGGTAGGGCTCCCCGGAGAGGTCAGGCCCTTGCAGGATAAAGCCTATTATTTCCCTGTCCACCGCAAGCGGGGCGCAGAGCGTGGCCCCGATGCTTCTTACGAGCTCGTCCGCCCCGTCTCCCGCCTCTTCGAGAAGGAACGGGCCGGTCCTTTCGTTCATGCGCCTGACGATGGGGTCGGAGGGCGAGAGGACCCGGAAACGCTCATCCACATCCGACTTGGAGACATAGCTCCTCGACGAAGGCTCGTAGACCCATATGAAGACCTTCGCCCCCATGGTCCCGGAGACCATCTCCGCCAGGGTGCTCTCGATTTCCGCGACCGCCACCTTCGAGCTTATCCCGTCTATGGCCTCCATCCACTTGTCCCTGAACTCGTACTTGTGCTTGTAGAAGTGCCTGTTTATGAAGAGCTGGGCCTTTCTGCGGAGCTTCGCGGTGAAAAGGAGTATGACAAGGACGAGAAAGGCGATGAAGACGAGAGGGGTGGTGAAAAACTCGTTGAAAGGGACGTTAAAGTACCTGGCCCCGTAGACAATGACCCCGGTGGCGAACAGATAGAGGCCGATTGCGAGTATGGTTACAGAGTTGTATACAACGTACCTGGAGATGAATATGTCCACGTCCAGGAGCCTGTGCCTGACTATGAAGACGGTCATCATCATGGTGGATATGAATATGACGGCGGATGTCACGGGCAGGTTCTGAAGGTTTATCGCCGAGAAGAGCACCGCCTTGCTGGAGAGGTATATGAAAAAGGCGAGTACCGACCCGACCCCGAAGACGATGTATTTTATCTGCCACCTCTTGGAGCCGGTCGAGGAGCGGAGCGTATTCTCGAGCTGGACGAGGACAAACATGAACCCGATTATGAGATAGGTGTGGAAGTACTTGCCGGCCTTGCCCAGCATGACCACGGGTGTTTCAAGGCTCTGGAAGGCCGCGCCCTCCACCCCCGGGATAAACGACCCCCGGAACGCCCCCAGATAGATGAAGAGGGCGGAAGCGAGCGAAGCGCCGATAAGGGCCGGCGTCCATCTCGCGAGGACCTCCCTGTAATCCGCCCTCGCGAATACGATGGAAAAAAAGAGCCATACCGGCGGCGAGAGCGCTTGTCCGATCACCGAGATGCGTAGCCCCATGAGCGTGCGCCCGGCCTCCGGATACGACATCAGCGCGACCGCGTCCCCGGCCCCGGCCAGGGCGAACGAAAACATGCCGAGTGAAAAGCTTATGTTCACCATGTGCCGCGGGTTCCGCGAAAGCGTGAACGCGCTCAAGGCGGCGCATAGAAGCGCGCTCACGACGGGCATTATG
The DNA here is from genome assembly GCA_016182655.1 of Deltaproteobacteria bacterium. Lineage (GTDB taxonomy): Bacteria > Desulfobacterota > GWC2-55-46 > GWC2-55-46 > GWC2-55-46 > GWB2-55-19. The sequence goes on from JACPGB010000028.1 coordinate 108,734, forward strand.
GAGAGATAATTATACAAATTTATCCTTTTCTGACCGGCCTTCCGTGCGCGGACGCACCCGGCGTCCGCGCACGGTGACTCGCGTTACATGAAAACCGGCATGTATGCTTGTAAAATGCGAATAGATTTTTCATTTACCATGTCACGGACGTATGATATAAAAACCAGAGATGGCCGTGTGTCGACGGGCCTTGCGGCCCCCTTTCCAGAAGAGGTGTATTTATGTCAAAGGTCTCCTTCAAGCTCTCTCTTTCACTGATGATCTCGACCCTGTTCCTTGCCGCGCCTGCTTTCGCGGCGCCGACCATAAAGACGATCGCCATCCAGGACGCCTCCAACCTTGCCGACGGACAATCCATCATCATCAGGGGAAGCGGCTTTGGCGCCAAGAGCCCGGCGGCCCCGAGGGTCTGGACGAATTTTGATAGCGGCTCGATAAACCCGTCTTCGCTCGGCACCGCGTCGGCATGGACCAGGACCGACGGGTGCTCGATAAGCTCCCAGAACCAGGAGACGAACTCGACCTACAACGTAAGGGGTGTAGTCAACACCGGCTCCGGAAGCTCTCCGAACGTCGCCCTTATAATCAACTACGCCGACGCCGCCGATTCACAGGGCTTCACAAAGACATATACTTTCGTCCGCAGGTATTATGACGACGCCGACTGGTGGAACGCGATGTCCGGCCAGTTCCATAACTACAAATTCTACAGGCTCTGGACAAACCCGGTGGGAACGACGAGCGTCTGGCCCGACTCCTACTTCATCTTCGGCCAGACCGACCCCGTTCTGAGGTTCGTTACCGAGGGGACGAATTGCAAGGCGGCCGATGACACGGATTGGGGCGCCGGCACCACCCTGCCGCCGGTACAGCAATGGTTGAGGGAAGAATACGCTGTGTCGCGCGCCAACGGCACCGGGGTGGCGAAGATGTGGTCCAACGGTACGTTAGTCAAGAATCTCTCCAACCTCTATACGGCTTCCGGCCTCTGCGACCCGTCCCCGTACACCGACTCCTGGATTTCCCTTTCGATAGAGAACTTCTGGACCCTGGTGGCCCCGCCCGTAAACTCGTACGTCTACTTCGACGACGTCTACATAGACAACACCTGGGCGCGGGTCATGGCCGGGGACCAGAACACCTTTGACTCCTCGGCTCACAGGGAGATACAGATACCCTCGGCCTGGAGCGACACCGAGATCACTATCACCTTGAACCAGGGGTCGTTCGCCAGCCTCAATAACACCTACATCTACGTGGTAGACGCTAACGGCAACGCGAGCAACGGCTTCAGGTTATGCACGACCTGCTTCAGGCCCCCGGCCGACTTCCAGACCCCGTAGGCCGGAGACTTCCCGGTAGAGCCGTTTTATCGAGCTTGCGGTATTCGCCCACGCAAGCTCGCCCTTCGCGAAAGCAAAGGCGTCTTCGCCCATCTTGACGAAATCCCTCTTGAATATCCCGTTGACCGCGTCCCTGAACCCTTTGGCGTCACCGGGCCGGACAAGTATCCCGGTCTCCGCGGTCACTATCTCGCTTATGCCGCCGATATCCGACACGATGACCGGCCTTGAAAAGGAATAGGCGAGCGGCACAACGCCTGAGGTGGTTATCTCCGTGTACGGGAGGACCACGGCGTCGCATGCGTTGAAGTAGACCTGCACCTCGTCGTCGGGTATCCACTTTCCGAATACCCTTATCCGCTCCCCGTCGGCGGCCTTGAGAAGCTCCCTGTAGACCTTCCTGTCGATCACCTCTCCGGCGACGACGACCGTGACGTCCTTGAGCCCCTCCATCGCCTTGACGAGGTGCTCGTATCCCCTGTTCTTTCTTATCTGGCCGAAACAAAGCAGGACGCGGCCCCCGATCGGCAGTCCCAGGGCTCTGCGCGCCGCATCCTTCGTCATCTCGTTTTTGTAAGACCCTATGAAGTTGGCGTGGTAGACCGTCGCGCTCGGGTTTTTGTCCTTGACGCCAAGGACCTCTTTCGACCTCTTTATGTCGTGCCTGCTGTGAAAGATGACCGCGTCGCAGTTGTTGTAGAACCACTTCGAGGCATCGATGTCCCTGGATGAGCGCCGGTGGGGGACTATGTTATGCATCTCCCACACTATCTTGAACCCGAGGCCGTGGCAGAAGGCGCTGAAAAGCCGCATGGTCCACGCAAACGGAAAAACATAGAGCCAGTGGACGTGGATTATCCCGTACCCCTGCAACCTGTAAAGGAGTATCTTCAGTATGTTCAATGGCGTTGAGTAGTGAAAAGGCTTAAGCAGCCTTACGTCCACGCCCTCGCCCTTGAGGTGTTCCTTGAGTTTCCTGACGTACTCGTGCCTGCATGGCACCATCAAGACCTTTATCTTTTCGTTGTTTCGCATCATGCCTTGCACATTGATTTGATCATATCGGAATAAAATCCGCACTACCCATATGGACCCGGGGAGCTACGCGCCTTCGATCAGCCGGGAGACCGTCTCTTCGAGCGCCCTGGCCTGTCGGCTTACGTCGAAGCGCCTCCTGGCTTCCTCCCGGAAGTCCTCGGTCCGCTTGCCTGACGGATTCGTCATCTCATTTTCAATCGCCCGGGCCAGCCCCTCGCTGTCCCCGGCGGCCGCCTTCGCGCACGGGGTGCCGTTGATGACCTCACGGAGACCTATGCAATCAGTCCCGATAAGCGGCACTCCGGCGACCATCGCCTCCATCGGCAAAAGGGGGCAGGCCTCCCAGAGCGACGGCATCGCGACCACGTCGAGTCCCTTGAGCGTTGCCGATACGTCGGGGGTAAACGGCAGGAAAAATACCGAGTCGCCGAGCCCCTTTTTCACAAGATATTCCTTGTCCTCCCTTATGAACCCCCCGAAGCCGAACGCGACGACAACCGGACGCCTCGGCAACGCCCTTTTTTTAAGACGCTCCAGCGCGTCCATCAGCACGACAAAACCTTTCTGGGACATGAAGCGCCCGAGGAACCCTATAAGGAAGACTTCCGGCCCGAGTCCGAGCTCTTTCCTCAGGTCCCTTTTCTCCGGGCGGCTGAAACGCTCGGTATCTATGCCGTTCGGGATCACGACGAGCCTCCCCTTGCGCCTTCCGAGGGCAGGGACGAATTCGACGAGGTTCTCCTCGGCGTCATGGCTTACCGAATGTATGAGGTCTATCATGGGTAGGATGAGCGAGAGCGACTTTTTCTTCAACAGGCCCTTCGCGCCCCTGAACTGCTTCGAGAGAAAGACGTCGTGGGAGGTCATCATGTGCCGGGTGCGGGTAATGAGCGCGGGTAGCGCGGAAGAGGCCCCGGCCATGAACCCGTTGGAATGGACGAGGTCGAATCTCCCGAAGGCGAGCGTCTTAAGCACCAGGAGCATCAGCGCCGGCCCCGAGATCCCGTCTTTAAAAGGCACGCATTCCACGTCGAGGCCCTTGAGGTCGTCCTTGAGGACTTTGAGCTCCGGCACGTCGGGCGCGATGACCGTGATCGAATACCTCGACGGGTCGAACTTGTTGTAGACGTAGCGGATGAACGTCCTTATGCCCCCGACGGGCCAACGTACCACTATGAGGACGCGGTACTTCTTTTTTTTCAGTTCGGCTGCCATAAGGCTATCCTGCGTGCAGAGCGCCGGGCTTCTCGTACTTCCATTTAAGGCGCTGGAAAAATCTCTTGGAGCCCGCGCGGAGCCCCGTAAGGCGGAACATGGTCACATAGAGCGGGACCTCGTCGGCCGAGATCCTCCGGAGCGCAAACCTGTCGGCATCCGCGCCGTTCAACCCCTCTATCGACGTTACGGCGTAAGAGAAGCCGCATTCCCTGACCGCCCTTGTCTTCTCCCCGGTTATTACAGGAGGCGTCCCGTAAGGAAAAGCGAACCCGGGTTTAAGCCCCCTGATGAGCTTATCCACGCTCTTTTTCGAGCGGAGCAGGTCGCTTTTGAACCTCTCCACGTCGAGCGCGGAGGCTATGAGGTGGTAATACCCGTGCGCGCCTATCTCGAACCCGGCGGCGTCGAGCCCGACGGCCTCCTCCGGAGATATATAATGCGGCCTCCAGTCGAGCATCTCGAACCCGTACGCAGCCGACGACAACCCGAGGGCCTCTTCTCCGGCGAGGACTAGCGCCTTTCTGCTGAAAGCGACTTTCGGGCTTCCCCCCCTGCCCATGGAAGACTCGTCGTGGGCCATGTTGTAAAGGGCCACGGGCGCTGGCCTTTCTCCCTCAAGGTGGCACCCGATCAAAAAAAACGTCGCGTTCGCGCCGTAGCGCCTGAGGATCGGGGCGGCCGTCTCGAGGTTGTCGATATAGCCGTCGTCAAAGGTTATTGCAAGGAGCCCTTTCGCGCTTCCTTTTGAAAGCGCGTCTATGTATTCCCGGACGCTAACGCACCTGTAGCGTTTCGTGAATTCGGCTATCTGCCCCTCGAAGGTCTCGGGGCTTACGGCCATGCCGGTCTGCCAGACCATCGGCGCGGTCTTCCAGTCAACGGGCCTCGGGCGGACGGAGTGGTACATCAATATGGGGGTCTTCCCCCTCGACCTGTTCCACGCGATCACGAGGCTTGTGAGCCCCGTCGACCACGCGAGCCTCGCGATCATCCTCTCCAGCTTACCGATCAGCATATGATGCGGCGCGGGCCTTCCCCTGCTCCCCGTCTATCATCTCCCTGAACCATAGCTCGAGCACCATGAGGGTCCATATGATATGGCTGTGGTCCCTGCGGCCCCAGCGGTGCTCGTTCATGATGCGGCCCAGGAACTTCGGGTTGAAGTTGTTCCTCGAAAGGGCCCTCTGCCCGAGTAGCAGGTCCTCGCTCATCCCGGCCCATTCGCCCTTGATCCATTCGTTTATGGGGACCGCGAAGCCCTGCTTGGGCCTGTGGATGACCTCTTTCGGAAGGAGCCTCTCAGCCGCCTTTTTGAAGATGTACTTGGTGTCCATGCCCCTGACCTTGAGCTCCGGCGGGATGGTGGCGGCGAATTCGACAAGGCGGTGGTCGAGGATCGGCACGCGCGCTTCCAGCGATACCATCATGCTCATCCTGTCCACCTTGGTGAGTATGTCCGAGGGCAGGTACATCTTGGTGTCCAGGTATTGAAGCTTCGTGACCGGGTCCCTCCCCCGCACCTTGTCCAGGTGCCTCAGGAGCGCCGGGGAAGGGTCGGTCGAGCCGGCCTTTTCGCGGAGCTCCTCGCTGAATATCTCATTATGGAGGAGCGACATCCCCCTTGAGTACTTTTTAACGAAACGCTCGCTCTCGCTGCATGATATGTGGCGGAGGGTGTTGATGCCCGGAGACCACTCCGGGAGCACCCTGCTCATGTTGAGGAACAGCCCCTTCTTGATGACCTCGGGTATCCAGCTCGTGTGCCTCGTTATCGGGCTTGTCAGGTAGTGCGTGTAGCCGCCGAAGAGCTCGTCTCCCCCGTCACCGGTAAGCACCACCTTCACATGCTTCCTCGCCATGCGGGAGACGTAATACGTGGGTATGGCGGAAGAGTCCGCAAAAGGCTCGTCAAACTGCCTGACCAGGTCCTCTATGACGGCCCTGGCGTCCGGCTCGACTATCTCCTCATGGTGCTCGGTATGGTACCTCTCAGCCACCATCCTGGCGTACGGAAGCTCGTTGAACTTCTGCGACTTGAAACCTATGGAGAAGGTCTTTACGGGCTCCTTCATGTGCCGGGACATAAGCGCGGCAACAACACTTGAGTCTATCCCGCCGCTCAGGAACGCGCCGAGCGGCACGTCGCTTATAAGGTGTATCCTCACCGCCTCGTCGAGTATCTCGAGCAACCTGTCTACGTAGAACTCCTCTGTCCCGGGCTCCCCTGCTTCGTATTTGACGTCCCAGTACTGCCTCGTCTCGGCCTTGCCGCCACTGTAGACTAACGAATGTCCGGGCGGGAGCTTACTGACCCCTTCGAACATGGAGTCCGGGTCCGGGACGTAGCCGAAAAAGAAATAATCGACAAGGGACGGGTAGTGCACCTCGCTCGATATGCCGCACCTGAGTATGGATTTTATTTCCGAGCCGAATATCAGGCGGCCCTCGTCAAGATAGTAATAAAGCGGCTTGATGCCGAGCCGGTCCCTTGCCATGAAAAGCTCGTCGCGCTTTTTATCCCATATCGCGAAGGCGAACATGCCACGGAGATGAGAGACGCACTCCCGGCCGTATTCCTCATAGAGGTGCACTATCGTCTCGGTGTCCGAGGAGGTATAGAATACGTGCCCCCTCTTGAGGAGACTCGCCCGGAGCTCGGGGTAATTGTATATCTCGCCGTTAAAGACGATCCATACGGTCTTGTCCTCGTTGTGTATGGGCTGATGCCCGCCCTCGAGGTCTATGATGCTCAGCCTCGTCATGCCGAGCCCGACGTTGCCTTCGGCCCAGATGCCGGTGTCGTCGGGGCCCCTGTGGCGTATCGCCGCGCACATGTCGGCTATGAGGTCCCTGCCGACGTTCATCGAGCGGTCCCTGCTTACGAATCCGGCTATTCCGCACATTGCTTTAGTCCGTTCTTTTTAAAAACCACCCTCATCCTGCCGAAGAACTCCTTCGGCGCCATGGAAGATACCGCAACAAGGGGGAGCCCTGACGCAAGCTGTTTTCCGTCAGAGCGCCTCCCCTTGCACCAGAGCGTGTCATTTTCGATATATAGATCGTGCTGGTGTATCTCGTCCCATCCCTCCTTCGAGCCCTCGTGGGCGCTCCCGGAAATGATTATGTATCCGCCCGGTCTTACCGCCTTTACCATTTCCTCAAGGCCCTGTCTCGGCGAGGTCGTATGGTCGAGCGCGTTGTTGCAGTAAACTATATCGAACGACTCGGGCTCGAGAAATCCGCCCATCTCCTCTGAAGCCGCCTGTACGCTCTTTGCAGACCCCAATGCCGCCCCATGGCCGTAAGCCCTTATCAACTCGTTGTAATCGTCGGCAAGCGGATCGACGGTTATCAGGTCGAAAAGGCCCTGGTTACAGCCCCACGACAGGAGCGATATCGGGCCTGAGCCCACATCGAGTACCATCGCCTTCTTTTTCCCGGGGCTGTCGGCCTTGATCTTACCGACATACTCCATTATCTCCATCGGGAAAAGTTCTTTCTGCCTCGACAAGTCGATCCTTGCGGCCATTGTGCCTGAAAAGGACCCCATGCCTGAAAGCTGTTTTTCCCAGTAAAGAAGCTCTTTTTTTCTATTTGACATCCTGAAGACGCCGCCCGGCGCCTTCTCGGCCATGCTCAAGAGCAGGAAACGAATAAAATGGCCCCACCCCCTGCTGTGCCGTACCGTCCTGGTCATGTATGCCAATTTTTTTATAGTCGCGTACATTTCATCCTTTCATCAAAGTATTTTCTCGGCGCGGCATATCACCCTGACGGCCCTCAAAGGGTCGAGCATAAACGCAAGCGCAAGGCGAAGCCCTGCCTTTAGAAATTTGCCCTCTTCCGCGAAACACTGCCCGAGGCGGAAGTTAAGGACCGCAAGCCTTTTTCTCCGCGCGCTCGAGCTGTAATTGCGCCTCTTGCAGGCCTTGTCCAATATGCGGAACCCGGCGTCCCATCTCCTCCTTGAATGCTTGCCGCTCTGGGTGTCCGGATGCCTCCTGTAATACCACAGGGCCTCGTCCAGATATCCGAACCTCGTTATCTCCGCGAGGCGTAAAGCCATGTCGTGGTCCTGGGCGGACCGGAGCCCCTCGTCAAACTCTCCGGCGGTCTCGAACGCGGAGCGGCGGACGAGCGAACACGACGGCACGAACATATAGCAGTCGATGAGGAGCCTTTCCGGGCTGTTCGTCTCTACGTGCCCCGGCTTGAAGAGCCTGTAGAGCCTCTTGCCTTTCTCGTCCATGGCAAACCCGTTCACATAGACGAGCCCGCAATCCCTGTTCGCCTCCAGGAACCTCACCTGCCTTCCGATCTTCTCCTTCTCCCAGACGTCGTCGCTGTCGAGTATCGCCACATACTCGCCGTTGGTCGAGCGCATGGCGAGGTTTATGGCCGCGGACTGTCCCTTGTTAGCCCTGCCCGGATGTTCGAGGACCCTTATCCGGCCCCCGTAAGACTTGAGTATCACGGGGGTGGCGTCCGTAGACCCGTCGTCGACGGCTACGACTTCGATATTCGGGTAGTCCTGTGAAAGCGCGCTGTCGATCGTCTCATTCACGAACTTCTCCCTGTTGTAGCAGGGTATTATGACGGTTACCTTCGGGGAGTTTTCATTCGACATATGCATTTAGACGGCCTTTCCGCCCTGGACGCTCAACACCGCGCGCCCCTGCGCCGCTTGCGCCGACCTCGCCTCATTGGCGCGCTCCCCGGCAAGCGTCAGGCAGACCGTAGCCAAACCTCCGAACAGATACCACTCCCAACTGCTCAGTCCGAAGCATGAGAGGCTGTAGAAGAGGTCCATTATCATCCAGACTTGTATTGCGGTTGCAAGCATCGGGAGAAAGGACGCTTCGGAGCCAGCAAAGGCCCGTTTCGCCGCGGAGAGGCACTTAAACGCGGCCGCGACGAAAAGCCCGAAGATCACGAGGCCCATAAGGCCTATCTCCTGAAGTATTTCCACGTAAAGGTTGTGCGCCCTCTGCGCCCTCCCGCTCATAAAATTGGCGCTCACCTCTTTAGAGGTCCCAAGGCCGTGGCCGACTATGGGCCTGTTCAAAAAGGTTGAGAACGTCTTCTGGACGCTTTCCACCCTCCCTATGACGGTATCACGGCCCGCGGCCTCCGAGCTTATGAGGGAGGAATACCTCTCGGCGAGCTCCGGGCTGACCTGTCCCGTTACGAAGACCGCGAGCGGCAGAAGGACCACCGCCAATAAGGCGGCCCTCTTGAACCTGTTCCGGCCCATAAGAACAATCGACAGTATTACGACCGCAAGGGATAGCAGGCCGCTCCGGGAGCCCGTGAGCGTAAGCGCGTATATGAGCAAAGGGAGCGGGGCCAGGAAAAGGAGCCTGTTCATTGCCCCGCCCATCCGCCAGAGGAGATAGTACAGGAACGGGACCGTGCCCACTATGACCCAGGCCAGCTGATTCGGGTTGACGACGTCGTTGGGCGCTCCTGAAAGCCTTAAAAGGCTTTTCAGGTCTTCGTCCTTGTGGGAGTAGGCGACGTCGCCCCAGTACCCTTCGGTCACATGCAGGTAGGCCGGCTCCGCCACCCTTATGAGCTGGCAGGCTATGAACACCAGCATGAAGACCTTGAGCTTCCTTTCGTTGTCGATTATGGATACGGTGAAAAAGAAGAAGAGCGCGGTCTTCGAGTATTCCTCGAGGCCGTGGCGCACGACCGACCCCGGCCACTCGACGAGCGGTATGGTCACGATGACGTACGCGATAAGGAGGAGGAAGAGCTTCATGGTCCTCTCCCTTGCCATGAGCAGGCCGCGCCCCTCGAACACTACCGCGAGCAGCGTCGCCCCCATCATTATGAAATCGAAACGGACCTCCCCGAGCCACGGGAAACGCGCGGGCAGGTGAAGAAAATAGCTGATGGTAAAGACTATGTACAGGATGAACGAGAGCATATAAGTTTAAGCGAGCCTCGCCTTTATCTTGCCGAGTATGAACCTCTGCTCTTCCTTGCCGATAGAGAGGGCGTAGAAAAGAACGGCGTATATCGAGCCGGATACCATGGCGGCCGATAATATTCCCGAATAGCTCTTCATATCAACGGCCGAGGTCATGAACCAGAGCGCCGAGAGGAACGCGGCGTTCGGTATTGCGAGCGGAAGGAGTACCTCCCGGAGGTATTGGCGCATCGTCCGGTCTATGTGCTTGCACGTGAAGTACAGGATGACCGGCTCAAAGACCAGGTACGGTATCAGGGTGCCGAGGGCGACCCCCTCCTTGCCGAGGAACTGGACGAGTATCACGCTCAGCACGATATTGAATACGGCGGAGACGACTCCTACCTTGGCGAGTATCCCCTGCTTGCCTATGCCCGTAAGGAGCCTGTTCGAGAACGGGTTCATCCACTGCACGAGATACGCCGCCGCGAAGATATAGAGCACCCACCTGCCTTTTTCGGCGTATTCGGCGCCTATCCATCTCGCGATAAAGGGAGGCCCGAGGAGGCAGACGGCCCCGAGCACCGGAATTATGAGGCCGAGCACATACCTGGACCCCACCATGAGTATCCTGGCCGAGCTCTCCCTTTCGCCCCTTGCGTCAAGGTCGCTGAAAAGCGGCATAAAGGCCCTTGTCATGGCCCAGCAGAGCGTCCTTATGTGGTTGATAAGGTTCGATGGGATGACAAAAAAAGTGACCATTACCGGCCCGAGGAACGCTCCTATGACGATCGAGTCGGTGGCCATCGACAGGCGGCCCGCTACCGCCTGGATGAGGCTTTGCGTGCCGAAGACGAAGAGCTCCTTCAAAGACGCCCAGGACAGGTCGTTCCCGTTAAACCTGAACCTCCCGAACCTCGGGAAGGCGAGGAGCACCCCGTAGAGGATATACTTCGTGGAGAAGCCTATCATGTTCACCAGGGCGAGGGTAAGGAGACCATAGCCCCTCTGCAGGAGATAGAAGAGCGCGACGTTCCCGGCGATCATGTATATTATCGTGACGATGTTCCTGAGATTATAGCGCTGGAACCCCTCGTGGAAGCACTCGAAGACCGACCCCGTGAAGGTGAAGAAGACCTGCGCGCCGATTATGAGGAGAAACACCTTGTATGTTGATGAGTCCGCCGCCTTCTCCGCAAGGAGGCCCGGGGCGAACGCGGCCCACGCCGCGAAGAAAAGCAGTATGGCGCCTCCCATGAGCCCCATGAAGACAAGCGAGCTCGAATATATCTTCCTCAGATGCTCGCCCTGGCCCATCGCGTTGTACCTTGCCACGTAGCGAACTATCGCGGGCTGGAGCCCGAGGTCGAGGACGCCCATGTACCCGACGACGGAAAATACTATCTCCCAGATGCCATAGTCGTAATTACCCAGCGCCTTGATTATGATCGGCGCCATGACAAATGTGATGCAGAGCTTGAGTATCGGCACCATCATGTTCGTCGTCGAATTTTTAAGGAGGGATTTGATCACCTTAGCTGATCCGCCTTTTCAATCTCTGCACGAAGGTCTCCATGCCGCAGAGCTTCCAGAGGAAGTCGACCCGGTCGGCGTCCGCGCCCATCCTCGGTATCCTGTAAAGGTCCGGGGCCCCGGTAGCGTTATAGCTTACGACCGCGCCAGCGTACCCGGCCTTTTCGACCTCGTCGCGGACCTCTCCGTTAAGGTCGTCCCTCTTGCCGTTAGGGTAGCAGAAGCTCGCGACCTTTGCGCCGAGGAATTCCTCCAGACGGGCCTTGGAGAGCGAGAGCTCCTTTTTAAGCGTATCGATGCCGATCCTGCTCACTATAGGGTGGTCGAGCGTATGGGAGCCTATCTCTATCCCGTTCGCGTGGAGCTCTTTCAGCTCCTCCCAGGACACGGCCCTGTAATCCTCTGCGGGAGAGGGCGGCATCTTCACATCAAGGCCCTTCTCAAGCTCCCCGATGAGCGCCCACTTGAGGTCGTTATCGGCCTTGACGCAGAAGTCGGAGAGCTTGAGACAGGAGCGTTCCTTTTTCTCGGCCGTGCCGAGGTCTATGTCGAAGCTCTTGCCGGAGAACTCGAATACAAACTTCTTTTTCCCGGTCTTCTCAAAGGCGTAATTTATCCTGTCCCACCAGAGCCATTTGCCGTCGAGGAAATTGACTGTCGGGAAAAAGGTCGCCGGGAGAGAAAATTCCCTGAGACACGGGTAGGCATATTTATAAAAATCCCTGTAACCGTCGTCCACCGTAAGCACCACCGTATAAGACGGAGGGCTCTGGCCCCTCCTCAATATGGCGGTGTACTCTCCAAGGGTAATCACGCGCCACCCCTTCGACAAGACCCCGAGCTGCCATTTGAAGATATGGGCGGAGACCCTGCCCCTTGCCCTGTCGTCTGAGGAGAACCTGTGGTACATGAAGACCCTCGGGGACTTCCTGGTGGCCCATGACGCGGCCTTGAAGAAGAGGCCGCAGTTCACAAGCCGTTTTTTAATGCCTTCGAGACCCATCCTATTTCCAGAGCAGAAGCATCTTGAGGAGCGCCCTCCATGGGGCCGGGTTCAATGGGCCGTAAGATAGCGCTTTCATGTAATCCCCGAACGCTTCCCCATACTCGCGCCTGGAGGCGTGGCCCCTGCCGGACCCGGTGTAGAACCTGCACCAGACCTTTCTTTTAACGCCTTCGCTTACCGAGCCCGGATACTGCTCAAGGAACCTCTCGAGTATCAGCCGGTTCGCCTTGAAGACGTTCCCGGTATCCTCTGAAAGCCTGTTCCCCCAAACACGGTATCTGGCTATCTTTTCCGGGAGGTAATGGAATCTGTACCTGGTCGAGAACCTGAGCCAGAGGTCGTAATCCTCCGCGTACCTTAGGCCCTCGTCAAACCCGCCCATCTCGGCAAAGCACTTCTTTCTGCACATGACGGTGTTGTTGGTTATGAAGTTCGATATCAAAAGTTTTTCGGTTATGGACCCGGAATATTTTTTCGCGGTCGGGACCGATATGAACCTGCCCTGCTCGTCTATGCACTGTCCGTCCCCGTAGACTATATCTACGTCCGGGTCTTCATCGAGTATCCTGATCTGCATCTCCATCTTGTCCGGCTCGCGGATATTGTCCGAATCGAGAAAACAGATGAAGTCGCCGGTCGAGTTCCTTATGCCGAGGTTTCGGGCCGCGCTCTGCCCCCTGTTCTCCTGGTAATAGTAGCGCACCCTGCCGTCCCCGAGGTACCGCTCCACGACCTTCCTGGTGTCGTCCCTGGACCCGTCGTCGATTATGTGGTACTCGATATCCCTGTAGGTCTGGCCGAGCACGCTCTCTATGGCGAGGGGCAGGTAGTCGGCCCTGTTGTAGGTGGCCGTCACGACGCTTACCTTTCTGGTCTTCCGGGCAGGCATGGGCTATAGGTATTCCGAGTCGCCGTCGCCTTCCACAAAATGGATCTTTCCGCCGTTTGCGAAAACATCCATGCCGTTCGGGGCGAACACGCTGAAGCGAGGGGTCTCGTTGTTATCGATAAAGCCGTTTCTCCTGAGGCACGCCCTGAGGTCGTCGAGCGTCGCCCAGCAGGTTATCTTCAACGCGCCGGAGCTTTTAAGGAAGCCGGCGCAGAACCTGATCGTGGATTGGGGCTCGTCCCCTTCGGCCCTGTCCCAGAGGATGTCCACTATGGAGCCGGAGACCTCCTTTATCCTCATCACCACAACGGAGACTATCCTGCCGCCCTTCTTCCTGTAAAAAACATGGTACTGCCTGTGGGGTATTGCGTTGTACCTCCAGTTCATGCGCTCCGAATCCTTTACGGGCACGCCGCCGAACCCCGGAGAGACGCGCGAGCGGAACTCATCGAACTCGGGGCCGAACCTTTCGGCGCGGATGAACCCTTTTTCGCCGCAATCGTCCCGGACCTCGGGAGGCGCCCCTGTCCTCGCGCTGTATACCCTTATTTTGTTGAGCAACAGTTTGGGTATAGAGAGGTATTTGACCATGAAGGTGTTCGGCAGGACGTCCCTGTAGCCGATCTTTTTAAGAAGGCCGTACATGCCGGGGTTCGTCCCCTTGGAATACTGTATGGGCATCATTGAAGCCGTGTACCCGTAGAGGCTTTGCATTATGCCGAGCCTTCTAAAGTCCGGGTGGACCATCGAATCGACGTTGAAATAAGCCTTGCGGACCTCGTTGTTGACAAGGATATCGGCCGGCATGCGGGTGGTCGCCCCGACGATCCTCTTATCCGCCACGGCTACGATCATCCTTATCCCGCCGACATCCGGGTTTTTGACGTACTTCCACTCCCATACGCTTTCGTCGACCTTAGCGCCGTAAGTAAGCTCATACATGCTCCGTAGCTCAGTCAAGGGCTCGGAGCGGAAATCGAAGGAGCGCCAGGAGACCTCAGGCGTTATGTTATTTACCGCCATGTTCCGTCCTTGTAACGTACCCGCGCGCGCCGTTGTACGAGATCACCTCGCCGGGGACCCCGGCGACTACTGCGTCGTCCGGCACGTCTTTTGTGACGACCGAGTTCGCACCAATGGCAACGTTATTGCCTATCCTTATCCTGCCTATTATCTTTGCGCCCGGCCCGATATAGACGTTGTCCCCTATGGTCGGCACGCCCTGGAGGCTCCCTCTTGAGGCCTCCCCGATCGTCACGCCGCTCGAGATGTTGCAATTACTGCCGAGTTTCGCCTTGTAATTTACGTTAATATTCCCGAAGTGCCCGATGTAGAACCCGGGACCTATCGAGGTATTGTACGGGATATTTATCCCGAGCCATATTTTCATGCGATAGAGCCTGTATCTTGACATGAGGCTTACGGGCTTTAAGGGCTTGCGCCTGCTGAGTGCGAAGGCTGTCCGCATCCAGAAGACGTAGCGGAATTCGACCTTGAAGATATAGGTATGGAGCAGGGCGAAAAGACCCGACTTGCCGCAACACCTGAACAGGTCGGCTTGAAGTGTTTTTTTGTAGGAAAAGTTTCCCATGGGGATTACCCGGCAGCCTCTAATAGGCCCATGTATATCTCACGATACCCCTTAGCCATGCCCTCGCTCGAATATCTCGCGTTTACGGTCTCCTTCGCCCTCTTCGCGAGAGAGCGCGCGTAAGCACCGTCCCCGAGCGCAAAAATCGCTTCAACGATGGCGCTGGCGCTCGCCGGTTCCATCAATACGCCCGCCGCCCCCTCTTCGAGCACCTCCGGCACCCCTCCAACGCGGGTCGCGGCTATCGGGACCCCGTTTTGCATCGCCTCGAGGATGACCATGGGAAGCCCTTCGGTCAGGGAGGGTAGCACGAAGATATCGAAAAGACGCAGGTAGCGCGACGCCCCCGCCCTGTAGCCCGGCATGAGCAGGCCGTCTTTCAGGCCGAGCAATGCCGCCGACCCGGCAAGGAGGTCTTTTTCTGGACCGTCGCCTATTATGACGAGCTTCGCGTCCTTGCGCCTCTCGCGGACGCGGGCAAACGCCTCCACGAGGTATTTGAAACCCTTCTCATGCGTAAGCCGCCCTATCGCGCCGACGATAAAACCTGTCTTGCAAAAATCGGCTATCTCTTTATCAAGCTCCCGGACCTCGGAAGGCGCGGGCGGCATGCCGTTATTTACGACATGGAGGTTCAAGCCTCCCCTTTTGAGCCTCGGGTTTGCCAGCATCCTGGCGTTGACCGCGACGACCGCGTCGATATGCCTGAGGGCCCTCGCGTCAAGCCATTCATAGACCCTCATCCTGGAGATCGCGCCAGCGGAGGTCCAGCCGTGGAGAGTGGCTACGACCGGGATCCTGCGGAGCCTCCTTGGCAGAAAGCCGAAGAGAATATTGCCCTTGTATCCGTGGGAATGCAGGATGCCGAACCCCTCTTGCCTGGCAAACCCCAGTATATCAAGGGCGCCTTTGAGATTAAAGCCCGGATTCATCCTGAAGGTCTTGACGCGGAAGCCGCGCCTCCCGGCCTCGGCCTCAAGGGCCTTCTCGGCGCAACCTTTCTCGCCGATACTGCATATGGCGGGGGAGAGCCCCATTTTTATCTGCTCGCCCACGAGGTTCAAAAGCATCACCTCGGCGCCGTAGAGCCCGGCGCTGTCAATGACGTGAAGTACCTTGAACCCGGCTCCCGTGCGGTCAGGAGACCCTATTTTCGACAAACAACCTTCCATTTCCTGTTGATCACCTTCTTATCATAAGGGCCGAGCCGAAGAGAGGGGCGCTGAACTCTCCGTTAAGCCTCATAGTCATGCTTGAGTCGACCATCTTGCGGCCCATGGTGAAACCGTTGCTCTCCCTGCAGAGCGAAAACGCGCACTCGTATCCGGCCTCCCTGGCCGCCTTCTCCACGGATTCGTTGAATTCCATCTTGCCCCCGAACGGGTAGGCGAGCGTCTTCACGGGCCTGCCGATCCTCTCCTCTATCAGCTTTTTCGAGTTTACAAGCTCGGAGGAGCAGGCCTCCGGGGAAAGCGCCGAAAGACGGGGATGCGTTACGGTGTGACTGCCGAATTCGATGCCGCACCCGGCCATCTCCCTTATCTCATCCCATGAAAGATAGAGCCTTTTGCCCTTCAACTCCTCGTAGTCGAGCCCGAGCCTCTCGTATATGAACCCGGTCAGCTCGGATTTACGGCTGTTGTCCATTTCCTTGCTCTTCAGGGTAATCTCCCTTATCACCCCGGAGGCCCTCATCTCGTCGCTTTTTTCAAGCAAGTATCTTTTAAGCCCGAAACCCGTCAGGTCGAGCATGTGCCTGGACGTGGACATCACGGCGTACCTGAGCGCGTCGAAGAAAAGGGGTTCGCCCATTTCTATCGGCGCGGTGCTTATGAATACCGCCGCGCTCACCCCGTTCGCCTTAAGCACGGGAAACGCGTTTGTATAATTGTCCCTGTACCCGTCGTCGAAGGTGATGAGCACGGAATTTCGCGGGTATCCGCGTCCGTCCCTCATGCATTTCAGAAACTCCGAGAGCGAGATTACGTTAAAATTTTTTTTAAGGAACAAAACCTGTTTTTCGAAGTTCTCGGCATCCTGCTCTATCTCAAGCGGCTTAAGACGCACCTTATCGATGCTGTGGTAAGCGAGTATCCGGGGGAGCGGGTCTTTTTTTTTAAGGACCGAATACGCCCCGGAATAATAGAAAAGTCCGCTGAGCGACAATTTCGCCGCCTTTTTAAGCCTTGTCTTTCCGATAAGGAAAGCCTCCCCGGCGCTTATCCGTTTTTTATCTCGCGCCAGATAGGCGAAGAGGTCCTCGTTGGTCTCTATCATGTTCCGGAGCGTGAACTTCCTTGAGACCCTCCTCTCCCCGCTTTGCCCCATCCTCCTTCCAAGTTCAGAGTCATTCAGGAGCTTGAGTATAGCCTCGGCGAGAGCGTGACTGTCGGCTGGAGGCACGAGGAACCCGGTCTCGTTGTCGATAACGGCCTCGGGGTTCCCGCCGCAGTCAGTGGCTATCACGGGCTTGCCGGAGGCCATACCTTCGAGCGCGGCGTTTGAAAACCCTTCGCTCAACGACGGGAGCGCCATCATGTCAAAGGATGAGAGCGCCTCAGGCACGTCCTTGCGGTCGCCAAGAAACATGAAGTGCCCGCCGAGGCCGAGTTTTCCTATTTCGCTCTCGACCTCTTTATAATAATCGGAACCCTTGTACCCGACCACGACGACCCTGAAGTCGCTTCTCTGCCTTAAGACCTCCGCAACGGCCCTGACCAGATGTATGTGCCCCTTCACGGGACGCAACGACGCGAGCATCCCTATTACTCTCCTGGACCGTTCTATCCCGAGAGAGTCCCTGAACGGCGTCCCCATGCATTTAGCAGACGCGTACTTCTCTATTTCGACCCCGTTGTAGACGGTGATGATCTTGTCCCCGGAGGTCCATTCGCGCCTCATTATCTCCCGTTTCACCGCGTCGGAGACCGATATTATCCTCGTATAGAAGCGGTTCAATGCCCTGTAGGCCAAGACGTGTTTTTTCTCGAGCTGGTATCCTAAGTCCCTCCTGCTCGATATTACCACCGGCACGCGGGCGAGCATCGCTATCGCGCCGCCCCAGATATCCGCGTCATGGTGGTACGTGACGACTATGTCTATCTTTTCGCTCTTGAGGAACCTGTAGAGCCCCGCGCCTTTCCTTACACCCTCGATGCTTATTATCTTGTCGAGGTCTATTATCCTCGATTCCACGCCCTTGCGCCTTATGTCGTCGACGAGCTCGCCGCCCTTCAAACAGAAGACATACGGCGTAAACCGGGACTTGTCGATATTCAAGGCGATATCGTAAACGTTCTTCTCGGCCCCGCCCATCTTCCCGAAGAGCGAGGTGAGGAACAATACCTTTATCTTCTTTTCCATCAGCCTTTTCTCGGGACCCAGACGGCCTGTTTTTCGTTATGGAGGAACTTCCAGAAGGCGTGCGCCGCGGCGAGGTTTATGACGCAGAAGTAGAACGGGATGTAGAAAAGCCTTACGTTCTTTCTCCCGTTCTTCTCGATATACAACCCGGCCAGAGCCGATGCGTAGAAGAGGTTCTGGAGGACGAAGACCGTCCTGTAGAGGACCTCTCCGGCAAGCGCGAGGTTCAAGACATACATCGCGCCAAGGAAGGCGAATACCCCGTAGCGGAGCACCTTGTGGGAGAGGAGCTGCCACGAGAAGAGCCCGTATTTTGCCGGGTTCAGGAGATGGCGCATGTCCCGGAGCGCGTGGAGCGAGCGGAGAGAGACCCTTACCCTCATCCTGTACTCATCCGACGACGCTCCGAGCGAATTCTCGTTCAGGAGCGCCTCAGGGTCATAGACCACCCTGTACCCCTTCTCGACCACCTTGAGCGGCAGGACGAAGTCCGGTATCTGGTCGGGCCTCATAGCCGAATAGAGGCTTTTCCTTACGGCGTCGATCCCGCCATCGACCCCGACGACCGAGCCAAGCGAGGTCTCGAGAGCGCGGAGCCAGTTCTCGTACTTCATGTACGCCGAGCAACCGTCGCCTATCACCGAGCCGTCGTTGTTCACGTAGACCATCTTCCCGGTCACATACCCTACCGTCGGGTCGGCGAAATTGGAGACGAGCTCCCTTAAGGCCCCAGGCGCGTAAATGGAATTGGAGTCCGAGAAGACGATTATCTCGCCCGTTGCCATGGGGACAGCCATGTTAAGGGCCGCGGTCTTACCCTGTCTTTTTTCCTGCCTTATAAGGCGCACGCCTCTGTCCGCGTATCCCTTGACTATCCCGTCGGTTGCATCCGTCGAGCCGTCAGAGGCGACTATTATTTCGAGCCTGTCCTTCGGGTAGTCGAGCTTGAGCTTGTTTTCGATGGTCGCCCCTATATGGGCCTCCTCGTTGAAGGCCGCTATGACTATCGAGACGCGGGGTGTGATGCGCCCTTTGTTCACGCGTCTTTTAAGGGCGCCGGCCAGGAGCGTGGCGATGACGGGATATATGAAATAGACATAGCCCGCGAGGAGGAGGGAGCCCCAGAATATCGCTTTTACAATGGTCAAATCTTTATCGACCGGAGGTCTATCAGAGTGAACCCTTTGCCGGGCGCGGCGTCCTCGTGCACCCCAAGCCCCTTTGCATGGGCGAGGTGGAGGTACTCGTGGGGAAGAAGCTCCTCGCCCCTTGCACCGGCCTCGATGCTCAAGAGATCCAGGGCCACGGTATCGAGCGCGACAGGGTCGAGGGACGCAAGGAGCGTGTTCGGCGCGGCCCCGCCGAATGTCTTCCACCTCTCGGGAGGGCCGCCCTTTTTCGCGAGCCTGCCGAAGAGCCCGTCCATGACGATAAGCCGCGTCTTGGAGCGTATCTCGGGGTGGCTGTTTATGTCGACGATGGAAGCGTCGAGTATCGGCGGATGGAGGTACTCGGGGAAGGACTTCCCGTCGCTGAACCTTACGGTCCCGTAGTGGTTCTTAAGCGCGCCGCTGTTCGACGCGTATTGATGGCTCTTGAGTATAGGTATGTTTATCAGGTGCGCCGCGCCTGTCACGGCCTTCGGCATGTAGCACTTTACGCTCGCGCCTTTTTTGTCCTTTACCGCCGAGCTCATCCTTACTTCAGAGCCCAGGTCCGCCTTCACAAGGTCGTTACCGAAAGTCTTGTACCGGACCTTCCTGAAGAAACTCGACCCGAAGGGCTCGGCATATCTGACACTGAAATGCACCCTCTCCCTGAACTCATCCGGTATTACCCTCGTGCAGTCGTAGACGACGATGTCGGCTTCCGGGACCCCTACCTGTTTTACGAGGCCGCCTATGACGGCGTTAAGGACCGCTGGAGAGGCCACGAACCCCTTGAACCCGTCATAGAGGTCGTTGAAGTTCGGCTTTATGGCTATTGTCTCGCCTTTTTTGTAAGAGGCGAAAAGCCTCTTCCATGCCGCCGCCACGTCCGCTTCAGAGGCGAGCTCTTTTATCGATTCATTAAGCATCCTTTCGACGACGCCCTCGTCAATAGAATCGACATACGGGTATGTGCCGTGATCCCAGCGTGTAGCGGATTCCGAGCGGACGGATACGACCCTTGCCCTTGCCGCCCCTTTCATTTTATCCGCCTTCCCCTTCGGACCCGGCGCCGCCTTCATGGAAGCCGCTTCCGAGAGACCCGGTTTAAGCCCGCCCTTCGCGAGCAGGAAGGCCGTAAACGCAAGCAGGCCTTTTATAAGAAACGATCTTCTCGTCATCTTCTTCCGTCATACTCGAATATATCTATCTTTTTTTTCGAGGCTGGTGATTTCAGATAATCCCTTATTGCGCCCTCGCGGACCGTCTTCCAGGTCTTTCTAACGACCTCCGGGGTGACCTGTCTGCCGAGATAGAGCGTGCCTTTCCGAGTAAGCGGATGCCTCTTTACGGTCCCGTCCTCGATCTCGCTCAAGGCCTTCAGCAAGAGCTCTATGCCGAGCTTCACGACCTTCACGTAAAGGGTCTCCTGGTTGTCGTCCTCAGAGATTACAGGGCGGCCCTGATATATGACGTCCCCGTCGTCCACGCCCTCGCTTATGAAATGGACTGTCGCGCCGACGTACTCGGGTTCCCTGTTGTACACGGCCCAGAGTGTCGTCCACACCCCCCTGTACCACTGGGCGAGCCCGCCGTGGAGGTTTACTACCCCCCTCGGAGGGATGGCTATAATCTCCTTTTTAAGGATCGAAGTGCCGCATACGGCGATGACGTCGGGCTTCAGGCCCTTTATCTCTTCGACGTATTCCGGGGCGTTTATCGCCCTTACGCCTTCGGTGCGGATGACCTTTATCCCGGCCCCGGCGTCAAGCCTTACGCCGTCCTCGCCGAACCCCTCGTAATTTATCCTGTAGGCGAGCTCCCTGTCCTTTTTTCCGTATAGCCCTTCCTTGACCCTCCCGGAGATGAGCTTCGGGTTCCTGATGTATCTGATCCCCTTCGAAAGGATCGGCTCCCCTGCTGAGTGCTGGCCCTCGACGACCACACCCACTACGTTCGCCCTCTTGACAAGCTGATTGGCGAAATAGACGTCCGAGATGTCCTCGCTTACGAGGACCACTACCCTCTGTCCGGTCATATTGGTCACAGCACCTTTTTGAGATAATATGCGCATGTCTCGCCGAGGGTCGGGTAATAGACCCTCATGATGCAGTTCTCGCAGACCTTCGTCGTCTTCTTCCTCTGCTCCCTTATGAATATCCTGTGCTTCATGTTGCCCCATATCCTGTCAAGGTCCTCTTCGAGGAGGTTCCCTATCGCGTACCTGTTGTACATGGGGCAGGGCACGACGTTGCCGAACGGGTCTATGGTTATGAGGGTCGAGCATATGAGGCACCTTTTGAGATCATGGACGCCCCTTGTGAACGCCTCGTCCCTTGCCATGTCCACGGCCCAATAATTCACGTAGACCCCGGGCCCGTTCTTTTCAGCCTTCATCTCCTTGACTGTCTCCCTGAACTCTCTGGCCTGCTCCGGGCTTAAGAGGTGGGAGTCCCCGTCGCTCGTCGTAAAGTAAGGCTCGGGGACCACACCTCCGACCGCCGAGCGAGCGATGTTCCCGGGGCTGAATTCGGCGACGATCCTCGGGTATACGGCGTCCACGGGATAATTTTTGAGGAACTCGACTATATCCCTGAAGTGAGAGAAGTTGAGGTTTGAGATGGTGGTGCAGACGATGATATAAGGCCTTTTGCCCTTCCTTTCGCGGCAGATGTTCTCTATCGCGCCCTTTACGAGGGCGAAGGTGCCGTCTTTTCCGCGGATGGCGTCGTTCCTTGCCCCTACGTCGTCCAAGGAGATGTATATGGTCCCGAGCCCTGCTTCAACGAGCCCCCTCGCCGTCTCGGCGTCGAGGAGGATGCTGTTCGTCGGAAAAAATGTCTCTATGCCGTTGTCGCGGCAGAAACGTATCACGTTGAAGATGATGTCTTTCCGGAGGAGCGCGTCCCCGCCGAATATCTCGAGGGTCCTTATCCCGTAGCGCTTGAGCTTTTCAAGTATTATGGACCACTCGGCCCACCCGAGCTCCCCTGAGGCCGACTCAGCGTTCCTCTTCCAGATGTTGCAGGTCCGGCAACGGCTCGTGCACCGGTTGGTGAGGTATATCATCGCGTCGACGGCGCGTACCCTGTGGCCGTAATATTCCCTTTTGAATGAATTAATGATGTCTTCCATGCGCGCCCTCTAAGCCGATTCCTTTACCTTTTTGAGCCTGCCCCTGACTTCCCTTGCAAGAGGGACAAGCGTAGACTCGACGAACAGGAGCATCCTTCCGTAGAGACGCCCCCTGTAGAAACTGAGCCTCGAGCTCTCCCTGCCGTCCCCGGTCCAATGCTCCTTGTAGAAGCTCGCGCCGCTACCCATGTCGTACTCGCACCTCTCGTTCCTGAAGAGGTGTTCTACTATGTGAAAATCGAGGACCGAGCCCGGCGAGAGGTCCCTCCTCGACTCGTCGAAGTCGGCCGTGAGCCCGTAGACCCTGTTATTGTATCTCAGGTGGTACTCGAACGCTATCGCCTCGCCGTTCAGGCTCAAGACCCAGATGTCCAGGAGCCCCTTTGCGGACATCGCCTCGGAGAGAGCGGTGTAAAAGGCCCTGTTCTCTTCCGTGCTCGAAATGGAGCTCTTTATAGTATGCTTCCAGCCCTTGAGACCGATGCCGAAGACGATAGGAAGGGCCCCGGAGACCTCCTCGGGGGACGAGTACCTCCTCACCTTCACCTCTCCGGCCCTGCCTATCCTGTTGAGCTTGTTCCTTATCGCCTTCTTGAACCTGACCGACCTTGAGTTGTAATACTCCTCCCAGGGCGCGTCTATCTTGAGGACCGGATAGACGGAGGCCGGGGCGGCGGTGAACCTGGCCCCCCTCGCCTTGAGCTTTTCTTCGAGCACCGGGAGGTTCGCCGAATCATCAGGTATGCCCTGGAGGTCGACGAGGTCCCATGCCTCGTTGTAGAGCCTTGAGATCATCTCCTCCATGACCTTTACCCTGTTCTCGGAGATTATGAAGTCGCCGACGGTCCAGTTGGCGTCTCCCATGAAGACGACCTTCCTTATGGGAAGCCCGCGGAACCTGCCTTTCAGCGACATGAGCGGCGCGGCCCCGATGATCCTGCCCTCTTCCTTTGCGAGGAGCACCAGCAGGCCGCCGTCCTTCGCGAAGCCCTTCCACCACGCGGACAGCCACTCGTGGGTAAGGTATACGCTCTCACTCGTGCTCCGAATAAGAAGGCTGTTCCACTCGTCCTTAAGCTTCAGGAAGCCTTCAAGATCCCTTATGCAGACCAGTTCCATTCAAGTACCTTCCTATTCGCGCCTTTGCCGCGCCCTTTACCGACAGTATCCGCCTTATGATCCCGGGGCGGTATATCTCTATGTCGGAAAGCCGCCTCGACGAGCGCGTCCACCTCTTCTTGTAATCGTCGGTATTTCCCATGAGGAGAAAATCGTACTCCTTCATCCCGGACCTTATCGCCTCCTCTATGGAGTCGGCGTGGAGGAGGAGCCCGGGGGCAAGCGACCTGTCAAAAGAGGCGTCGAGCCCGGACTGGAAGAAATAAACCCTGCCCTTGTAGTTTATGTTGTAGAGGGCGGCGATGTTCCTGCCCGAGACCGAGAGGAACGACAGCCTCAGGAGACCGTCCCTCAGCAGTACTTCGGATACCGACCGGAGGAACCTCTCGAAATTCCCGCCCGAGAACGAGCCCGGTTTGTCAAGGGCCTCCCACCTCTTCTGATGGAGCCTTTTGAATTCCTCGAAGTCCTTTTCGAACTCTCCGGGGGCCGTATTCCTTATCGCGGCGTCCGCGTGCCTTTCAAGCCTTCTCCTGCCGGCCCTTATCTTCGACCTCATGGAGGGGCTCAAACCCTCCATGAAGGCGTCCCAATCGCCGGGCAGAGCGATATAAGGGCATTCGCCCACCCTCGCATCAAAGTTGAACCCCGCGCCTTTCGCAAGGCCTTTAAGCCTCGCTATGGTCGCGGACTCGGAAGGCATATTGTGCAAGGAGATATCGTCGGTCGCGCCGCTCTCGCAGATGTGCCGGAAGATCGCCTCCACCACGTCTTCCTCATAGCCTTCCTTCGAGATAATGTCCATGTACTCGGAGATGAGCGCCGTCAGGCTGGTCCCCAGAAACATCATCCTCTTTTGGGCCAACAGGCCGGACTCCGCCGGCTCGACCACGTAAAACGGCCCTATGCCCACGAGCTCTTCCCCCCTGTAGGCAAGGAGTATCATGAGCCCGAAGTCCTCTCTCCTGTAGGCCTGCCACCAATGGTACAGCCATTCCCATCTCTGGAAAAAGCTCTCCGAGGACGAGGCGGCAAGGAGGGCGTTCCATGCCTCTTTCAGGGACAGGAACCCCTCGTCCGTCTCTACCTGCCGTATTTTTATGAGGCCATCGGCCATAAGCGCGTTAAGGTATGAACCTCGTAAGCTCAGGTATCATCTCGCCCGCGAACCCGTCGAGCGCCGCTTCCGCCGCGCCTTCGGCGCTGATGGAGATGAAGGCGCCGCCCGTGCCCCTCCCAAGAACGGAGTTCAAGGCCGTATGGAAGAGGGCGTCGTACCTTCCCGCGACGACCTTGCCGTTGATCATGTACCAGAAGAGGGTCTTCGTTTCCCGGCCGTTCGCTTCGGTTATCTTTTCATTGACGGCGACCTCGCCTCCGGTGGCGAGCCTGAGAGGGAGCGCGGTTGAGCCTTGATGGAAGGCGGCGCTCCTGGAATTCACAAGCTCCCTGCCCTGCGACTGCGACTCGAAGTAACTGATATTCAGAGTTATCGCTCCTCCGGCCCCGGAATATGTGCGGGACAGGCCCTGGTCCGTGCCAAGATCTTTTTTCATCGGGTCCGGCGCATCGACCCCCGAAGACGTAAGCCCGTTGACCTTAAGGGGGAGCATCCTCAAGTCCTCCTTGAGAGGGACCGGCGCATTGGAGTGGAAGTTGACATAGAGTCCGGCCACCGCAAGGAAAACGAGGGCGATGACAAGCGGCGCCCTGCGGACGCGCGGGGCCGCCTCGTCCCGGATCGTTACGCCTTCTTCGGCCTTCCTCCCCTGCTCGCCTTTCGAGAGTATCCACACGCCCGCGAAGAGGACTATGTAACCGGCGAACGACACGACCATCGCGTGGAGGACGTGAAGCGGCCCGTGGAGGTCCCCGGCGAGGTTGTAATAGGAGAGAAAGCCTATGAGCGTAACCCTGACGGAATTGGCGAGGACCGACATGAGGAGCGCGCCCCCGACGAGGGCCAATCTCCTCCACCAGCTGGAAAGGGCCATGTACGAAAGGGGTATCCCTATGGCCGCGACCGAGACGAGGTAGTTGACCCCGCTACAGACCTTCGCGACCTCGAGCGTAACGTTCGGGAGCTCTATGTAAATGGATTCCCTGTACGCCGGTATGGACATGACCTGCAGGAGCTTCGCGCCGAGACCCGCCGAGAAGTTCTGGAAAGGATAATGGAGCCGCTCCGTGAACTCGCCCCATGAGGTCAGCATGAACGCGAGGTAGAGGAGCGGAAATAGGAGCGCCTTAAGAAAGGGCCAACCGAAGACGAACGCGGCCGCGCCCAGGATGGCCGGCATGAGCGAGAGTTCCTCGAGTGCCAGCACCCCTGCGGCGCGCCCCATGATAAATGCCGCGAGGCCTATTGCGAGGAGCGGCGCGCCCCAGAGGCCGCCTGAGGCGGGGAGGCCTTTGAGGGCCCCTCGCTTTCTCCAGATCAGGTATGCGCTTATAAGCGGTATCAGGAACCCGTGGGAATAGACCGGGTTCGTCCACCACGTGCCGACAAGTGTTGAAAACAGGCTCGCGTAGCAGAACAGGATGCCGAGCGATACGAGCGCGGCCCGGACCGCGGTCATGTTCCAGGCGTAAGGGGCCGCAAATGTTTTTTCCGCAGCGCCCATTACCTTTCGAGCCTTTCGGCGAAGACCTCTTCTATTGTGCCGAACCTGAAGCGCGCAAGGAGCCTTTCAAGCTTTGAGGCGGTCTTATCGATATTCACGTAATGCCTGAACCTTGATATGCCGTTGCCCTTGATCCTCGGCTGGCCTGTATCCATCTCCCAGGGATGGAAGTATATGATCGCGGGCTGGCGCTCTTTCTTGTTGAGGTGATGTATGCCCCACTCGAGGAACTTTACCGGGAACATCCGGAGATACCCTCCCCCGGCGATAGGGATATTTTTCCCGAAGAGGCGTACGGTGGAGAGCGGCAGTTCGAGGATGTCGCCGACCCCGTCCCGTTTAAGGCTTACGGCGAAGCGGCTGAAGTCCGGATATCCGTAGCGGTCGTGGTGGATGGGGAAGATGCTCGAGTCGTATGCGAACCCCTCCTCTATGAGCACGTCGAGCGCCCACATGGAGTCTCTCGTTATCGAGTAGCTCGGGGCCCTGTACCCCCTGACCCTTTTGCCGCTCACGTCCTCGATGATCCCCTTGGCCCTCCGGATGTCCTCGCGGAACTCGTCCCTTGAGAGGCTATAGGCGAGCCTGTGGTTGTACCCGTGGCACGCTATCTCATGGCCGTTCCGGGCGATATCCCTCACAAGGGCCGGATGGTGCTCGGCTACCCACCCGAGTATGAAGAAGGTCGCCTTGAGGTTCCGCCCCCCGAGGAGCTCCAGGACCTCGGCGGTGGCCCTCTCGACCCGGCTCTCGTAGCTCTTCCAGTCCCCGAAGCTCACCACTTCGGAGAAGGCGGATACCATGAAGTAGTCTTCTATGTCTATCGTAAGCGCGTTTAGCAAGGTTTTCGGGCGGGCTACCGCC
>JACPGB010000030.1 GCA_016182655.1 Deltaproteobacteria bacterium
CTTTGCCTGCACCCTCGCCTTCCAGTTCTTTGAGACAGGCGCGAGCACCCCGACGGATGCGCCCGCGCCGAGGGCGTAACCGTCGTCGAGCCCGCTACCCACTTTCACTTCGGGCTCTATGAATCCATAGATGAGCGCGTCTGTGAACTTGAAGCTCAGTCCCGGCCCGGCGGCGAGCCCCAATACGGTCCTGTGTCCGCGCTTCTCTACCTCTTCGCGCCTTACGCCGGACGACACCTTCCACGAGACCGGCCTGAAGAACCCGTCGAAGGAAGCAATGGAAGTGATGCCGACGAAAGTCAGGTCTTCGAGCGATAGCTTTTTCTCCGTATAGTTGTACCGGAACTCCCCGTCGAGAAATGAAATGGCCGCGCCAGGGAGATAACCTTCGTCAGGGTCCATGAGGTCGTGGTTCGCGGGGCGGAGCCTGATATTATTGTATACCGCCCCGGCCTTCGCCCCTATCCCGGCGCCGAGCCTTATTGCGCCGTGGCCGTCTTCGGGCGGAGCGGGTTCGGATAAATCGTACTCTATCGGGCCACCAAGCTTCGAGCGCGCCGCGAGTATCTCGATATACCTCTTCTGGTACTCGTCCTTTGCTATCTTTTCCTTCGCGTAAAGATACTGTACGTACTCGGCCGCGAGATCGAATGTCTTTATCCTCTCTTCGTTTGAACCGGCGGCAGAAAGCGCGTCAACAGGCGCGGATCCCCCTCTGGCGAGTCCGCTTGCGAGTTTCTTTATATGGGAGTCCGTCGAGGCTTCTATCCCCTTTATCCGCGCCGCTTTCGACGGCCGGAACAATCTCTCCCCGAGAACCCCCTTTGCCTCGACCTCCCTTATCGTATCAAGCGGTATGACCCAGCCCGGGAGCGTCTCGGTAAGGTCGGACTCGGGTCTCGCCGCCTCAAGGAGGAGCAGGAGGTTGTACGAGCAGTTCTCGTCGAAGAAATAATATTCCGCGTAGACGTCCTTCATCTCCCATATGTGCCTTACGACGCGCTCGACCTCTTCCTTCGTGAAGTCCAGCTTGTACTCCCAGATGTCCCGGTGCTCCATGTTGCTGTATTCTTTTATCTTCTCGTAATACGGGAGTATTCCGAAAAAGCCTTTGTAGTACCCGAATATGCCCTTGACGGCGAAAAAGAGCCCGTTGGTCTCGTCCGTTATGGCGGAATAGTTTATCGCGTAGGAGAAGAGCTTTGTCTTTGAGTCCGAATCTATCCGGAGGAGCGTGTGGCCGAACATCGAGGCAGGAGAGTTCATGTGAGCTACCGGAAATATCAGGGTCGCGCTCTCTGGCCGAGCCGCCTCCATGAGCTCCCGGAACCCCTTGCAGTCAGCCGGCGGGACCTTTGTTTCGTCTATCCCGAGCTCATTTTTAAGCCATTCGTATCGTGCGACGAACCTGCACCTCGGGTGAGCGTCGTTTTCGAGGTCGGTCCTGAAAAAGGCCCTGATGGTCTCGGCCATCTCTTTTTTCGGGTCGCGTTTGCCTTCTTTGGAGAGGAAAAAGTTCGGGTCGTCTATGACGCTTTCAAGGGCGTGGAAGACTGAAGGTTTGTAGTGGACGAGGACGAGCCAGCCCCTCCTCTCGAAGAGGCGCGTCTCTTCGGCCTTGTCCACAAGCTCATCGGCGTAGGAAGGCGCTTCGGCCCCGGCAGAGGCCGTGAAAAAAACAAAGAGGCAGGCAAGGAGCCAAGCGATCACGCACGGCCCTTGCCGCCTCAGGACGGATATCATTTATCGGTGTGCCCCTCGTCAGTCCTTGACAGAGGCGATGCCGTCGAGCACGTCAGCCGACTCGGTCTTGCTGGAAGAGTATATCGCCGCGAAGTTGGCCTGCAGGGAGGCGTAGAAGACCGGCTTCTGCAGAGCGGGTATCTCGAGGAGTTCGGTGAGCGTGTCGAGAGTCTCGCCGCCGCCCGCCGCCATGTCCTGCGCGAGCGAGTCCATGTTGTCGGCTACGAACCTCTTCACCTTGTCGTTGTAGACGAACTTGGACGGCTGTTTGCATTCGAGCGTCCCGGACGAGATGCCGAACGTCTGGTTGCCGAGGGTCCCGTTGGTGGTCACGGCCAGGACCTGGAAGACGGTGGTGTCCTTCTCCTTCATGATAATGGAGCCGAGCCCGCACCCGACATTCTGCTGGAATGTGGTCTCGGCAAACGACATGGACGGGATAAAGGCCCCGATCGCCAGCGCAAAGAAAACCCCCGCGCCAATAAGCTGCCTTTTCATTCAGCACCTCCTGAAAATTATTTTGTCTGAATATAGCTGGGAAAAAACCTTTGTCAACCGGGGATGGAAGTTTTTTTTACGAAAGGCGTAAAAAAGATCAACAGTGCGTAAAGAAGTTTTACGGGTAAGGTATTGAGGGGATTGGGGTTTTCTGGATTGCCTTGCGGGCTCAGGCTAAGCGGGTTCAGTTTTGTAAACTGAACCCATTAATTCGTAACTCAGTCTACGCCGGATGACTTATTCGAACCCTCTGTCAAAAGGCTTTTTGCCTCAGCGTACAGATGCGACTTTATCCGGCGTACTGTGCCATTTTCTTTTTTGCCCTGCCGGGCTTTTTTTCGGCATGGGGCTTCGCTCCCTCCGCCCTCCCCTTCCCCGCTGGGCGCGGGGCCAGAGTTCTTCGGAAGCTATTGAGGTTAGGGTACGAATCGCCTTCGATACGAACTTTGCCAGTCCGGCGAGGACCGCTCGCCTCCCCTGAGCGCGCTTCGCGCGTCTATCCTTCCTCCGGCTCGCGCGTCTCTTCCTCTCTTAAGGTCGCTCACCACATGCCTGGGGGGTTTTGAAAACAAAAAAAATTTAAACAGCATAAAGCCTTTAATCGGGCCTCATACCGCGCGTCCTTTGTAAAAGGTTGGAGAGTCCCTTGCCGCCGAAGAAGAGGATAATACCTAAAATGAACTGCACTGCGGTGCTGAAAGCAAAGACATATTCATCCTCTATTTTCCAGACCAACTCAACGCCTTCCTGTGCGGCTCTATTTTTGGCGTAGAGATTAGAAAATACCAAAAGAATATCTGGAATAGCCAATATTGCGATAAGGAGACCAGTGACTGAAAAAGCTACTGACTGGAGGTCGGATATATTAAATCTCTCTGAACTAAACTCCCCGGGTCCGCAGACCCTTTTAGCAAGAGAATCCGAAAAAATGACAAGGACGCAACCCGCGCCGAACATTAACAGAAACGAGATGGCGCCGCCTATCAGATACAGATTATTTTCAAAAAAAACTCCACCCTGCCTGTACATCGCTAGCGCGCTAAATAATGAGCCAAAGAGCGGTATCGAGTTGATAAAGGCGTAAATGCCGAGGACCTTCATGGCTATCGACATGATACTCTGTACCGGCATTTGAGATCTCTCCGTTAAAAAGATAACCGTTTATCCCCTTACGAACTTAACAGCCTCGGCCGTCGCCTCTTCCTTCTTTACAAGCCTCATGGCCCCGCCCTTCCGTTCCTTTATCTCGACGAGCCCTTCTTTCAAATTCCGCTCGCCTATTGTTATCCGCAGAGGTATGCCGATAAGGTCCGCGTCCTTGAACTTCACTCCGGCGCGCTCATCCCTGTCGTCGAGCAATACATCGAGCCCCGCGCCCTTTAGCTCAGAGTAGATCGCCTCTGCCGCGGCAAGAGTCCCGGCGTCCTTTACATTCACCGGCACGACCTCGCAGTCGAAGGGAGAAAGTGGCTTGGGCCAGATGATGCCGAAATCGTCGTGGTTCTGCTCGATAGAGGCCGCGGCAGTCCTGCCGATCCCTATGCCGTAGCAACCCATGATGATGGGGCGCTCCTTGCCTTCCTCGTCGAGGAAGTTCGCGGACATCGCCTTCGAATACTTTGTGCCGAGCTTGAATACGTGGCCGACCTCTATCCCGCGCTTTATCGTGAGCGTCCCCCTGCACCGGGGGCACCCGTCGCCCTCGACCGCGTTCCTTATGTCCGCGTACTCCGGGGCAAAGTCCCTCCCCGGGTTTACATTCAATATGTGCGCGTCGGATTCGTTCGCGCCGGTTGCGGCGTCGTTCATATCGCGGACGCTCAAATCGGCGACTATCCTGATTTTGAGCCCGACCGGCCCGGCGAACCCCACGGGCGCGCCGGTTACTTCCCTTACGCGGGACTCCTCCGCAAGCTTTACCCACGAGGCGTCAATGGCCCTCACAAGCTTCATCTCATTCAGGTCAAAGTCGCCCCTTACAAGCGCCGCGACGGTCCCCTTGTCGGTCTCATAGATAAGCGTCTTTATAAGGGCGGAGGGCTTGATCTTCAGGTACGCGCTTACCTCTTCTATCGTCCTCTTGCCCGGCGTCATCACCTTTTCTATCTTTTTATCAGAGGGCGCGCTGTTTGCGGTCTCCGGCGCCCTCACCTCGGCCCTCTCGACGTTAGCGGCGTACGAGCACTTGTCGCACGCGGCTATCGCGTCCTCGCCGGTCTCGGCCAATACCATGAACTCGTGCGAGAACCTTCCTCCGATGGCCCCGGTCTCTGCCTCTACGGCGCGGAACTCGAGCGAGCACCTCTCGAATATCCGGGTGTAGGTCTCGTACATGTTCTGGTATTCCTTATCCGCGCTCTCGTCGGTCGCATGGAAGGAGTACGCGTCCTTCATGACGAACTCTCTCCCCCTCATGAGCCCGAAGCGAGGACGGATCTCATCCCTGAACTTCGTCTGTATCTGATATAAGTTAAGGGGGAGCTCCCTGTACGAGCGGACTTCCCTCCTGACCATGTCGGTTATTACCTCTTCGTGGGTCGGCCCCAGGCAGAACTCGCGGTCGTGGCGGTCTTTTATACGGAGGAGTTCCTTCCCGTACTCGTCCCACCTGCCGCTCTCCTTCCAGAGCTCGGAGGGGACGACCATCGGCATCATGACCTCCTGCGCCCCTGCCCTGTTCATCTCCTCACGGACGATCCCCTCCACCTTGCGGACAGCCTTTAGCCCCATCGGAAGGAGGTTGTATATCCCGGCCGCGACCTTCCGTATCATCCCGGCCCGCATCATGAGTTTCTGGCTGACCACATCCGCGTCAGACGGGGTTTCCTTGAGTGTCGGGAGCAGCATCCTTGAAAATCGCATGGTATCGTCCTTGTATGTTGGAATAGGGTACAAAAAAAGGCCGGGCCAAAAGGTCCGGCCTAAGCAGTTCAAAACAGGTTGCTCAAAAAGCTTCAGATGCGAGGCGTCGAGAAGCGAGGCACGAGGCGTACTGTTTTTGTACGCCGCAGTCCCGAGCGCCGAAGACAACAAAGCAGATGGACTTTTTGAGTGACCTGTTAGAGCATATCCTCGAAGACCTTGATCTTCGCCTTGGTCCTCAAGTCCTTGAGCCACGCGCTCACGGCGTCTTCCTGCTTCTGGGCCTTGAGGCGCGCCTTAAGGGGCTCCTTCATCGATTCGAAAGCCGTTTCATCCGCCTCTTTCGTAGCCTTAAGCTTCAGGACATAGTAGCGGCCGTTGGCCTCAAGCACCTCGGGGTAATAAGGCGCGGCATCGGTAAGGTCAAAGAGCGCGGGCTTGTCCCCGGAGAACGCGCCGATCTTGGGTACGAACCCCTGCGACTTGCTGAAAAGGCCCGTCTCCTCTATCGCTACACCCTCCGCCTTGGCGGCTACGGCAAGGTCCGCGCCTCCCTTTGCCTTGGCGAGGAGTTCCTCTGCCTTCTTCTTCGCGGTCTCGTCTGCTTTTTTGAGTATCAGCATCGCCTTAACCCTCGCCGAGACGTCCTTGTATTCAGGGACATGGGAGTCGACCTTCTCGACGGCCTTTATCACATAGACCCCTTCATGCGTCTCGACAGCCGGGCTCACCTCTCCGGCGCGTAGCCCGAAGACGACGTCGCGGAGCATCTCGTTGGAGACGAGCTCGATGCGCTTGTCCGCGTCCGAGAACGGCTCGGTGACAGTGGCCTTGAGGCCCGCTTCACTGGCCGCCTTCTTCATCTCCTCGACCGTCTTCATGTCCTTCATCTTCGCGCCGAGCAAGGAGGCGGAGTCCTTTGCGAAGGAGCGGGCCTTATCGAAGTTGAGGTTCTTCCTTATATCCGCCGACACTTCAGAGAGCGCTCGCGCCGAGGGGTCTTTCTTGTCCTCGACGAGTATCACATGGTAGCCGAACTCGGTCTCGATTGTGCCGCTCATCTCGCCTTTTTTAAGAGCAAACGCCGTCTCTTCAAAGGGCTTTATCATGACGCCCCTGCCGAACTCGCCGAGGTCGCCTCCGACCTTGGCCGAGCCCGGGTCGTCCGAGTGCTTCTTCGCCATGTCCGCGAACTTAGCCCCTGCCTTTATCTTCTTTATGATATCCTCGAGCTTCGCCCTGGCGTCGGCCTTTGCCTTCTCCGCATCAGCGGCGTCGGGCGCGGGGCGGACGAGTATATGACGCGCCTTAACCCTCTCGGGGAGCGCGAACTGGTCCTTGTTCTTCTCGTAGAAGGCCTTTACATCCTCGTCGGTCGCCTTCGCCTTCGCGGCGGCGTCTTTATATCCTATGAAGGCGTAGAACGCCTTTATCTTCACCGGGACCATGAAGGCCGAGCCGTTCGTCTTAAGGAACGCCTGGCCTTCCTCGTCCGTCACCTTTATCGAGCTCTTGAGCCTGTCGCCGTCAAAGGCCGCGTAGGAGAGGTTCACTTTACTCATCTCCTTCTTGTAGGCCGCCTTCACTTCGTCGTCCGTGACGCTCAAGTCCTTTACGACCGTCTCCCTGACTTTGCCGGTAAGGATATCGTCCTCTATCGACTTCTCGAACTCGGAGGGCGAGATGCGGTTGGCGTTCAAGACCTTGATGTAGGTCTCCTTGTCGAACGCGCCGTTTTTCGTGAACGCCGGTATCGACCTTATCGCCGCCTGTATGTCTTCCGTGGCGACCTTCACGCCCTTGGCATCGGCGTCTTTGAGCGCCAAAGCCCTGTTTATGAGTATGTCGAGGGAGCGGTGCTTAAGGTCCATCTTCCGCGCGACCTCTTCGGTGAACTGGCCCTTGAACGTGGTCCTGTAGTAATCGAGCTCTTTCTTGTAAAGGGCCGCGTACTCCCGGACCGGTATCTCAACGCCGTCGACTATCGCGACCGCGGTCTTGTTCTGGTTGTCGTTGTTCGAGGGCCCCGCCCCCCAGAATATGAAGACTACTATGATCGCCGCGAACGCCACGAGTATGACTATGGAGTTTCGCCTCTTCCTGATACTCTCGAGCACTGTTCCTCCTTCTTCTTAACCTGTAATTTATGTCACTGTTATTTCCGCCAAACTTATATAATAATGATTTTGTCTTTTAAATTCAACTTTTTTATGCATTTTCCGCTTGCCATAAGGTTACGATTTCTGTTAAAATTTTCTGATTCAGCACTTACCCGCCCGTTTTAATCGAAGATCCAAGGAGAAAACATGTTCAATTATATACTGGGTCTGTTCTCTAACGACCTTGCCATAGACCTCGGCACCGCCTCTACCCTCATATACGTGAAGGGCAAGGGCATCGTCAGCAACGAGCCTTCCGTCGTCGCCGTCAAGAAAGACGGCAAGGGCAAAAGGGTCCTTGCCGTCGGCAAGGAGGCGAAGGCCATGCTCGGCCGCACCCCCGGCAACATCGCGGCCATAAGGCCCTTGAAGGACGGCGTCATAGCCGACTTCGAGGTGACCGAGGAGATGCTCAAGTACTTCATCACCAAGGTCCACAACAGGAGGCTCCTCGTCAGGCCCCGCATCATAGTCGGCGTCCCATCAGGGATAACGCAGGTCGAAAAGAGGGCCGTAAGGGAGTCCGCCTACTCGGCCGGAGCGGCTGAAGTCTACCTCATCGAAGAGCCCATGGCCGCGGCCATAGGCGCGGGGCTTCCCATCACCGAGCCTTCCGGCAACATGATAGTCGACATCGGCGGCGGCACTTCCGAGATAGCCGTCATATCGCTCGCCGGCATAGTCCAGTCCAAGTCCATAAGGATAGGCGGGGACAAGCTCGACGAGGTCATCGTCCAGTACATCAAGAGAAAGTACAACCTCTCGATAGGCACCGGGGTCGCCGAGATCATAAAGATGACTCTGGGGTTGCCCATGCCGGACGAGAAGAACCAGAAGCTCGAGATAAAGGGCTCGAACCTCATAACCGGCATACCGACGACGCTCGAAATAGAGTCCGGCGAGATAAGGGAGGCCCTTAACGAGCCTATAAACCAGCTCATCGAGGCCGTAAAGCATGTCCTCGAGACCACCCCGCCGGAGCTTGCGGCCGACCTCGTCGATAAGGGCATAGTCCTTGCCGGAGGCGGCGCGCTCCTTAAGAACCTCGACACGATCCTCCGGGAAGAGACCCAGCTCCCGGTGACCATAGCGGATGAACCCCTTCACTGCGTCGTCAAGGGCGCGGGAAAGGTGCTCGACGAGATGAAGCTTCTGCGTGAAGTGACGATACCGAATTAACGTCCGCGCCTCCTTTTGAAAAGGGGGGACCTCTCAATAACTACTTTCGGGCCTCTGATGCGCTCTCAGCGAAATGTCGTCTCGTTCCTAAAGAAAAACCAGATAATAATCGCCTCCCTCGTGCTCGCGCTATTCTCCCTCCACCTCGCCCTCACCGGCAGGCAGGAGGTCGAGCGCGGGTTTGTCCTCCGTGAGATACTCTCCCGCACAGTCTCCCCCATGCAGAGGCTCATGCTCGGGATCCAGGACTCGGTCAAGGGAGTGTGGTCGGGCTACATAAACCTCGTGGACGTCCAGGAGCGGAACGAGGAATTAAAGAAGGCACTTACGCTCGTAACGGAGGACAACCTCAGGCTCAAAGAGGAGATAAACCTCAACGCCCGCCTTAAATCGATACTCGAATAC
The DNA here is from genome assembly GCA_016182655.1 of Deltaproteobacteria bacterium. Taxonomy (GTDB): domain Bacteria; phylum Desulfobacterota; class GWC2-55-46; order GWC2-55-46; family GWC2-55-46; genus GWB2-55-19. The sequence continues at coordinate 8,847 of JACPGB010000030.1, forward strand.
AAGGACCAGCTCCCGCACAAATCAAAGGCCGCGGTCATCATAGGCTTCAACAAGGAACCCTGGGCAAGGACCGTCACCATCGACAAGGGCTCGGCCGACGGAATAGCCAAGGACCTCGCGGTCATAAGCCCGCTCGGGGTCGTTGGGCGCGTGATCGACGTAAGCACCCATACCTCCACGGTCCTCCTCGGCTCGGACCTCCGCTCCAACATAGACGTCATAGTACAGCGCTCGAGGATAAAAGGTGTGGCCGAAGGCAACGGCACCGACGGGTTTCTGCTCAAGTACATAAGGCAGGTCGACGACGTCCAGCTCGGCGACCTCGTCCTCACCTCCGGGCTCTCGGGCGTCTTCCCCAAGGGGGTCGCCGTCGGCGAGGTCGTGAAGATAGAGAAGGGCAGGGACAACTTCTTTAAGTCCATCGAAGTCCGCCCGTCGGTGAACATACAGAGGGTCGAAGAGGTCCTCGTCGTCACCGAGACCGGCCTTTACGCGGAAGAGTAAGGGCGTCCCCCTCCGCCTCCCGAAGGGCCGCTTAAAGCGGCGGGACCGATATCGAGGCCTCTCCGAACCGCTAAACTCCAGGCCTGAAACCCTTTTACAATCGCCACTTTTTATTCTATTATATCCCTGACCCCGTAATGTAGCCGGGGCGGGCTAAAAAACAATTGCGAAAGCATTTGCGCCCTGGGCTTTTAAACGCTTCGCGGCATTTTACGCGGGCAAGCCAGGCGATCAAATACATCCTAATCCGGCCATGAAAGAATTTCTTGTATTCCTCCCCATAACAATCGTATATCTCGCGCTCAAGAGCACGATACTCGTAAACCTGCCGCTACCCGACCTCCCGCTTATCATAATCTTTTACATGGCGTACAGGAGGCCAACGATAGAAGGCGCGCTCATGGGGTTCGTCCTCGGCTATCTCGACGACGCCTTCAACGGCGGCATCATAGGCACGTCGTCCTTCGCGCTCGTCCTGATATTCCTCGCCATGCACCTCCTTGCGAAAAAGGTCCAGTTCTCGACCCCGGCCTTCAGGGCCGGCGGCGTTGCCGTCGTCGCGCTCATAAAGGGAGCTCTCACCTACTCAGTATTAAGGTTCGCCAACGTCGGGGTCTACTTCTTCACTCACGTCATCCTCATGTCGCTCGTCACAGGCATCCTCGCTCCCGGCATAATCACCCTCTTCCAGAGGCTTTTCTCCCTTTTCGGCCCCGAGTCTTTCAAGGGTAAGGCAAATTGAGCTACTTCAAGGACAAGGAACCGACCGAATACAAAAACCGGGTATTCATAGCAAACGTGATAGTCGCTATCGCGTTCTTCGTGATAGGGGCCCGGTTCTGGTATCTGCAGGTGCTGGCGAGCTCCCATTACACCGAGCTCTCCCTTAATAACAGCACCCGCCTCGTCAAATCCCCTGCCCCGAGGGGCGTCATCTACGACAGACTCGGCATAAAGATAGCCGAGAACCGCCCCGGCTTCGACCTCTATCTCGTCCCGGAGGACGTCAAGGACTGGGCGTGGACAAAGGAGATGCTCTTGAAGCTCGTCTCCATAGACGACGAGACGATAGAGGAAAAACTCCAGAAGGCAAAGGGCAGGCCCCCGTTCCAGGCGATAACCCTGAAAGAAGACCTCACCTGGGACGAGACCGTAAAGATAGAGAGCTACAAGTTCGAGATGCCCGGCATAATACTCGACGTCGCGCCGAAGCGCTCGTACCTCTTCGGCGAGGCGAACGCGCACCTCATAGGGTATCTCGGCGAGATAAGCGAAAAGGAATTGAAGGAAAAGGAGACCGAGAACCCCTCTAACAAGTACAGGCCCGGCGACCTTACCGGAAAGTACGGGCTTGAAAAGGCGTTCGAGAGCGACTTAAGGGGCATTGACGGCGGCAAGGAGGTCGAGGTCGACGCGCTGGGGAGGAAGATAAAGGTCGTAAACTACCTCCCCCCCTACCCCGGCAACAACATCAAGCTGACGATAGACATAAAGACCCAGGTCGCGGCATGGGCCGCGTTGAAGGACAAGGTCGGAGCGGCTGTGGCCATCGAGCCCTCGACGGGCAAGGTGCTGGCCATGGTCAGCACGCCGACGTTCGACCCGAACGCGCTCTCCTCCGGCATCTCAAAGGAAGACTGGCAGGAGCTCATAGGGAACCCGCTCAATATCCTCAATAACCGCGCCATACAGGGGCTCTACCCACCGGCCTCGACCTTCAAGCCCATTCACGCCGCCGCGGCGCTCGAGGAGAAGGTCATAACCCCCTCGACCATGATATACTCCGGCCCGGCCTTCCGCTTCGGCAACCGCGACTACAGGGACTGGAAGGAGCAGGGCCACGGCATCATCAACGTCCACCGGGCCATAGTGGAGTCCTCGGACACGTTCTTCTACCAGGTCGGGCTGAAACTCGGCATAGACCGTCTCGCCAGGTACACAAAGGGGTTCGGGTTCGGCCAGAAGACCGGTATACCCCTCCATAACGAGAAGTCCGGGCTCGTGCCTTCGTCCGAATGGAAGGAGAAGACCTACAAAGTAAAGTGGTACGAGGGCGAGACGATCTCCGTATCCGTCGGGCAGGGCTACATGCTTACGACCCCGCTCCAGCTATGCAACGCATACGCGGCGATAGCCAACGGCGGGACGATATTGAAACCCCAGATCATAGAGGAGATAAAGACCCCGGCCGGAGAGGAGCTCTCCCGATTTACTCCGGAGGCGCGCGGGACGCTCGCGGTCTCTCCTGAGACCCTCTCCATCGTAAAGGACGCGCTCCGGGGCGTCGTCCACGACGACGGCGGCACGGCGCATTTCCTTAAGGCCACGAACCTGAAGATCGCCGGAAAGACAGGCACCGCGCAGGTAGCCAAGCTCATAAAGAGGACGAAGAACATCCAGTCCATAGCCTACAAGTACAGGGACCATGCCTGGTTCGCCGGCTTCGCCCCCTACGACGACCCGAAGATCGCGGTCGTCGTGATCGTCGAGCACGGAGGCTTCGGCGCATCCGCCGCGGCCCCTGTGGCGAGAGAACTATTCAAGGCCTATCTCACCACGATGGACGAGCCCGAGGAGCCGAAGGTATTGACGGTATCCGCTCCGGGAGGGACCGCTACCCCTGCAACCGCGCCCGGGCCCCCAGCGACAGGCGCGACTGACAAGGAAAAGGCCTTAAAACCCGAAGACGATCCAGGAGAGGTATATGATTGACAGGAGGCTTTTCACACACTTCGACTGGCTGACCTTATCGGTCATCGCGGCTCTGACGCTCATCGGGTTCGCCTCGGTCTTCAGCGCCACGCACCTCCACCAGGCCTCCATATACCAGAAGGACATATGGTGGGTCGCGATAGGCACGTTTATGATGACGCTCGCCATAATCATAAACTACACGTTCATGGAGAGGGCGGCGTACTTCATCTACGGCGCGACGATAGTACTCCTCATCTCGGTCTATTTCATAGGCTCGTCCTTCAGCGGCGCCCAGAGGTGGATATCCTTCGGCTTCTTCACGCTCCAGCCGTCGGAGCCTGCGAAGCTCGGACTTATCATAATACTCGCCAGGTTCTTCAGCGAAAAGAACGTCCCGGCGCGCGGCATGGGGCTTAAGGACCTGATACTGCCCGGCATACTCATGATAGTCCCGTTCATCCTCATAGCAAAACAGCCCGACCTCGGCACCGGCATAATCATATGGATGATATTCTGGTCCGTCGTCCTCGTCGTCAAGATCCGCACCCGGGTCATCCTCGGCATATTCGCCTCCTTCATGGCGGTCGCGCCGCTCGGCTGGACCATGCTCAAGGCCTATCAGAAGGCGCGGCTTACGAGTTTTTTAAACCCGGACGCCGATCCATTAGGCTCCGGATACCATGTCATGCAGTCCAAGATCGCCATAGGCTCCGGCGGCATCCTCGGCAAGGGCTTCACCGAAGGCACGCAGGGAAAGCTCATGTTCCTCCCGGAGCACCACACGGACTTCATCTTCTCGGTCCTCTCGGAGGAATGGGGGCTCCTCGGCTCCCTTGTCGTCATTTCCCTCTTCCTTACGCTCATCATCTGCGGGCTCAACACCGCCAGCGGCTCCAAGGACCGTTTCGGGTTCCTCCTCGCCTTCGGCATCACCTCCATGTTCTTCTGGCAGATAATCATAAATCTTGGTATGGTCTCCGGGATACTTCCGGTAGTCGGGGTGCCTTTGCCGTTTATAAGCTACGGCGGGTCGTTCCTCATCACCTCGATGATATCCGCCGGGCTCCTCCTTAACGTAAAGATGAGAAAGTTCATCTTCTAAGAGGCGGGAGCCCATATTAACTAAACAGCATAACTATTCGTTTTTAATGAAAAAAAGTATAGTAAAATTCCTGGCCACCGGCACATATCTCGGGTGCGCACCCCTGGCCCCCGGGACCTTCGGGACCATCTGGGGTGTGGGAATCACCTGGGTAATATCAGGCTATTCGCTCTACATCCAGGGCGCGGTCATTTTGGCCGTGATACTCGCATCCATCTATGTGGCGGGAGAGTACACGCGCGCTATCAGCAGGCACGACCACCCCTCTATCGTATGCGACGAGATAAGCGGTTATCTCGTCGCGTTTTTCGCCCTCCCCTTCACCCTTTTCAACGCAACATTAGTGTTTATTCTTTTCAGGATTTTTGATATTCTTAAGCCCTATCCGGCCGGGTCCCTGGATAAAAAGGTAAAGGGCGGGCTCGGTGTCGTAGCCGACGACCTTGCGGCAGGGATATACGCCGGGGTCTCGGCGCGCTTGATGATATGGCTCCTCGGATAAGACCTCTAAGCATATTAGCCGGGGAAGCCCTTAAGTCAAAGGGGCTCACCCTCGCCACAGCCGAGTCATGCACAGGCGGGCTTTTGTCCAAGCTCGTAACGGACGCGGCCGGTAGCTCCGATTACTTCAGGGGCGGCGTTATCGCCTACTCTAACGACATAAAAGAAGGCCTCCTCAAGGTCCGGGCCGCGACCCTCAATAAATACGGCGCGGTGTCCGTTGAGACCGCAGGGGAGATGGCCCGAGGGGTCAAAAAAGGCATCAAAGCTTCGATAGGTGTTTCAATTACAGGCATCGCCGGGCCGGGCGGAGGAAGACCCGGAAAGCCCGTAGGCACGGTCTATATCGGGGCCTCAAAGGGGCGCGCTACCATAGTCAAAAAATTCCTCTTCAAGGGATCAAGGGCAATCGTCCGCAAAAGGTCGGCGGAAGAGGCCCTCAAACTCATAATCAGACTCGCAAAGGGGGCATAAAGATAAGGGCGTTTATCGCGATAAGGATACCTGGAGAGATTTTAAAGGAGCTCGAAGGGATACAGTCGATTCTCGACCGGGGCTGGCGAGGCATAAGCTGGGTAAAGACAGCCTCGATCCACCTCACCTTGAAGTTCCTGGGAGAGACGGACCCGGCAAAGGTCGACGAAATATCGAATGCCCTCGAAGCGGCCTCGAAGGGCATTCCCCCTTTCGGAGTCAAGGTCTCTGGGCTTGGGGCCTTCCCGAACATGAGGAACCCGAGGGTGCTATGGGTGGGTATTGGCGAAAACGATGCGCTCAAGAGGCTTGCGGCAAATATCGAAGAGGCGATTGTCCCCCTCGGCTTCGAAAGAGAAGACCGTCCCTTTACCCCGCACCTGACCCTTTGCAGGGTAAAGTCTCCCGCTGACGGCAGGGACCTTGGCAGGACGGCCGCCGAAGCGGATATATCGATAGATAAAAGCTTCACGGCCTCTGAATTTCACCTCATAAAGAGCATACTCAACCCCAAGGGGGCCGAGTACACGGACATAAAGACGATAAGGCTTAAACAACCATAATTCAAGGAGGGGCGTAGATGTCCAATTCTCCCGCAACAACGCCGTCAAACAAGGGCAAGGCGATAGAGCTCGCCATAAGCCAGATAGAAAAGCAGTTCGGCAAGGGCTCGATAATGCGGCTCGGAAAGGACGGGGTCCCGGTCGACGTCGCGACCATATCCACCGGCTCCCCGGCGCTCAATATCGCGCTCGGAGCAGGCGGCGTGCCGAGAGGCAGGGTCGTCGAGATATTCGGCCCCGAGTCCTCAGGCAAGACCACTCTCGCCCTCCACATAGCGGCAGAGGCCCAAAAGACGCAGGGGGCGGTCGCCTTCATAGACGCCGAGCACGCACTCGACCTCGCCTACGCCAAAAAACTCGGGGTAAATACAGACGACCTCCTCCTCTCCCAGCCGGATACCGGAGAACAGGCGCTGGAAATTACCGACGTCCTCATAAGGAGCGGGGCCGTCGACTTGATCGTCATAGACTCGGTCGCCGCACTCGTACCGCGCGCCGAGCTCGAAGGTGAGATGGGCGACTCGCACATGGGCCTGCAAGCCCGGCTCATGAGCCAGGCGCTCCGCAAGCTCACCTCCACCATCAGCAAATCGAACACCTGCGTCATATTCATCAACCAGATAAGGCACAAGATAGGCGTGATGTTCGGCTCGCCCGAGACGACGACCGGCGGAAACGCATTGAAGTTCTACGCGACCATCCGCATGGACATAAGGAAGATAGGCCAGATAAAGCAGGGCGATAACGTCATCGGCAACCGCATCAGGGTAAAAGTGGTAAAGAACAAGCTCGCCCCGCCCTTCAAGGACGCCGAGTTCGACATACTCTTCAACGAGGGGATCTCGCGCGAGGGCGACATACTCGACCTCGCCTCGAACGCCGACATCGTGGAGAAGAGCGGCTCGTGGTTCTCCTACGGCGGAGAGAGGCTCGGCCAGGGCCGCGAAGCGGCCCGCACCTTCCTCAAGGAACACCCCGAAGCCGCGCTCGACATAGAAAAAAAGGTCCTCCAGCACTACGGCATCAAGGTAAAAGAGGAGTAACCCGGTATGGCAGACATAGACTTAAGCTCGATCCTTAACGTAGCCGTAAAGTCCAAGGCCTCCGACGTCCACTTGAAAGCCGGAGTGCCCCCGATCCTCCGCGTCCACGGAAACCTCGTCCCCGTAAAGAACCACGACAGGCTCGCCCCGGACGAGATATCCAAGGCCGCGATGAGGATAATGAACGACGTCCAGAAGGATACATTCAAGGCAAAACACCAGGTCGACATGGCCTACTCGGTACCCGGCCTCGGCAGGTTCAGGGTCAATGTCTTCCAGCAGAGGGGCGCGGTCGGCATAGTCCTCAGAGTCATACCCATAAAGATACAGACCTTCGATGAGCTGAACCTCCCCAAGGTCCTCGAGACCATCTCCAACGAGATGCGCGGCCTCGTCCTCGTAACAGGCGTGACCGGCAGCGGCAAGTCAACCACACTCGCCGCGGCAATGGACTACATAAACAACCACCGCTCCGGCCACATCGTCACGGCCGAGGACCCTATCGAGTTCCTCCACAGGGACAAACGCTGTATCATCAACCAGAGGGAGATAGGCGTCGACTCTCAGACCTTCTCCGACGCCCTCCGTGGCGCGCTCCGCCAGGACCCGGACATCATCATGGTCGGCGAGATGCGAGACCTTGAGACCATAGAGATCGCACTTACCGCCGCCGAGACCGGCCACCTGGTCTTATCCACCCTCCACACCATAGACGCCATGGAGACGATAAACAGGATAGTCTCGGTCTTCCCCCCCTACCAGCAGAAACAGATAAGGATACAGCTCGCGGGCGTCCTGAAGGCCATCGTCTCCCAGAGGCTCATGCCCACAAAGGACGGCCACGCGAGAGTCCCGGCAGTCGAAGTCATGGTAACTACCGCCCGCATACGCGAGTGCATAGAGGACAAGGAAAAGACCAAGGACATCTCGGACGCCATAGTCAAGGGCTATACTACCTACGGCATGCAGACATTCGATCAGTCCATCATGTCGCTCCTGAACAAAGGCCTCATCTCCTATGACGAGGCCATGAGACAGTGCACAAACCCGGCCGACTTCGCCCTGAAAGTAAAAGGCATCTCCTCCACAAGCGAGATGGGCTGGAAAGACTTCGAAAAAGGCGAGGATAAGGAAGGCGGCAGTGGCCCCAAACCCTCGCCCGATATCGAGAGATTTTAAGAGGCATTGGGGGAAACTTTCTGTAGAAAGTGCTCGGCGCACGGCCAAATGAAATCGGAGCACAGATGCGTTTCATGCATCCAGCCGATTGATACGGATTTGCCCGTCCGGCGAGGACCCCAAACCCCCTTCAAAGACTTTTAGTTCCAGAAAGGCCCCCCTGAAAAAACGCAAGGGGGCTCTTTCTGGAATACCTAAAAACTTAGAAGGAGGATTTGGAAGTAACTTTACACAAAGGCTCTCCAAATACCTTTCTAAAATCTCAAAATTGGACAGTAGATGACCCCAGGCCAGGCCAGGAAAGACGCTTTGACCGTAGCACTAAACTACCTTTCCTCAAGGCCGAGGTCGGTTTTTGAGGTCCGTACAAAGCTCAAGGACAAGGGCTTCGAAGCAGTTGAAATAAACGGAGTAGTATCAAGGCTCATCGAGGCCGGATACCTCGACGACGAAAAGTTCGCCGTCTCCCTTGTGGAATCCCGTCTAAGGTTCAAAAACTGGGGTCCGGCCAAGATTGCGCGGGACCTCGAAAAAAAAGGCATCCCGAAAGAAACGATTGCGCGACTATTATCCGGCGCAACCGTTGCATCGAACACGGCGGCAAGAGAGGCCGCGCGCAAATGGCTGAAAAAGAACCGCCTCTCCCCTCCCCTCGAACGGAAGGACACGGAACGGGCGTTCCGGTTTTTATCGAGCAGGGGCTTTCCCCCGTCTCTCATCTTCGAGGTCATAAGGGAGATGTCCAGGGACGCCCCTCAAGTGCCGTCGGACGAGTTGTGAAGGTACTTGGCTTGTGTGAGATAATTGTATTTAAATACATTTAAAGGTCACTAATATGCGTTCAAGCGAAATAAGAAAACGCTTCCTCGATTACTTCAAGAAGAACGGCCACACGATAGTCCCCTCCTCGGGGCTCATCCCCAAAGGCGACCCGACGCTCCTCTTCACGAACGCCGGCATGGTCCAGTTCAAGGGCGTCTTCCTGAACGAGGAGACGCGCGAGTACAAGACGGCCGTATCCTGCCAGAAGTGCATGAGGGCCGGGGGCAAGCACAACGACCTCGAGAATGTCGGCAGGACCGCGCGCCACCATACCTTTTTCGAGATGCTCGGCAATTTTTCCTTCGGGGACTACTTCAAGGAAGGCGCGATAAAGTACGCCTGGGACTTTCTCACTAACGAGATGCGGCTACCCAAGGACAAGCTCTGGGTGACGGTCTTCGAAACCGACGACGAGGCGGCGACCATCTGGAAAAAGTCCGCGGGCGTATCCGAAGACAGGATAGTACGGTTGGGCGCGAAGGACAACTTCTGGTCCATGGGAGACACCGGCCCGTGCGGCCCTTGCTCAGAGATACTCATAGACCAGGGCGTTGAGGCCGGGTGCGGAGAGCCGACCTGCGCGGTCGGGTGCGACTGCGATAGATACCTTGAGCTCTGGAACCTCGTCTTCATGCAGTACGATAGAAGCGCCGACGGCAAGCTCACGCCACTGCCCTCCCCCTGCATCGATACAGGCATGGGGCTTGAGAGGTTATCGGCCGTGCTTCAGGGCAAAAAGTCGAACTACGACAGCGACCTCTTCTCTCCCATTATAGAGTTCATCGAAGGGCTCTCTTCCGTCAAATACGGCGCGGACCACGAAAACGACGTCTCCATAAAGGCCATCGCCGACCACGCCCGCGCCATTTCATTCCTTATGACCGATGGGGTGCTCCCGAGTAACGAGGGCCGGGGCTATGTGCTGAGGAGGATCATCCGCCGGGCCGCGCGTCACGGCAAGTTCCTGGGCCTGAAGGAACCCTTCCTCTACAAGGTCAACGCCAGGGTCGTCGAGCACATGGGCGAGGTCTATCCCGAGCTCAAGGGCGCGGCGAGCCTTATAGCGCGCGCCACAAAGGGCGAGGAGGAGCGGTTCTTCGAAACTCTCGAACGCGGCCTTGCCCTCCTCGAAGAGGAGATAAAGACGCTCAAAGGCAAGGGCGAGAAGGTCATCCCAGGAGAGGTCGCCTTCAAGCTCTACGACACATTCGGTTTCCCTTCCGACCTTACCGCCGATATCGTAAGAAAGGGAGGCTTCTCGGTAGATGAGGCCGGCTTCAACCGTTACATGGACGAACAAAAGCGGAAGGCGCGGGAATCGTGGAAAGGCATGGAAGGGACCGGAGCCCCTCAGGAGCTTTACAAGTCGCTCGCCGCTTCAGGCCTTAAATCCGAGTTCGTCGGCTACCACATGGAGGCCGTCTCTTCCCGCGTCCTCTACATCATAAAAGACGGCAAGGGGGTAGATACCGCCTTTGACGGAGATACCGTCGAGATAATCACTGCGGAGACGCCCTTCTATGGTGAATCAGGCGGACAGGTCGGCGACACCGGCGCGATTGTCGGCAAAGGGTTCAACATAACCGTCACCGACACGACGAGGCCGGCGAACGACCTCATCGTCCACGCCTGCAGGATAGAAGCCGGCTCCGTATCCGTCGGCGACGAGGCGGAGCTCGTCCCCGACATGGAAAGACGCGACGCCACGCGCCGGAACCACACCGCGACCCACATACTCCACGCGATATTGAGAAAACGCATAGGCGAGCACGTCCGGCAGGCGGGCTCGCTCGTAGGGCCCACGGGCTTCAGGTTCGACTTCAACCACTTCGAGGCGATAGGGGCTGAAGCCCTCAAGGCCATAGAGGAAGAGGCGAACAGGGCGGTGCTTAAAAACATAGAGGTGGCTACCGACGTCCTCTCGTTCGACGAGGCGGTAAAACGGGGCGCGCTCGCCTTCTTCGGCGAGAAGTACGGCGCGACGGTCCGCATGGTCTCGGTAAAGGGCGTAAGCGCTGAGCTCTGCGGCGGGACCCATGTAAGAAGGACCGGCGACATAGGGCTTATAAAGATAACCGGGGAAGGCTCGGTCGCATCAGGCGTCAGGAGGATCGAGGCCGTTACAGGCGAGAGCGCGTGGAAGGCCGTGACCGAGGCCGAGGACGCGCTCAAGGAGAGCGCCCAGATACTCAAGGTGCCGAAGCAGGACGTGCCGGATAAGATAAGGAAGCTGCTTATTGACCAGAAGGAGCTCCAGAAAGAGATAGAGCGCCTGAAAGGCAAAGGCAAGGCCGCCTCCGCCGGGGACTTGCTTGAAAATGTCAGGAAGATAAACGACGTGAGCGTGCTCGCGGCAAAGGTCGAGGCAGGGGATGCCAAGGAACTCCGTGAGATGGCGGACGCGCTCCGCTCAAAGCTCGGCTCCGGGATAGTGGTGCTCGCCGCTGTCCAGGACTCAAAGGCCCTGTTACTTGCGGCGGTAACAAAAGACCTTACGAAGAAGTACAGCGCAGGCGAGATAATAAAGAGGCTCGCGCCGACAGTCGGCGGCAGGGGCGGCGGCAAGGAAGACCTCGCGCAGGCAGGCGGCCCGGACCCGTCCGGCATCAAGGACGCGATTGAATCCGCGTATAGGACGATAGAGGAGATGGGGAGGTAAAAAAACCATACCCGAATGAACTACCTTAGGCTACCAAGACTTCTGTAAACTGCTAAAGGCGATAGCTCCTCCGCTTCGCCAACAAAAACTGACTCCGCCCGGGCGGCCATTCATCCCTGGCTGAAAGCCCTTGGTTTTCTGACCGTTTTTATAAAATGATTGATGACGAGATGGAGGTTGAGACATGACTGTCCCTGCTCAGCCAAAAATTTATCATATCGTGCATGTGGACAGGCTATCCTCAATCATCGCGGATGGTTTCCTGTGGTGTGACGCGGAAATCGTCCGCCGAGCGCCATCAGGAACAACCATCGGCATGAGCAGTATCAAGGAACGTCGGCTCAATGAATTGACCCTTACCAGCCATCCGGAGTTGCATGTTGGCGATTGTGTGCCGTTCTACTTCTGTCCACGCTCGATCATGCTATACTTGCTATATCAAGGCAATCATCCTGAACTGACCTATCTTGGCGGGCAAGGCCCCATCATTCACATGGAGGCCGACCTGCATGAGTCCGTCGCATGGGCGGCAGGTAATCAGCAGCGTTGGGCCTTTACGCTGTCGAATGCTGGCGCGCGTTACTTTGAAGACCGTCGCGACCTGGCGCAGTTGGGTGAAGTTAACTGGGATGCCGTACAGGCAACCGACTGGCAGAGGTGCAAAGATGGAAAGCAGGCCGAGTTTCTCATGGAGCGGAGCTTTCCCTGGCACCTTGTTAGTCGTATAGGCGTACATTCATTGGCTGTCTATCAGCGGGTCGTTAATACACTGCCTGCGGACGGCCATAGACCCCCGGTAGAAATAAGGCCCGACTGGTATTATTGATAAGGAGGCGAAAATGCTACAATACAAGAATGGCGATATCATGAAAGAAGACGCCGAGGCCCTTGTCAACACCGTCAACTGCGTCGGCGTGATGGGGCGCGGCATCGCCCTGCAGTTCAAAAACGCCTTCCCGGAGAACTTTGAAGCGTATGCCGTGGCGTGCAAGAACAACGAGGTACAGCCCGGCCGGATGTTCGTACATAAAACGGGGCGGCTTACCAACCCCAGCTACATCATCAACTTCCCCACCAAGCGCCATTGGCGTGGCAAGAGCCGGATAGAAGATGTCGAGACAGGGCTTAAGGCTCTGGTGGAGGTAATTCACCGATACGGCATTCGCTCAATAGCCATTCCGCCCCTGGGTAGCGGGCTAGGTGGGTTGGACTGGGCAGAGGTCAAACCAAGAATAGAGGCCGCGCTACGGCCTCTCACCGATGTGTGCGTTATTGTCTATGAACCGAAAGGCGCACCGGAGAAGATGGTACATAACCGTGAAGTCCCCAAAATGACCGCAGGCCGCGCGGCCCTTGTTGAGCTGATGCACCGCTATCTCGGCGGCCTGCTCGACCCCTTCGTGACCCTGCTGGAAGTTCACAAGTTGATGTATTTTATGCAAGAGGCCGGCGAACCGTTGCGGCTCAAGTTCCAGAAAGCCCTGTACGGCCCTTACGCCGAGAACTTGCGTCATGTGTTGCTCACTATCGAGGGGCACCTTGTTTCCGGCTATGCCGATGGCGGCGATGCGCCGGACAAGCAGCTCAAACTGGTGCCAGGGGCCGTTCAGGATGCAACGGACTTCCTGCAACACCATGCTGAAACCCGTGCCCACTTTGATAAGGTGACAGAACTGGTCGAGGGGTTCGAATCGCCTTTCGGCATGGAGCTGTTATCCACTGTGCATTGGATAATGAGAAACGAATCCGTCCATTCCGTGGAAGAGGTGGTGAGCCGTACATATGCCTGGAATGAACGCAAACGCCAATTTACACCACGCCAGATTGCCCTCGCTGCGAAAGTACTGATGCAAAAGGGCTGGATAGACGGAATTAAACTGCGAGGAACGCACTAAAACCCTGACACCAGCAAAAAGCATGGGACCCATTATCGTGAAGAATAACGACCGATATGGAAGCATGCGGCTTTGAAGTGTTATCTTGAGGGAGTCAGCAAGAGGTTCATATACATCTGGGCCATCTTGTCCTCGGGGTGCTTCCGGAGGACCTTAAGCCACTCGGTCTTGGCCTTCTCGTGCTGGCCCATCGCGTAGTAGGTGAGCCCGAGCTGTATCCTCGAGGCGGGGTATTCGGGGCTGGACTTCAAGGCGGCCTCAAGCTCGCTTATGGCAGAGGCGAAGTCCTTCATGTCCCTGTAGACGACGCCGAGGCTCGTCCTGATGTCGACGAAGTCGGGGCAGAGCGCGAGCGCCTTTTTATATTCCCCGGCGGCCTCGGAATAGAGCCCGAGGTCTTTGTATATCGAGGCAATGGAGGCGTGCATGTTGGAGAGCTTTCCACGCACGTAGGGGTCGAGATAGGACGCGGCTTCCTTACGCGCCTCCTTTGCCCCTGCGTAGACCTCGCTCGACTTCTCGAACTGGCCGAGCTCGTTGTAGACTACGGAGAGGTTCAAGGAGACCTCGGTGTAGCTCGGGTTTATCTCAAGCGCCTTTTGAAAAGACCCTATCGCGTCCTCGAAACGGGACTGCCCGTAGTAGATGAGACCGAGCATGTTGTAGACGTCGGCGAAGTTGGTCTTTTCGGAAGCGACCCTTTCGAGGTACTGCAGGGCCTTGTCAAAGTGCCTCTCCTCGAAAGCCCTCTTGCCCAGGTCGTAGTTGTGCTGCCACCCTTTGTCCATCGCTCCTCCTTAAGGGAGTGGGGCCTTTTTAGCTGTCCTTCAGCCGCTCCATCGCGCCCCTGGCAAAGGGGCTCTCCGGGAAATTGCTTATTATGGTGCTGTAGGCGTCGTCGGCGAGCTTCTTTTCGCCGAGCCTCGTGTAGGACTCGCCTATGAAGTAAAGGGCGGTGTCGGTGAAACCTGTGTCGGGATAGTTCTTAAGGACGTCTCTAAGCCTGCCGAGCGCGCCCTTGTAGTTCCTGGACTTGAAGTAATAACGGGCTATATATATCTCACGCTCGGCGAGCCTTTTACGGAGGAATGAGATGAGTTCCTTCGCCTTCGGCGCGTACGTGGAATCCGGATACGCCTTCGAGAGGTCCTCGAAGGCGAAGAGGGCCTTTCTCGTCGCGGTCTGGTCCCTGTCCACGGAGAGGACTTCCTTGAAGTGGCTCATACCCTTCTGGAACATCGAGTACGCCGCCTTGGGGTGAGTCGGGTGGAGCGCCGAAAAATTGGTGTAATACGAGGCAGAGTCCTCGTACCTCTCCATGCCGTAGTATACGTCCGCGAGCATCAGCTGGGCCTCGACCGAGAGCTTGTTCAGCGGGAACTCGTTCATGAGCGTCTTGAAGGTCGTCTCCGCCTCTTCATACCGCTCGCCCAGGTACGCGGTCATGCCCTTGTCATATAGCTCTGCCGGGTCCCTTTTGCCCTGTATGGGCAAGGGCGTGGACGAGCACCCGATGATGCCTGAAAAGGCAAAAAAGACGAGGAGCGCCGTTATCGTTCCTTTTCTGAATGACAATAGCACTCCATCGATGCTTTTAAAAAAGTTTATCATTTTTAAATAGTTAGGTTAGGAATTAAACACCCGATATTAACATTCCGCACACCTTGGGGCTTCGTATAAACTAACACAAAAGGGCCTTGTTTTTCAAGCCATTTCCCCTCGCCCCGCCTCGTTTCCATGTCCAATCGAATTCCGTTTAATCGGAATCCGGCGCAAGGTCGTTGCCGCCTATGGGCCCGGAGAGGACCTTCTTTTCCTCGTTGCTCAAAAGGCCTTTAAGGCTGAGCATCATCACCGGCCCGTGAGACGTATTTACGACGGCGTCGACGCACCCCGCCCAGGGGCCGTCAGGGGGTTTTGAGCCCGTCTCCTGCCCGCCTTCTTCAGCGATCTCCGTTACCTTGTCCACCACAAGCCCGGCTATCCGGGATTCTACGAGGCATATGATGACCCTTGTCTCGTCTTCGAACGGCGCCGGTAGCGAAAACCTCTTTCTGAGATCGATGACCGGCACGAGTATCGTCCGTAGCCATACGAAGCCGTCGAGGAAGGCCGGGGTCCCGGAGGGCCTCTCCAGACCCTTTAACCGGATGATCTCTTTAACATCCCTTACATCGAGCCCGAACTCGCGGGATGAGAGGCTGAAACGGGCGAACTGGAAGTCGTGCTGGGAATACCTCGACTTAGGCTTCATCCTGGCGGAACTCCATGAGCTTGCCGGCGTCGAGCAGCCTTATGATGGAGACGCCCTTGACAAGCCCCTTGAGGAACCCCCTGCACGGCTCGTCGAACCCGGCGAGGTCCCCGTCTATCGAGCTTACGGGGACCTCCTTGACGCCCGAGAGCCTCTCCACTATGAACCCGGCCTTGAGGTCGTCGACTGATGCGACGAGTATCCTTCCGGTCTTCTTCCCCTGCGCTGTCTCGCCGAACCGGCCGTTCAAGTCTATTACGGGCACCATCTCGCCCCTGACCGAGAGGATGCCGAGGACGAATGAAGGGGTCTTGGGCACCTCGGTAAGCGTCCTGAGTTTGAGTACCTCGACCGCCGAGGATACCTCGAAGGCGTACTCCCTGCCGTCGAGGAAAAAGGATATTATGTCGAGCCTCTCCTCCTCGGCCGTACCGTGGTCGAGGCTCTCCGAATAGTTCTCGTCCGTCGGGGCGACGGTGGCCTGCCTTAAGGCCGCCTCCTGAATCTGTCTTAAGTCCAGTATCTTTCTGCGCATATGCTATGCCCTCGCGGGCGTCTTCCTCTCCTTAAGTACTTGCTCGAGGATGCCGGTTATGTCGAGGACGAGTATGGTCCCTTTCTCGCCCATGTCGGTGGCCCCGGCTATGCCTGGGGCCTTGAGCATCCTCGGCAAAGGCTTTATGACTACCTCGAGCTCCTCCACAAGGCCGTCTACCATGACGCAGAGCCTGTGCTCGGCGAGCCCCGCGACTATGCCGTAAGATGATGTCTCTCTCCCGGAAGGCCTATCCTTGCCGAAAAAGCTCGACAGACGGACCGAAGGCACGCTCCTTTCGTTCACGGTTATATACTCCCGGTCCGAGTCCATCTCACCGGGGGGGAGTTCGACTATTTCGATCACGGAATTCAGCGGTACGGCGTACCTCCTGCCGAGGTCCTCGACTATGAGCGCCTGGATGATGGCGAGAGTTATGGGGATGGTAAGCAAAAAGCGAGTCCCCCTCCCCTTTACCGTCTCTATGTCGATGATGCCGGAGAGCTTCGTTATGTTCTCCTTGACGACGTCCATGCCCACACCCCTGCCCGAGGTCTCGCTCACGACGTCCCTCGTGGAGAACCCCGGGAGGAAGATGAGCTCGAGCGTTTCCTGCCTTGAGAGCCTCTGCGCGTACTCCCTTGTGACGAGCCCCTTTTCCACCGCCTTTTCCCTGACAAGCTCCGCGTCTATGCCCGCGCCGTCGTCCTTGACCTCGAGGACGACGTGGTTCCCTTTCTGGTACGCGCTCAAGGTGATGGTCCCGGCCCTCGGCTTTCCCATCGCCTCGCGGGCCGAGGGGGACTCGATTGCGTGGTCGAGGACGTTCCTTATGATGTGCATGAGCGGGTCGGCGAGCTCCTCGACGATCAATTTATCGAGCTCTGTCTCGTCCCCGTGGGTTATCATCCTTATTTCCTTGCCGGTCTCCCTGGAGAGCTTGCTTATGAAGGTCTCGAACCTGCCGAAGAGCTGGCCTATGGGGACCATCCTGACGTCGAGGACGCTGTCCCGGAGCTCGGAGAGCTTCCTCTCCAGGTATTTCTCGGACCTGGAGAGCTCGATAGAGTACGAAGAGAACTCCCGCTCGCCCTTAAGCCGCTGGCTTATGCCGGAGATCCCGGTCTTCAATATCCCGAGCTCGCTTATGATGTTCATGATGTTGTCGAGCTTGGCGATGTTGACGCGGACGGTGTTGGATACGCGCCGCAAGGTCTCGCGCGAAGCCTCGGCATGTCTTCCGTGCCCGTGCCCCTTTATTATCTCAAGGGCGGGCTCGGACCTGAATGCGGGTGTGGACACCTGCTTTGTGGACGGCTCCGCGAGGACCCTTATCTCCGCCTCGGCAAGGGGCTTTACGAGATCGGCTATGAAGTCCCTGGACCTTGCCGTGCCGATGAGTATGTCGAAATAGAGCACTTCGTGGCTGGACTTGGTGGAGGGGAGCGTAGCTATGAGCTCGGATTCGGTCTTCAATATCTCCGTTATCGAGACATAGCCCTTGTCAAAACTCGTTATCGGGAATTTGACGGTTATTATGAAGATGTTCCTGCCTTCGCGGAGACACTCCCTGAACCTGTGCTCCTCGTACTCGGTGAGGATGGAGAGGAGTTCCTTGTCTATCTGCTCTCTCGGCTTGGACTTCTTGACGTGACCTCTCGCGAGCCCCTGCTTTATGGACTCTATCTCGTCGGAGAAGTCCCCGAGCCCGCGCGCCGAGACTATCTTTACGAGGAGCTCGTGCGCGGCCATGACGGAGTCGAGGGTGTCGTCGGTAAGGGCGATCCTGCCCATGCGCAAAAGGTCGAGGGTGTCCTCGAGCGAGTGGCTCAAGGAGCTCATGTCCTTGAACTCGAATACGCCGGACATGCCCTTTAGCGTGTGCGCGGAGCGGAAGATGCTGTTCAGGACAGCCGGGTCGATGATGCCCGCCTTGACGCCCTTGCCGAGCTTAAGGAGGCCCTTGCCCATCGAGTTGAGTATGTCCTCTGCCTCGGCGAGAAACTCCCTGAAACGCTCTCCCTTTATATCGCTGTTGTTCACGGTCAAAAGACCTCTGAATGAGTCATTGATGATGAGGATAAAGACGCAGAGCTCGGCCTATGGGGAAGTGCAGGCAAGGCGGAGGGGCCTGACGGTATTAAAAGGCATGGGATATGTCATGAGACAGGCACCTCCATCGGCGCTCTCTGCCCCGTCGAGGGGCAAGGGCTTAACGGCCGTCAATGGCCCTTTAAGTCCCTTAAAACAGGTACATTGTACCACAACTTACCTTTTTTAGCATACAAGTATGGATGTGTAAAGGGTTTTTGGGCAGGGACAGCCCTTATCCCTCGAAAGAGGGATAAGGGCTGGGGCGGGTGCAATTGGGATTTTTTGCGGGTTCAGGGTTGTAACCGGAACTCATTTATTCGTAACCCGATATGGGTTTGATAGGCAATTCCAATTTTCTGCTAAAAGCCTCTGCGCCCTGCCGGGCTTTTTTCGGCATGGGGCTTCGCTCCCTCCGCCCTCTCCCGCCCACGCGCTCGCCTCCCCCGAGCGCTTCGCGTCTATCCTTCCTCCGGCTCGCGCGTCACTTCCTCCCTTAAGGTCGCTCACCCCATGCCTGGGGAGTTTTGAAAAACAAAGAAATGAAAGAAATTCACCCTCCCCTCTATCCCCTCCCATCAAGGGAGGGGAAGTTAATAACGAGTCTTTTTGTCTTGTCTTTACAAACACACAGGCGCATGGCGGAGAGCGCATAAGGGAGGCCGGGGTGAGCGAGCCGTGGCGCGAGGAGCGAAGCGACTTTAGGGGCGAGCGAACGGTCCTGGCCGGACTGGCAAATCCGCATCGGGCGGTTGTGCTTCATTTGGCCCTAAGCAACCCGATTTGAAATTGGCCCCGCGCCGAGCGGGGGAGGAAGAAAGCGCTCGGAGCCATCGCCGAAAGCGCGCGGAGCGCGCAAAAAGGCCTCAGGCAAAAGATGTGGTGTAGCCCTGGGGAGTATTATTTGAATTCCGAATTAATGGATTCAGGTTACAAACCTGAACCCGCAAATGAAGCGCTCGGAGTCATGCGAATGAGCTCGCGGAGGCGCATAAGGGCCTTTGTAAAATTACCTTCCCCCCTGAACCCGCGATCAGCAAAAAAAAACGGGCGGGGCCGTAAGGCCCCGCCCGTTCAGGCGTTCATCAAACAGAATGCTATGTCCCCATCTCCCAGGACGCGAGGTACTTCTTCTGCTCCGGGGTGAGCGTGTCTATCTTCATGCCGAGGGAGGCGAGCTTCAATCTCGCTATTTCCTTGTCTATCTCCTCGGGCACGGTGTAGACCTCTTTCGCGAGGTTCTTGCCCTTCTTCACGAGGAAGTCGGCGGCAAGGGCCTGGTTGGCGAAGCTCATGTCCATGACCGAGGCCGGGTGGCCTTCGGCGGATGCAAGGTTGATGAGCCTTCCCTCGCCAAGAACGCATACCTTCCTGCCGTTCTTCATGCTGTACTCCTCGACGAATTCGCGGACTATCTTCTTCCCCTTGCTGACGGATTTGAGCCCGTCGAGGTCGAGCTCGACGTTGAAGTGGCCGGAGTTGCATACGAGCACGCCGTCCTTCATCTTGACGAAGTGCTCCTTCCTGATGACGTTCAGGTTGCCCGTGACGGTGCAGAATATGTCGCCGATTTTGGCGGCCTCCGACATGGGCATTACCCTGAAGCCGTCCATTACCGCCTCAAGGGCCTTAAGCGGGTCGATCTCGGTGACTACCACGTTCGCGCCCATGCCCTTGGCCCTCATGGCGACACCCTTGCCGCACCAGCCGTAGCCGCATACGACGAAGATGGAGCCGGCAAAGAGCCTGTTCGTCGCGCGCAGTATCCCGTCGAGCGTCGACTGTCCCGTGCCGTAGCGGTTGTCGAAGAAGTGCTTGGTCGAGGCGTCGTTGACCGCGATGACCGGGAACTTGAGTATCTTGCTCGCGGCAAGGGATTTCAGCCTTATGACGCCGGTAGTCGTCTCCTCGGTCGAGCCGAGCACGCCGGGGGCGAGCTCCTTCCTGTCCGTATGGAGGAGGGACACGAGGTCCGCGCCGTCGTCCATCGTGATGTTAGGCTTCGTGTCGAGAGCGGCGTTCAGGTGCTTGTAGTAGGTCTTGTTGTCCTCGCCCTTTATCGCGTAGACCGGTATGCCGTAGTCCTTTATGAGCGAGGCCGCGACGTCGTCCTGCGTGGAAAGGGGGTTGGAGGCGCAGAGCGTGACATTCGCGCCGCCGGCCTTCAGTGTGATGACGAGGTTCGCCGTCTCGGTCGTGACGTGAAGGCAGGCCGCGATAGTCATTCCCTTAAGCGGCTTCTTCTTAGAGAAGTTATCCTTTACCTTCCTTAAAACCGGCATGTCGAGCTCTGCCCACTCGATCCTCTTCTTGCCCATGCCGCTCAAACCCATGTCCTTTACGTGGTAGTCCATCTTTCCTCCATGCGAGATTTATAAATATATGTTCGGGTTCAGACACAGAAAAACCTATCGCCCCCCTGGCTTCGGGGGGGCGATAGGTTTATTTCGAGTTGCAAAGGTTAGACGGCAAGGCCCGCCGCTTTCCGAAGGGTATCGGCCTTGTCGGTCATCTCCCACTTGAAGGCGTCGCCGGTCCTGCCGAAGTGGCCGTAGGCGGCGGTGTTCCTGTAGATGGGGCGAAGGAGGTCGAGGTCCTTTATAAGCTCGGCCGGCTTCATGCGGAAGTTCGCCTTTATGAGCGCCTCTATCTTCTCTACCGGTATCTTCTCGGTGCCGAAGGTGTCTACCATTACCGAGACCGGGTCGGCGACCCCTATGGCGTAGGCGAGCTGTAACTCGCACTCCGCGGCAAGACCCGCGGCAACGACGTTCTTTGCTATGTATCTCGCGAGGTAGGAAGCGCTTCTATCGACCTTGGACGGGTCCTTGCCCGAGAACGCGCCGCCGCCGTGCGAGCCGTGGCCGCCGTAGGTGTCGACGATTATCTTCCTGCCGGTAAGGCCGCAGTCGCCGTGCGGGCCGCCTACGACGAACTTGCCGGTCGGGTTGATGTGGTACTTGGTCTTGGGGGTAAGGAGGTCCGCCGGAACTACCTTCTTTATGACCTCTTCGATTATGCCCTCGCGGAGCGTCTTGTTGTCGACCTCGGGCGAGTGCTGGCTTGAAACGACTACGGTATCGACTGCGACGGGGCGGCCGTCGACGTACTTTACGGTCACCTGGCTCTTGCCGTCGGGCCTGATGAAGTCCAGTATCCCCTTCTTCCTCACCTCGGCGAGCCTCATCGTTATCTTATGGGCGAGGTCGATCGGCATGGGCATGAACTCGGCGGTGTGGTCGCAGGCGTACCCGAACATGAGCCCCTGGTCGCCGGCGCCCTGCTCCTTGTTGTCGCCGGTATCCACTCCCATGGCGATATCGGGCGACTGCCTGTCGAGCGTCACCATCACGGCGCAGGTCTTGTAATCAAAACCCATGGCGGCGTCGGTGTATCCGATGTCCCTTATCGTCTCCCTCACGACATCCGCGTAGTTCACCTGGGCGTTGGTCGTTATCTCGCCGGCTATTATGGCTACACCCGTCGTAACAAGCGTTTCGCAAGCGACCCTGCTCTTCGGGTCCTGCTTGAGTATGGCGTCCAATATGGCGTCTGATACTTGATCAGCGACCTTATCCGGGTGGCCTTCGGTTACCGATTCCGATGTAAAAAGGTACTCCCTCATTCCCATTTCCTCCTTTTTTCCGTCAATACGGACATTATCTTAATGTAAGGTGCTAATTATTTAATGTTTGGGAAAAATTGTCAACGGATTTCTTCTATTTACCCCTCGTGTCCCGCCCGTCCGCCATCAATTCCCGCCTTTACGGCATTTTCAACCGGGCGTCAGCTCCAGAACTCTTCCTTGTAAAGGCCGGGGAGCTTCTGGTTTATGTAGCCCTCGACCTCCTTGGCTGTGGCGAGCCCCGTTATGGCCTTGCAGATCTTTTTAGCCTCCGCGTAGCTTATGGAGCGGATGAGCCTCTTTACCTTCAATATCGAGAACGCGTTCATCGAGAGGTTGTCGACTCCGAAGCCGAGGAGTATGAGCGCGTACTCGGGCTCTCCGGCCATCTCGCCGCAGACGCCGACCGAGACCCCGGCCTTGTTCGCCGCCTCGGCGACCGTCTTTATGATGCGGAGCACCGCCGGATGGAACGGCTCGTAGAGGTACGCCACGTGCTCGTTCACCCTG
The DNA here is from genome assembly GCA_016182655.1 of Deltaproteobacteria bacterium. Lineage (GTDB taxonomy): Bacteria > Desulfobacterota > GWC2-55-46 > GWC2-55-46 > GWC2-55-46 > GWB2-55-19. Next base: position 31,298 of record JACPGB010000030.1, read on the forward strand.
TCTATGGCGAGCGAGTACTGGAGGAGGTCGTTCGTGCCTATGGAGATGAAGTTCACCTCTTTTACGATGAGGTCGGCTATTATGGCGGCCGACGGTATCTCTATCATCACGCCTGTCTCGACGTTCTCGTCGAAGTGCCTCCCCTCGGCCTTCAACTCCGTCTTCGCCTCTTCGAGCAGGCCCTTGGCCTGCCTTATCTCCTCTATCCCGGAGATCATCGGGAAGAGTATCCGTATCTTGCCGAAGGCGCTCGCCGCGAGCATGGCCCGGAGCTGTACCTTGAATATGTCCGTGTTCTTGAGGCAGAACCTGATCGCGCGGAGACCCATCGCCGGGTTTATCTCCTTCGGGCCGTCCATCTGCGAGAGGACCTTGTCCCCGCCGATGTCGAGCGTCCTTATGGTGACCGGGTGCGGAGCCATCTTCTTTATGACCTTCTTGTACGCCTTTATGTGCTCTTCCTCCGAGGGCAGGTCCTTCCTGTTGAGGTAGAGGAACTCGGTCCTGTAGAGCCCGATGCCGTCGGCGCCGTGCTCGACGAGGGAGTCTATCTCCTCGACTATCTCCATGTTGCCCATGATGCGGACTCTGCGCCCGTCGGTCGTCTCGGACGGCAGGTCCTTGTAGTGGAAGAGCGCCCTGCCGTAGCTCTCGTACCTCTCCTTGCGTTTCCTGTAGACGTCGATGACGGAGTCCGACGGGTTTATGATGACCGTGCCGGTCGTGCCGTCGACGATGATGGTATCATTCATCTCGGCTTTCCGCGTCGCGGTCTCAAGGCCGACTACGGCAGGTATTTCGAGCGAGCGGGCCATGATCGCCGTGTGGGAGGTCCTGCCTCCGGCGTCGGTCAGGAAGCCGAGCACCATGCCCTTCGTCATCTGGGCCGTGTCGGTGGGAGCGAGGTCGTGGGCGATAACGATGGAGGGAGACTTTATCTCGGATATGGACTCGTGTTTCCTGCCCATGAGGTTCAGGAGGACCCGGTTCACTATGTGCTCGATGTCCATCGAGCGCTCTTTCAGGTACTCGTCGTCGATCCTGTCGAAGTAGTCCTTTACGCCCTTGAGGACGCTTTTGAGCGCCCACTCGGCGTTGACGCGCTCATCCTTTATGACCTTTATGGTGTCATTGATGAGCATGTTGTCTTTCAGTATCAGGGTGTGTGCGTCGATGATGCTGATGTGCTCCTTGCCCTTGCCGTCGTGCTCCATCTTGCGCTTGATGCGGAGCAGTTGGTCGCGGGATTCCTTGACCGCGTTCGTGAAGCGCCCTATCTCGCGCTCGGTCTCGGAGGAGTCCAGGTAGCAGAACTGCGCGGGCTCGATGGCGCCCCGCTCCATCAGGTACGCCTTTCCTATGACGATGCCCGAGGAGACGCCTATCCCCTTCATCAAGACTACTTGTTTCTTCGCTTCCGTCATCAGTCCTCGCCGAATCCGTTGTCTATGAGCTCGCCGAGGGCGTTCATCGCCCCGAGGGCGTCCCCCCCGTTGACCTTCAATGTTATCTCCGACCCCTGGGCCGCGGCCAGCATGAGGATGCCCATGATGGACTTGCCGTTGACCTCCTGGCCGTTCTTCGCGACGAAGATGTCGGAATCGAACTTGTTAGAGAGCTGCACGAAGAGCGAAGCCGCCCTCGCGTGAAGCCCGAGCTTATTCCTGATCCTGAATGTCTTTTCGATTGCGCCGTTCATGTCTGGAATATTATCCCGTATAGTATTAGTGGTATGAGGACGATAGAGGCGAGCGCCTGTATCGTCGCCCCCTTCTTGAACGCATAACCCGATACGACCGTTGCCGCGATGCTTGCCGCGATTGCCAGGGCCGTCTTTGCCGCTCCATTGCCGGAAGGAGGCAGGACGCTCACGGCGGTAGCGGCGCACAAAACGCCAAGGAGCGCCGCCGAGAGATATTTAAGCCTTACCGCCCACCTGGGCAGGTCCAGCGACTTGATAAACGCGACGACCCCGTCGCCGAGAACAAGCCCCTTCTTCAACCCGTACCACCTCATGAGGAGGTGGAAGACGTTGTAGAGGGCGAGAAAGACAAGCGGCCCCCACATCCCCCAGAGGACGACGGCAAGCACGCCGGCGATAGACGCAAGAGGCCTGACCGCGCCCCAGAAAAACGCGTCTCCTATCGCGCCGTAAGGCCCCATGACGAGCGACTTGAATTTCGAGGACGCTTCTTTCGGCCCGTCTCCCCGAAGCGCCTTCTCCTCCATGTTTATCGCCGCTCCCAAGACCGGAGAGGCCATGTACGGGTGCGCGTTATAGAACGCGAGGTGGCGTTTGAGCGCGCCCTTTTTAAGCCGCTCGTCCGCTCCGTATATCTCTTTAATAGCCGGGGCTATGGCTGAAGCGAACCCGAGCCCCTGCATCTTTTCGAACGACCATGACGACTGTATGAAGAACGACCCGAAAAATACCTTTATGAACGACTTTCCCGAGATCATAGCGCCAACCATGTGAGCAGTGCGCCGGCGGCCGCCGCGGAGACGCCGAATACATAGGCCGACTTGTCGGTCGTAACCGACCAGGCCGCGGCCCCCGCGCCCGCGAGAAGGAGACCGGCGAAGGCCGCCGTAAAGGGCCTTAACGCGAACCTCGTAAAGAAGTAGCTCGCGCCGAGCATGAGCGGCACGGCGGTTAAAAGTAGCGCGACCGTATTGGTCACGAGAAAGAACGCCGCGCCCTTGAGGTTATTGCGGATTAGCGCCGCCCCTCCGCCTTCGACCGATACCGCCGCCGTCTCAAAGAGCCTCGCGTTCATCTTCCTCGTTATTATATCGGCCTTCTGAAAGACCCTGGACGCCGGAAACGCCATGAGTATCGCGAGCGGCAGGACCGTCATCTCGGAACGAAGTCCCGCGTAGCCGTCGGAGGCGCCCATGGCTTCGAGGGCCGCAACGACCATGCCCGTAACGAGGGCCGCAAGCGACGTCTCGTGGACCGGCACGTACCTTCCCACCGGGAGGTCGCCGATAAGCAGGAGCTCAAGCGCCGCTCCGGCCACGAGCCCCCACTCAGGGTGCCCGAGGAGCCAGCCTATAACCGGGGCCGTCACTATGGGCCTCGAGACCATCACCTGAAATGCCGCGGTCCTGTCGAGCGAGAGGACCCCGCCGGCGACCGAAACGAGTATCGCGCCGTTAAGCGCCGCGCTCACGGGCTTTTCCTCGCCCCGTGGCGGGCCGGTGAGCTCGCGGGCACGTCCCTTATGTCCATCTTCACCCCGAGCGACTCGAAACGCCTTATTATCTCCTCGTCCTCGCGGTTTATTATTATCGAAGGCGTGACCTCGCGTCCGTCCTCCTCGTGATGGATGTTCCCGAGGTTCAGGGTCTCGAACCTGAACCCCTCTTCGTAGACCGCCATCGCGTCTTTCAGGTCCCCGACTATGAGTATCACCCTCACCCCGCACTCGTCCGAGTTGACGTGCGCCACCGCGTCCTTTATCGATTTGACGCAGACAGAGAGCCCCTTGTGGCCGCAGGACGAGATGATCTCGGTGACAAGGCTGTCCCGCGCCGCCTCGTCGGAGGCGATGACGAGGGCGTCGGCCTTTATATGAGGCACCCACGAGCAGATGATCTGCCCGTGAAGGAGCCTGTCGTCGACCCTGACCATTATCACCATGAGACCTGGACCTCTCGCGCCTTGAGCGTCCCGTGGAGCCAGGGACGCCGTAACTCCATTTTATCAAAAAAAGAACTCAGGATGCTATTTCCGTTCCTTCAAGATGTCTCCGGCCAGCACTATCGATGACTGCCCGTATTCCTTCAGCATGACCGCGAGGCCCGAGAGGCCCTTTTCAGTCCTGTGGCCGACGAATTTGAGTATCATGGGAAGGTTCACGCCCGTGATGACCTCTACCTTGCCGTCCTCCATGAACGAAAGCGCGATGTTCGTCGGCGTGCCGCCGAACATGTCCGTAAAGACTATCGCCCCGTTGCCGGAGTTCACCGCTTTTATGGAGGCGGCCAGAAGCGCCCTGACGCTCTCGGTCGTGTCCGACCTCGTGACCGACACCGTCTTTATACCGTCTATCTTTCCGGCGATCGTCTCGGCGGCCTCCTTGAGGCTTCCGGCGAGAGCGCCGTGCGTGATTATTACGGCTCCTATCATCCTTTTCTCATCTCCATAGTATGTCGATTCAGACCCGGTACATGTCCCTGTGCCGTTTTTTCGTAACGACGGCTTCAGTGGCTATCTCATCGGCGAGGAACTCGGTTATGGCGACGGAGCGGTGCTTCCCGCCGGTGCACCCTATAGCGATAGTAAGGTACGATTTCCCCTCTTTCCAGTACAATGGGATGAGGTAATCGAGAAAAGAGCGGAGCCTTTTCAGGAACTCCTTCGTCTCGGGGTTAGAGAGCACGAACTCCCTCACCTTTTCGTCCTTTCCGTCGAGCCACTTGAGCGAGCTTACGAAGTAGGGGTTCGGCAGGAACCTTATGTCGAAGACGAGGTCGGCGTCGGTGGGTATGCCGTACCTGTACCCGAACGACAGGAGATTCACCGACATCCTGCCGTGCGTGACGGGCCCGGAGAAGTATTCCTTTATCGTGTCCCGGAGGTCGTGGACGGTGAACCCGGTCGTGTCTATGACCTTGTCCGCGTGCTCCCTTACCTCCTTGAGGATGTCCCTCTCGCGGAGGATCCCTTCGAGCGGCGTGTCGGAGTCCGCGAGCGGGTGCCGCCTCCGTGTCTCGCTGAACCTGCGGACGAGGGATTCATCCGACGCGTCCAGAAAGATAAGCTCGGCGGTGTAGCCCGCCGCCTTGAGCTCGTTGAAAACAGGCGTGAACTCCTTCAAAAACTGGCGCTCGCGGATGTCCACCACGGCCGCCACTTTTGTTATCTCGCCCGACTGCGCAAGGAGCTCCATGAACTTCGGCAGTAGCGCGACGGGCATGTTGTCGACGCAGAAAAAACCGAGGTCCTCGAGCGCCTTTATGACCGTGGATTTCCCGGAGCCCGAGGGCCCGCTCAATACTACGAGCCTTATCTCTTTCAATTCTTCGCCTTCTGGAGGCCCTTCATCGCGTTATCCAGGTGCGCCTCCAAATTCCTTGCCGAGTGGTGCCCCATTATCTTCAATATCTGGTTCCGGGCCGCTACCTCCACTATCGCGGCCACGCTTCGGCCGGGTGAGACCGGCACGCGCAGGTACGGGAGCCCCACGCCCAGGATATCGTAAGTCTTCTCCTCGAACCCGAGCCGCTCGTACTCGCTGTCGGACTCCCATTTGATGAGCTCGACGACGAGGTCCATCTGCTTTCTTTCCCTTATCGCCGTTATGCCGAAGAGGTCTTTTATGTTTACGATCCCCAACCCCCTTATCTCCATGTGATACCGGATAAGGTCGGAAGACGTCCCGAAGAGGAGCGAGGGCGGCAGCTTTTTGACTATCACCACGTCGTCGGATACGAGCCTGTAGCCGCGCGAGACGAGGTCGAGCGCGCACTCGCTTTTTCCGATGCCGCTTTTGCCTATTATGAGTATGCCGACTCCGAGGACGTCCACGAGGACGCCGTGGAGCGTTGTGGACGGCGCGAGCCTCTCCTCGAGGTACTTGGTGACTCCTTCTATAAGGTGCGACGAGGTGTGGCGGGTCTTTATAAGCGGGATGGACTTCGCGACGCAGAGCTTCAGCAGGAAGTCCGGGGGCTCGAGCTCCCTCGTGACTATTATGCCGGGTATTGTCGACCTCTCAAGGAGGCCGAGCGTCCTTTCGAGCTTTTCCTTCTTGAGGCTCCGCAAATAGCCTATCTCGGCGGCCCCGAATATCTGGAGCCTGTCGGAGTGGAGCTCTTCGAGGAGACCGGTAAGGAGGAGCCCCGGCTTCTGTATGCGGGACGTCTGGAGCTCCCTTCCGAGACCCCGCTCACCGGCGACGAGCACGAGCGAGAACTCCTTGAGCTCCTTGGCCTCAAGTACCTCCTTGACCGGCACTCCCATGACACTTACTCCCCGGGATCTATGACCGAAGCCTTGCAAGCCCCCGGCCCTACCCCGTCAGACGAGGCCGCTCTTCCTGTCGGCCTCTGTTATTATCCTGTATATCTCCGAGGGGTCCTCGGCCTTCATGAGCCGGGTCCTCAGTTCCTGGTTCTTCAAGAGGTGCGAGATGCAGGCGAGTATCTTAAGGTGCGCCGCCGCCGAGTTCTCCGGGGCGACTATGAGGAAGAAGATGTAGACCGGCATCCGGTCCATCGAGTTGAACTCAACGCCCTTCTTGCTTCTCCCGAAGAACACCTTGATATCGGTGAGCCCCTTGACCTTGCCGTGCGGGATCGCGACCCCGTGGCCTATGCCGGTCGTTCCGAGCTTCTCTCTCTCCAGGAGGGACGAGAGGACGGACCCGCCGTCGAGCCTCTCGAGTTTCGGGGAGATGTCCGAGACGAGCTCGGCTAGCACGCCCTGCTTCTCCCTGGCCTTGAGGTCGGAGAATATGTAGTCTTCCTTCATTACGTCCGCAAGCCTCATGACACACCTGACCGTCTTTAATCACCGAGAGCCCGCCTTCGGAGCAATGTGGGCGCGCGAAGGGGGCTCTCAAAGGAGCAAACCTCTAAAAGCGCATCAGTACCTCTGAAGACCTATTTCACTTTAAAGGCCGGACAAAAGGCCGCGCATAGCGCTTTTCGCCTCGACCGCCGCGGCTTGTCCGGTCTTGAGCCGTTGTTACTTCGTCGTCTCTATGAGGCCGTAGTTGCCGTCTTCAAGCCTGTAGACTACGCTTATGTTGTTCGTGGACGAGTCCGTGAAGACGAGGAACGGGGCGCCTACGGCCTCTACCTGCATGACAGCCTCCTCGACTGACATGGGTTTCGCAAACTGGTTTTCCTTACGGACTACCCTCGGGGCCCTCCCGGCTTCCGCCGAGCCTTCGGCGGGATAACGGATCGAGCCGCCCTCGTTGTTGTGGGGCTTGTGGTCCTTGACCTTTTCCTTGTGCTTCCTCACCTGCTTCTCAAGCTTCTCAAGGACCATGTCTATGGCCGCGTACATGTCCTGGGTGTCGTCCTGGGCCTTTATGGTGACGCCGTTGGCGACTATGGTGCAGTCGGCTATGTGCCTTATCTTCTCGACCGAGAGGACCCAATGGACCTCGATCGGCTCGAAGAGGTATTTTTCGAGCCTCTCCGTTTTTTCAATCGCATAGCTCTTCAGTGCTTCAGACGATTCCATATGTCTGAATGTGACGGTGACGCGCATCTCAATACCTCCAGTATTAGGCTGTTTCCGATTTGAAGAAAACAGCCTTTATTCGATAAAGACGCCGGGGCCGCACCCCGGCGCGAGTTCCAAATCAGCTTGCGTAACCGTATCTCTCTTAAGCCGCTCGATCCCAAGCCCCGTCATACATAATAAAAGCCCCGGACACGAAAAGTCAATCAATAATGGACCTTCCTCCTGCTCGACGAGAGGAACCCGAGCGCCTCCCTGTACTTGGCCGCGGTCCTCCTGGCGATGACTATGCCGGACTCGTTCAGTATATCGACTATCTGCTTGTCGCTCAAAGGGTTCCGGGCGTCCTCCGCCTTTATGATGTCCTTGAGCTTGTCTTTTATGTACTCGACGGCGAGATCGCTGCCGTCTGACGACGACATGCCTGTGGAGAAGAAGTATTTCAGCTCGAATATGCCGCGCGGGGTCTGGACGTACTTGTTCGAGGTGACCCTGCTTACGGTCGACTCATGCACCCCTATCTCCTCGGCGACGTCCTTCAGCACCAGCGGCTTCAGGTACTTGAGCCCCCTGTCCAGAAACTCCCTCTGGAACTTCACTATGCACTCGACGACCCTGTATATGGTGCGCTGTCTCTGGTGGACGCTCTTTATGAGCCAGACGGCGCTCCTCAACTTGTCCTGTATGTAGCCCTTGGCCTTGTCCGGGACAGCGCCGTTGCCGTTGCCTTTAAGGAGCTGTCTGTAGTAGGGGCTGATCTTCAACTTCGGCATCCCGTCTTCGTTAAGCGTGATGACATAGTCGTCGCCGATCTTGGTTATATGCACGTCGGGGACTATGGTGCGGGAGTCATCCAGCCCGAACCCCGCGCCCGGCGTTGGGTTCAGGCACTTGTTTATGGTCCTGACGGCCTCGAAGACCTCTTCCATCGTGATGCCCAGGTTCCTTGAAATGGCCTTGTAGTTCTTCTTGCCGAGGGCTTCGAGGTGGTGGGCGATCATCTCCTCGACTACGGTGTCCCTTACCGGGAGACTCCGCGCCTGTATGAGAAGGCACTCTCTTAAGTTCCTCGCGCCGACGCCTGACGGGTCGAACTGCTGTATCGTGCCGAGCACTTTAGCGGACTCGTCGATCGAAACACCGGTCAAGCGCGCTATTTCCTTCAAAGTGGCCGCGTCGTGCTCGTCGTCGCTCAAAGACCCGCGCTCGACGAGCCTCAGATACCCGTCCTCCTCGATGTTGCCTATTATGAACTCGCCGAGCCTCAAGTCATGTTCGGGGAGGCCGCACATGTTGAGTTGCCAGACGAGGTGCTCGCCAAGCGATCCGCCGGAGGACGAGATATTCGACATGAAGTCGTCCTCTTCGTCGTCCTTCTGGTTGAAGTCGATGCCGGGACGCGACTCGGACGACGCCGCGAGGTACGCGTCCCAGTCGATCTCCGGCTTGGCCGGAGGCTCGGGCGTCGGCGCGGCCTCCGTCTCGGGGGCCTCCTCGACGCTGTCCTCGAGGACCGGGTTAGTCTGGACCTCTTCGCGGACCATGTCCACGAGCTCGAGCCTGGAGAGCTGGAGGAGCTTGATCGCCAGCTGGAGCTGTGGCGTCATCACCAGGTTCTGAGTAAGCTTTAGTTCCTGTTTTAGCTCGTAACCCATTGGGACCGCTCTTAAGGTGCGCCATCGTGTTATCTCTTGCGGTTGCAAGACCGTATCGCTGAAAAACGCCCCTCGCAATGACAAACAAAAAAACTACAGCTTGAACTTCTCCCCGAGGTAGACCTCGCGGACTTTTCGCGAATCGAGTATCTCGGTAGGAGTCCCGGCCTTAAGGAGCTTGCCGCTCCCGATGATGTACGCCCTGTCGCAGATGCCGAGGGTCGCTCCGACGTTGTGGTCGGTGACGAGCACCCCTATCCCCTTTTTCTTAAGCTCCAGGACTATATCCTGTATGTCCCCTACGGCTATGGGGTCTATCCCCGAGAACGGCTCGTCGAGGAGGAGGAACGACGGCGAGTTGACGAGCGCCCTGGCTATCTCGACCCTCCGCCTCTCCCCGCCGGAGAGGGCGTAAGCCTTGGTCTTGGCTATGTGGAGGACGCCGAGCTCGTCAAGGAGCTTTTCAAGCCTCGTATCCATCTCGTTTTTAGGGACGTCGAGGAACTCGAGGATCGATTTTACGTTCTCCTCGACCGTAAGCTTCCTGAATACCGACGGCTCCTGCGGCAGATAGCTTATGCCGAGCCGCGACCTCTCGTACATGGGCGTCGTAGTTATGTCCCTGTCGCCTAATGAGACCTTGCCGTCGTCCGGCGTCACGAGCCCGACTATCATGTAGAATGTAGTGGTCTTCCCCGCGCCGTTGGGGCCGAGGATCCCGACTATCTCGCCCGGCTCTATGTGGAGGCTAACCCCGTCGACGACCTTCCGCTTTTTGTAGGACTTAACGAGGCCCTTTACAGCGAGCTTCTTCACTCGTCGCTTTCTCCTGCCTGGGCTCAGAGCACTTCTTCTCGGGCATTATGACGGCCTTTACCCTGCCGCCCTTGTCGCCCTCGACTACGGCGTTGTCCTCGTCCAGAAATACCGTTATCCGGTCGCCCTTGATCGTGTCCGTGCACTGTCTTACCTGCGGCTTTCCGGTAAGGGTTATCTTCCTCTCGGCCCTGTCGTAGACGGCCTTGTCAGAGGTAGAGGTCTTGTCGTCCTTGAATATCCTGACATTCCCGCTCGCCTCTATCTCTTTTACGTCGCGCGACTCCGAGTAGCGAATATGCAGCTCGTCGGAACAGAGCGTAAAGTCTTCCGTGGCCACTACGTTGCCCCTGAATATGACGAGGTTCTCGTTCGATATCGCCTCCATGGTGTCGGAGGTGACGGTAACAGGCTTTCTCGCGGCATCGCCCGCCTTGGCGGTCTCCTTCGTCTCCTTGGCAAAGGAGTTGACGGAGAGGATGGTGAATGCGAGGAGGGCCGTCAAAAATATCTTTTTTTTCATCTCACGCCGCCTGGTCTTTGAAGACCGCTTTTACTTCCCTGTTGAGAAGGACCCGCCCGCCCTCTATATCGACAAAAAGGCCGTAACCTTCAATATCCATGTTGCCGGACTTGAATACGACCTTTTCCGCGGAGGTTATCTCCTTCTGGTTTATGGAGTACTTGAGCTCGGCTGAATCGAGCGTGTAGCCTTCATCCGACGAGACTTTTACATTGCCGGACGCGTATATCTCGCCCGCGGCCTCCCGGAACCTGCCTTCGTTAGCGGTCAAGACATACGAGCCGCCTCTGCGTGGAAAGAACTTGACCTCGACGTTATCGAGTATCGTCAGGTCCTCGTCCTTTGCCCTCCTGGCCGAATCCGCCGTAAGCTCCCATTCGATCCGGCCGTCCTTGGTCCCCGAGTAATGGACCTTGTCTATCTTTACCACAAGCTTCTTGTCCTCGTTCAGGACCACTATAAAGCTGTTTTGGGTACGGTAATGCACAAAAACGAGAACGGCAAGGCTGATTATGGAAAGGGCGATGAACGCCAGCAGGAAGATCCTTATCTTACGGTTCATGGAAGGTCGCTGGCATCGCTTTGGACCCCGTTGGCACGCCCGGGAATCATCCATCCGTGGATAGACCGGCTTAGGGTCATGGGTTTTTCGCAACCACTTGAAATCATCAATTTAATCAGGTACTTACAATTACAAAAACCCCCTGATTAAAGTATAGCAAAAATTATACCATCAGCAATCAAGGGTGTAAAGGTTTTTGTCCCCCGGAGGGGGTTTTAAAGGGAGGCGGAGAGGGGTTTCAGGAGAGGTAACGGCTTAAAATCTCATCCCATTTGGATTGGCTTTTAAGTATCAACTCGGCAAGCTCCCTTACCGCGCCCCTGCCCCCGGGGCGGCTCGTAATGTAATCGGCCATCTCCTTCACCTCATCGACCCCGTCGGCGACGGTCACGGCGAGCCCTACCCTTTTAAGTACAGGGAGGTCTATGATATCGTCGCCCATATAGGCGATCTCTTCGAGTTTAAAAGGCCTTAGCTTGAGTATCTCTTCGAGCCCCGCGAGCTTGTCCTTCATGGACTGAAAGACGAGCTCGATGCCGAGGTTCGCGGCCCTGTGTTCAACTGTTTTCGACTCTCTCGCCGTCAAGATGGCCGACTCTATCCCGGCTCTCGCCATTAGCTTTATGCCGTGGCCGTCCCTGACGTCGAAGACCTTCGTCTCCTGCCCCTCGTCGTTGTATATTATCCTGCCGTCGGTGAGGACGCCGTCGCAGTCGAATATGACGAGCCTTATCTTCTTGAGCTTCTCCTTGAGCCTTTCATCCATTTCCAGCATCCACCCCTGACATTTTTTATAAGCCCTCGACCTTCACCCTGAACGAGACCTCCATCTTACCTTCTTTGAGCGCGAAGGGGAAGAGGAAGACGAGGCACGAGCCCTGGTATATCTTCTCGAAACCGCCCTCTGAGAGCGAGACCGTATGGACCGGGAACCTCCAGAGGCCGGCGGGCCTATCCACCGCTATCGTAGCCTTCACCCTTGTAAGGGTGTCTATCATGGCGACGCTCTCTATCCCGGGTGTCTCGCCACTTGAGCCGAGCCCGATGTCAAAGCCGAATGCCGCGTCGTTAGGCTCATACAGGCAGGCCGGGCCGTCACAGCACGGCAACAACATATTGAGCTCGACTCCAAACCGGAAATCGACTCCGCCGTGGACCTCGCCAGGGGTAAGCGTATAGTCGACCCTGAACGAGCCGGGGGAATCCGCTACAAACTCCTTTTTCAAAAAGAGCGCCCTGCCGTCTGTCTCGCTGTGCCTCGTGAGCGCGACGCCGTGCCCTTTGACCTCGGTTGAATAACGGCCCTTTGAAAAGTCCCCGAGTTCTTTGTATGTGTTTGCGTAAAAAGACTCGACAGTCTCACCTATCGGGATGAAGTGGTCGACGAACGACGCCCTTCTCGCGGAATCGTATTTGAGATATTTTTCCAGCCCTTCTTCCTTGACCTTCACGATCTCGTGAATAGACTTTTGTCCTCCGGCGTGCTCGGCCGAGTTCGCCTCTTCGAGCTTATAATGATAGCCCTCGTACCATCTCGACAAGGTATTGGAGAGGTTCACGGCCCGGGGCTTGAAGTCGAGCTCAAGGAGCGCGCCACCGTTCGCGGGGCTTAAAAACAGGTTGAGGTCCCGCGTCCTTATGAGCACCTCCTTGTGGCCGTCGGCGTCGATGTCTTCCAGCTCGACGCTGGAGAGCACATTATTCAGGCCGGAATCTATCTTCGAGCGTACCTCTGCCTCTATCAGGTGCCTGTAGACCTCGGTCCTCAAATGCGGGAGATAGAGCCCCCCGAATACGCCGTGCCAGTACGGGTCGTTGCACTGCCCTTTATATAAGTGAGTTTCTGCTATAGCCTTCTCTTCGCGGCTCAAGTTCGGCGAGTTCCTCACCGCCTTTGAGGCCAGCAACATCCTCTTGTGCATCCAGTTCGACTCCGGATACTTGGAAAAAAAGTTCCGCCAGATGCCTCCCTGCAGGAACCTCCTTACGCGCTCGCCCTCGGACCAGCCCTTTACATCGTCTACGAGCTTCATGTACGCCTTCGAGGCGTCAGGCGGCAAAGACCACTCGCCCATCTCCATGTAAGAGGTCGTCGGCAGATAGACCTGCCCGACAGGCTCTTCCCTGTCAATATACTCGGCGAAGGTGGCGACCGTTACCGAGTCTATCTTCTCCTCAAGCGCCTTAAGGAACCTTTCCAGCCAGCCGTCGTCAAAGACCCACTTGTGCGTGCCGGGCCAGACGCCGAATTTTTCGCCGTCGTCGCCGTATAT
>JACPGB010000031.1 GCA_016182655.1 Deltaproteobacteria bacterium
CCTAAAAAGGACGCCTGCCTTTACCGGCATGGTCACGGTGCTTATCCCGGCGTTCAACGAAGAGAAGACGATAAGGGCTACTATCGCTTCCGTCCTCGCCTCCCTTTATCCGTCCTTCGAGGTCATCGTCGTAAACGACGGTTCGACTGACGCCACGGAAGATGCGATAGCCGATTTTATCCGCGAGAAAAAGGTCCGCTACATAAAAAAACCGAACGGCGGCAAGGCAAGCGCGCTGAACGCAGGCATTGAGGCCGCCGAAGGCGAGGTCGTCATATTCACGGACGCGGATTCCATCTTCCTGCCCGATACGATCGCAAAGACGGCACGCTGGTTTGCGGATAATACGATAGACGCCGTCTGCGGCAACGACGCGCCCCTGCACCCGTCTACCGCGATACAGAAGTTCCTGACCATCACGACTCACATCGGCACGGGGTTCGTAAGGCGGGCCTTGTCCGTCTTGAGGTGCCTGCCCATCATCACCGGGAACCTCGGGGCCATAAGGACGGGCGTTTTGCGCGATATCGGCGGCTTCAAGGAGATATGGGGCGAGGACCTCGAGATAACCTTCAGGCTATACAGGCACGGCAAGAGGATAATCTTCGACCCGGACCCGAAGGTCATAGCAGAGTGCCCGGCGACCATCGGCGGCCTCTGGAAGCAGAGGATAAGGTGGATGAGGAGCTACATAAAGATAGCTCTCCTCCATAAGGGGCTTTTCTTCAACCCGCGATACATGCCGTTCTCCCTTTATCTCCCCATAAACTTCCTCAATATGGCGATAGTGCCGCTCATCCAGCTCGTCATGCTCTTCCTCATCCCGTGGGCGTACATCGGAGGCCACCTGTATTTCATCGACACGATGGAGATATTGAGTTTTCTGGGCGTGACATTCTTCTTCGGCATAGCGGTCTATTCCATAGCCCTCGACAGGGCCTTCCTCGATTACAGATATATCTTTTACGGGCTTCTAATACTCCCCCTTTCGTACTTCTACAACCTTGTGGCCGCGTACTCGTGGGTAAGGGAGCTCGAGGGCGCGCCTGAAAAGTGGGAGAAGATAGAGAGGAGGCGCGTCTTCGCGCTTACGCGCCCGAAGTGGGAATACGCGGTAGCGGCCGTGTTCCTCATCGTATCGTCCTCGGCTGTCACCTATTACACGATGAACTATCTTAAGGCCCCGTCCATCTACAACGCCCGCTTCGACCTCGGCTTATCCACGCACTTCGACGCATGGGGCGACTGGCGGAAAGCCATGACGAACGTCCTTAACAGGCCCGACGTCGGCGGAGGCAGGCTGATAGGCGTAAGCGCCGGAAGGCCCGAGTGGGCGTACTTCAAATGGAGGGGGCACGAGGAGAGCTGGTCCAACCACCAGAAGGGGGCGAAGGAGGACCTCGTCGAGAGGGCCGCTACGACCTTCAAGAAATCCGGCTTCAAGGTCGCCGCGTTTATCGACATCTACGGCCCGGCCTACATACAAAAACACCCCGGGGCCGCCGCAGTCGGGTTCGACGGAAAGGTCAACACCGAACAGCTCGGCTTCATCGAGCTTGTGGATGGCGAGTGGGGCCGCCTCGTCCTCGACATGGTCGAATACCTCGCGAAGAACTACCCGGTCGATGTGATAGACCTGACCGAGATGCCGTACTACAGCTACTCTTATAATATGGAAGACTTGAAGTCCTACAAGGCATTCACGGGTAGCATCGATTGGCCGAGGACTCCCGACGGGCTCATCGACAGGGATGACCCGTCCATATGGGAGTGGCGCTCGACCCTCATGGAGGAGTTTGTAAGGAAGGCCGCCGAAAGGGCCCACAGGCACAAAAAGGAGCTCTATGTCGATGTGCCTGTGAGCTGGAAGAATTTTGCCAACAACGGCAGGGAATCCGGGCTCGACTACAGGCGGGTCCTTAAGCACGCCGACAATATAGTGGTCTGGAACTACTTCTTCCTCGAGGGACTGCCGTCTTCAACCGCGCTGGAGCTTTCCAGGTACATGTCGGCCAACTTCGCGCCTGACGACTACTTCATCTCGTTAGGCCTCTGGGGCAAGGCCTCGTCGATGGACCCGAAGACCTTTTCCGAGGGGCTTAAATATACGATGGACGGCGGCTCGAAGAGGATATGGGTCACGCCGGATTCCATGGTAACGGACGACCACTGGAGGGAGCTGGTGAAGCAATTGAAAGGAAATTAAGCAATGCGCATTTTTTAGCAGACCTTCTTTTTAAGCCCTTCCATTCTCCCTTTCGTGGAAAAAGCCCTCCTCTTCTGCTATGCTGAAATGAATAAAACCATCCAAGGAGCGCCGATGCCTCAGCGCAAAAAGCTCTTCGTAATCCTCATCATCATCGTTGTCGCAATCGGGGCGGGCGTCTTTTTAAGGACGCGCTCGGTCCCCCCTGAAAATATAGTCTCGACTACCGGCGTCATGGAGGCTACGGAAGTGGAGCTCTCGCCGAAGATAGCAGGGCGGGTCGCGTGGGTCTGCTGTAAGGAGGGGGACGCGATAAAGGCCGGGGACATTGCCGTAAGGCTTGATTCGGACGAGATAAAGGCCCGTGTCGAGGAGAAGAGGGCGGCTTTGACAGGCGCGGAGAGCGGTATAACCGAGGCAAAGGTCGCGCTGGAGAACGCCTTTGCGCAGAAGGAGTCGGCGCGTTTTGATCTTGAGGCGGCCGGGGCAGAGGTGAAACGCGCCGAGGCGCTGCTCAATGAGGCAAGCGAGAACGTCGAGCGGGCGAGGGGCTTATTCAAGGACGGGTACATGGCGAAGAAGGAGCTGGATGCGGCAGAGGCGGCCTTCGCCTCGGCAAGCGCAGTGCTTTCTACCGCAAAGGCGCGCTCAAGGAGCTCCCAGGCGGTTTTGAGGAATTCTGAAGTAAACATAAAGCGGCGCGCGCAAGGATAGATTCCGCCGGATCGAAAAAGGCCCAGGCAGAGGCCGAGCTCAGGGTTTTGCTCGCCGGGCTCGCAGATACGGTGATCACCTCTCCGATAAACGGGGTCGTAGTATACAAGGCGTTCGAGGCCGGCGAGTTCGTCACCCCCGGCGCTCCGGTCTATACCATAGACGACCTCTCCAACATCTGGGCGAGGGCGGACATAGAGGAGAGCGGTATACAGAAGGTGAGGCTCGGGGCCCCTGCGAAAGTCTCTCTACCCGGAGGCGCGTCCTACGACGGCAAGGTCATCGAGATAGGCGAGGTCGGGTCGTTCGCCACGCAAAGGGATGTCACAAGGGGGAGGCCCGACATCAAGACCTTCAGGGTAAAGGTGTCGGTTGCAGGCCACAACGGCGCGCTAAAGCCCGGCATGACCGCAGAGGTGAGGATATCGACCGAGTAGGCCCATGTACGCGATAGAGACCGAAAACCTTGTAAAAAAATACGGCGGCCTCACCGCCCTCGACGGGGTCTCGCTCAAGGTCCCTGAAGGCGAATGCTTCGGGCTTTTGGGCCCGAACGGCGCCGGTAAGACGACGCTCATAAGGATACTCACGACCCTTATAAGGCCGACGAGCGGGAGGGCTTTGGTCGCCGGGTTCGATGTCGCGAAGGAGAAGGCGAGCGTCAGAGGCGCGATAGGTGTTGTCCCGCAGGCCATGACGAGCGACCTCGATCTTACCGGCCTCGAGCTGATGGATATCTACGCCCGCTTCTACGACATGGGTAAAAAGGAACGGAGGGACCGGATAGACGAGCTCCTTACGATGGTGGGCCTTCGCGAGAGGGCAGGGGACCTGGTCGCCACATACTCGGGCGGCATGAGGAGGAGGCTCGAGATAGCGCGCGGCCTTGTCCACAGGCCGTCCATTCTCATACTCGACGAGCCTACCATAGGCCTCGACCCGCAGTCGAGGCACGTCGTATGGGAGCTCCTCGAGAAGTTCCGAAAGGCCGACAAGCTCACCATACTCCTTACGACCCATTACATGGAAGAGGCCGAGTCTCTCTCCGACCATGTGGCCATCATCGACTACGGTAGGATAGTCGCGCTCGACACGGTCGAAGGGCTCAAAAAGCAGATACCGCAGAAGGATACCATAGAGCTTACGGTCTCCAATATAGACATGGGAAAGGCGAAGGAGGAGGTCTCGGCGCACTCCTCCGTCAGCTCCGTTGCCGTGAACGAGGCAACGCTCATCATATCCGTCGACAACGGCGCTAACGCCATACCCGAGCTCGTAGACAGGCTTAAAAGCCTCGGCGCGAAGGTCACGAGGGTGACGCTCAAGGAACAGACGCTTGAGGATGTCTTCATACACTTTACGGGCCGCCCCATAAGGGAGGAGGAGGCGCGGAAGGTGAGCTTTCTTTTGGGCGCGGGAGTGCCGAGGCAGTGGGGTAAATAATTTGATGCGCCTCTAAAAATCGTTATTTTTCCTGACTGCTCGGCGCAGGGCCAAAGCTTGTACGGAGTCTCGGGGCCAAACAATTCTCAAGCCGTTTGATACGGATTTGCCCGTCCGGCCAGGACTGCGTCAGGGCGGAAATAAAAATGCTCACATATTACTTATATATGCCGCGCTTTTTATTTCCGCCCTTCCTTGACCTCAGAAAAAATTCCTAATTTTTAGAGGTAGCCACAACCGGTAAGAATAAATGAACCGTTTCAAAGCCATACTTGAGAGGGACCTCCGCAAATTCATAAGGAACCCGCTCGTCGTTGCGATGAGCGTCCTTATGCCGGTCATCTACCTCGTCATACTGGGGAACTCCTTCCAGGGCGAATTGAAGCGCCTGCCTGTGGCTGTGGTCGACCAGGACAACGGCCCGGGCGCTGAAAAGGTCATGGAGCGCCTGAACGCGCTGGAGGCCGGCCCCCGGACGATAGAAACAAGAAAAGTCTCGTCCCAGGGCTTCGCGATGGAGGGGCTCAAGGAGGGCGTCTTCAAGGGGGTAATAGTCATCCCGCCTGGCTTTAGCCGCGACCTTGCGCGGGGGTCCGTAGCCGAGGTCGGTCTTTTCCTCGATAACGCCGAAACGATAGCCGCCGTAGCCGTGCAGTCGTCCGTCACGAGGGCCGTATCGGACCTCGGCAGGGAGTTCGTGAGCGTAAGGGAGGAAAGGACCGCGCCGCATCTCCGCCCGATAGAGCTCTACAGGAAGATAGACTACGACCAGACGCTCATCCCAGGCGTCGTCATCATGGCTATATTCCTGGGCGCCATGACGACCGGAGCGTTCAATATCGTAATGGACCGCTTTTTAGGGGTCGAGGAGAGCTACTTCCTGACCCCGTTGACCAAGAAGGACATCGTCATGGGGCTTGTCGGCAGCGGCCTCCTCATAACGACGATCATAGCCGTCGTCGTCCTCTTTTTGGGCTCTCTCATCTCCGGCATATACCTCTGGAGTTTCATAGGCATCGATACGCTCCTTCTTATACTCGCGGTCATCGTCCTCTCGACACTCGGGCTCCAGGGGCTCATGTTCGTCGTAATGGGAAGACTGAACCACCCGAGGATAGTCGGAGTCCTCGGGGGTTTTCTGAACGTCATATTCTTTTTCCCGAGCGGGGCGATATATCCGGTCGAGTCCTTCCCCGCATGGCTCAAGGCCTTTGCAGTCGTGAACCCCGAGACATATTCGGTCCATGCGCTCCGCGCCCTCATGTTCAAGGGGGCGTCGCTCGGGGCGGTCAAGGGGGATATCGTCTTCCTCGCCGTATTCGCGGCAGTATCCGTTGCCGCAGGCACGGCGGCCTTCAAAAGGGAGCTTTGAGCGTTGAAAACCGGCCCGTGGTGTGATATTACAAAAAACAATAGAGTCACAAGAGAAAACATTAGCGGCTTTTACCCAACCGCGCCCTAACGGCGCTTTTAAGGAATCCAGTATGAAACCAAAAAAAATAAAGGAAGGCGTTTACTGGGCCGGGGCAGAGGACTGGGACCGGAGGCTCTTCGACTCCCTCATCCCGCTCCCCGACGGCACGAGCTATAACGCCTACATAGTAAAAGGCAGGGACAAGACCGCGCTCATCGACACCGTCGACCCCGCGAAGGCAAGGACGCTCCTTACCTTCCTCGATTCCCTTGAAAGGCTCGATTACATCGTGGCCCAGCACGCCGAGCAGGACCACTCGGGCACGATACCGGCGGTCCTCAAGAAGTTCCCGTCCGCGATGGTCGTATCGACCCCGAAGGGCAAGGAGTTTTTGGCCGACCTTCTGGAGCTTCCGCCTGAGGCGATAACGACCGTAGCCGACAACGAGACCCTCGACCTCGGCGGAAAGACGCTCGAATTCCTCCACACCCCCTGGGTCCACTGGCCGGAGACGATGTCGACCTATCTCAAGGAGGACGCGATACTCTTCACCTGCGACCTCTTCGGCTCTCACCTTGCCTCGTCGAACATATATGTCGAGGACATCGCGAAGGTATGCGAGGCGTCGAAGAGGTACTACGCGGAAGTCATGATGCCTTTTAGAAGCACCATAAAAAAGCACATGGAGAGGTTCGACAAACTCAGGATAGACATAATCGCCCCGAGCCACGGCCCGGTCCACAGGGACCCTAAGTGCATCATGGACTACCACAGGGAGTGGGCCTCAGACAAATTGTCGAACACCGTCGTCATCCCATACGCTACGATGCACGGCTCTACCGAGGCCCTTGTGGAGAGATTGACTGACTGCCTCGTCGAAAAGGGCGTCTTCGTGGACAGGTTCAATACCGCCGTGACCGACGCGGGCAAGCTCGCGATGTCTCTTGTGGATGCGCCGACCATCGTCTTCGGCACGCCGACGATTCTCATAGGCGCGCACCCGTTCGTCGCGCAAGCGGCCTTCATGGTGAACGCGCTCCGGCCAAAGGTGAAGTTCGCCTCGGTCGTCGGCTCCTACGGGTGGGGAGGCAAGGCCGTTGAGCAGATAATATCCGCCTTATCAGGCATGAAGGCGGAGATCCTCGCGCCGGTGGCTGTCAAGGGCAGGCCCAAGGAGGCGGACTACGAAAACATCGAGAGGCTCGCATCGGATATCGTTTCAAGGCACAATGGGCTGGGCCTGATTTAAAGGAGCGTTATGAAGTCTTTCAGGAAAGAGCTTTTCTTCAACGTGCCTTCAAGGAGGGGCTTTATAAACGTCACCCCCGAGGTAGAGAAGTGCCTCGCCGAAAGCGGCATTAAGGAAGGGCTCGCGCTCGTAAACTCGATGCACATCACCTCGTCCGTCTTCATAAACGACGACGAGTCCGGCCTCCACCACGACTTCGAAGCCTGGCTCGAGAGGCTCGCCCCGCACGCGCCGACCGCGCAGTACAGGCACAACGACACCGGGGAGGACAACGCGGACGCTCACCTGAAAAGGCAGGTGATGGGCAGGGAGGTAGTCGTGGCGATAACAGGCGGCAAGCTCGACTTCGGCAGATGGGAACAGATATTCTACGGAGAGTTCGACGGGAGGAGGAGAAAGAGGGTCCTCGTGAAGATAATAGGGGAGTAAGCCCGGACCCTTGTCGTTATAATGCCTGAGAGATTGATAAACCTCGTTGGACTCGCTGTCTTCGTGTTACGCCCTATGCGGCTTTGCGAACTTCGGCTCTATCGCCATACCCATCGGCGGCAGAGGCTCTATTGCGCCGGAGAGGAAAAAAGAGGTCGCGCGTTGAGCCTGAAGGCCTTCGTCTATTGGCACGCTAGCGAGTTTCATGACGGACGCGATAGCTGGGACGTTTATATGAAATGCAGAGTATAACTTATGGGCTTCAGTAAACCACAAAATACAAAACGATTCTCAGGGACAGCCCTAAGGGCGCTATTTATAGGCGCCTTCCTGGCGGCCATACTTCTTCCGTTCTCCGACAAGGCATTCCATATGGACGACCCAATGTATATTTGGGCCGCCAAGCACATCTTATCAGACCCGGTAAACTTCTACGGATTCAATGTCAATTGGTTCGGCATAGAGACGCCCATGCCGTACGCGATGAAGAACCCGCCCCTCGTCAGCTACTACATAGCCTTCGTGGCCTCCATTTTTGGCTTTGGAGAAAAGGCAATCCACACCGCAATGATAATTCCGGCCGTTGCCGCCGGAACCGGGACATTTGTCCTGGCGAAAAGGCTCTGTTCAATGCCCATCACGGCGGCCCTCATCTGCATTGTAACTCCGGTCTTCGTGATTTCGTCTTCAACCGTCATGTGCGACACACTTATGCTGGCGCTGTGGATATGGGCGATCATACTCTGGATGGAGGGCTTGGACAGGGATTCCCATTTCCTTCTGCTTGCCGCCGGTCTCCTGATAGCAATGAGCGCGCTCACAAAATATTTCGGTATAAGCCTGATACCCTTGCTGACGGTCTATTCCGTGTTCAGAAAAAAAACCCCCGTCCTTTGGGTCCCTGCTATGATCCTTCCTGTCTTGGTCCTTGCCGGATACCAGATTGCGACCGAAACGATGTACGGCAGAGGCCTGCTCTTCGACGCGGCTGATTACGCCGGCAATTTAAGGGGGGAGTCAGGCATGCAGTACCTTAAGAACGGTCTTAACGGCATCACCTTCCTAGGTGGCTGCGTTATAACGACCGTTCTCTACATTCCGCTCATCTGGTCAAGACGGGTCCTTTTCATTTTCCTTGTCTTGACCATCGTTGCGGTGATCTTGCTATGGATTTCAAAAGACGCAGGCACGGTCGTATTTGCCTCAGGAGCAGGGTCGCTGGATAGGCACCTTGCTATCGAAATTCCGGTTTTTGCCGCTGGAGGCGCCGGGATACTTGCGCTTTCGGTCAGGGACCTTATAAGGCGGAGGGACAGCGGAAGCGTTCTTATTATGCTATGGCTCACCGGCACATTTGTTTTCGCCGGTTTTATGAACTGGACTACAAGCGGCAGGGCAATCCTCCCCGCGGCCCCTGTTGCCGGGATTTTGATTGCGCGGGCTATGGAGGAAAATCGTGCGCTCGAAGGCGGCCTTCGTAATTATCTCAGATTTTTTCCTTTAGCCGCCGCACTCCTTATAACGCTCATTACGGCGTGGGCTGATTACGGCTTCGCTGACTCGGCTCGCGGAGCCGCAGAACAGATATACTCAAGGCATAGCGGCAGGGGAGGTGTCTTCTGGTTCCAAGGCCACTGGGGTTTCCAATACTACATGGAATCGCTCGGCGCGAAAAGCGTCGACTGGAAGAGGTCCTCAATATCTCGAGGAGAGGTAATTGCCACCCCTCTGACCAATACTAACGTTCAGAGCCTGCCGGATTCTATCTTCACGCGAATGGAAGAGGTTGAGTCCACACCGTCGTCCAGGTTTTCCACGGTATCCGCCGAAGCAGGCGCGGGTTTTTATTCAAGCAATTGGGGACCGGTGCCGTATTCAATAGGGCCGGTGTTTAAAGACAGGTATATGGTAGATTCCGCTAAAACGGATCTCGATCTGAAGAGCTTTCGCGAATAGGGTGGGGGCTTGATAAAGAACATTCTCAAAAAGGACGGTTCCACAAACAAGGCCGCGCTGGCATGGATAGGCATAGTTGCCGTAATCACCTTTGTTGCCTACATGCCATCCCTGCAGAATGGTTTTGTCAATTGGGACGACCCGCTGTATGTTTACGAGAACCACAACATCCGCGCATTCGACCTCAAATGGCTCTTATCCGCAGTAGTCGTAGGAAACTGGCACCCGCTTACCATGCTCTCTTTCGCCGTCGATTATTCGATATGGGGTTTGAACCCGTTCGGCTATCACCTTACAAATATCCTTCTCCATGCGATAAACACCTTTCTGGTCGGCGTCCTTGCCCTGAGGCTTCTTTGCTTCAAGGACGTCGCGGCCCCAATGGTTGTTTTTTCAGCCTTTGTGACAGCCGCGCTTTTCGGTCTCCATCCCCTGCACGTCGAATCGGCAGTCTGGGTGTCGGAGAGGAAGGATGTCTTAAGCGCCCTTTTCTTTATCATGAGCATATTTTTTTACCTTTCATATGTAAGCCGCCCTTCCTGGCTTTTCTATTCGGCCTCCCTGCTTTCGTTTGTACTCGCCCTTATGAGCAAGCCGATGGCGATCACCCTGCCGGCCATCCTTTTAATATTGGATTTTTATCCGCTCGAAAGGCTCTCCGGCCTAAACAAAGGGATCAAGCAGGTTATGGCGGAAAAGATACCTTTTTTATTGCTGAGCTCGTTGTCCGCGATTATTACGCTTTGGGCACAGGGGCATGCGATAAACTCGTTTGAGTCGCTTCCGTTCATGTCCAGGTTCTACACAGCGGCGAGGGCGCTGGTGTTTTACCTGTATAAGATAATCTTCCCTTCTACTCTCGCCCCCTATTATCCCCACCCCCTTGAGATAAAACTCCTTGAATTAGAGTATATAGGCGCCATCGTCATCCTCTGCCTGATAACGGTTCTGTGCCTGCTAAAAATCAGAAAAATGAAGTTCCTGACTGCCGCGTGGCTGTATTATCTGATAACACTGTCGCCGGTAATAGGCATAGTTCAAGTCGGCGCTCAAGCCGCGGCAGACCGCTACATGTATCTCCCCAGCCTGGGTCTTTTTCTGCTCGCTGGAGCTGGAGCAGCTCAAATCACGCGAAAAATGGATAGAAAGATGGTTTTTGCGGCTGTTTACCCTGCCGTCTGCGCGCTGGCTGCGGTATTGGTCTTTCTTACCGTAAAACAGGCGGCGATTTGGAAGGACTCCATTACGCTCTGGTCGCACGAAATAGAATATATTGGGAAGGTAAATAAATCAAAATCCGTCCCTCTTGTCATAGCGTATTACAACAGGGCAAAAGCCTATGACCAGATCGGAGACACGGGCAGGGCCATAGAAGATTACTCAAGGGCTATTTCCATAAACCCGGAATTCGTGAACGCGTATAATAACCGTGGTATCGCATACGGCACAATAGGGGATTTTGAGAACGCTATCATGGATTTTGACACGGCGCTTTCGCTCAATCCAGGCGATCCTGAAGCCAGCCATAATAGAGAGTTGGCAAGAAGGGCGATGGAGCGGGGAGTCTATTGATATCTGCCGCAAGAAAAGCGAGTAAATGCCGGGGGTCGTCTGATGTGTCCTAAAACCTCGGCTCCCCGTCTATAATCAACTCTATCTTCTGCCCGTCTTTCAATATTTCAAGGTTCGGGGCGAAGAATATGAAGTCCTGGTGGAATGGCACGCTCACCTTTCCGCCGAAGGACGAATTATCCCCGAGCGCTATGTGGACGGTGCCGAGTATCTTTTCCGTCTCGAGGATGTTGTCGGGCCTCGACGCCCTGTCGTTCGTGCCGACGCCCAGTTCGGCAATGTTGCCGATAAGCGGGTTCTCCTCTATCCACTTGCTCAAGCTGGAGGCGAGCTCGACCCTGCCTGAGACCTCGACGACTCGACCGCCCTTGACATACAGGCTCACGGGCTCGGCGAGTTTTTCGGTCGGCGCCCATTCGAGCACAAGGAGGCCTTCGGCCGTGCCTTCGAGCGGCGCGAGAAAGGCCTCTCCCGCCGGGAGGTTCCCGAACGAGCCGGGCTCGGTGAGGACGCCGGTATCGGGTTTTACCTCACGCCCCTTCATCGAGAAAGCAATCGAAGTGCCGTTATGGGAGGTGACATATACCATGTCGGCTCCGTTCATGATGGCGGCGAGCTTCCTGGTCCTCCTGTCGACCTTCTTCCAGTCGGCGGTCATTGCCCCTGTGATCATGGACTCGTCGAACAATGGCATCGAGGCGTAGCGCGACCTCATGCACCTTGTAAGAAAATCCCTGAAGCGGGTGTGCGAGGTCGAATAGTTGGAAAGTGCGACTATGGCCTCGGGTGACCTGCCGAGCGCCTTTATGACCTCTTCCGCCTCTGCCAGCTCCTCCGGGGACGCTTCCTTGAGGAGCATCCTGTCCATAATGTCTTTTTCGACGAGCTCAGCGACTGCCTTTGGTCCGAAGGCCGCCTCCCAGACTTCCGCCGGAGGCTCCTTGCCGTGGCCCACGACCGACGGGAACTCGATGTACTCGGTCGGGCAGAGTTTCTTGCCCTCTTCAGCGACGGCCCGGGCTATTCCCCTCAAGGACTCCCTTTGCCTCCGCTCTTCCTTCGATATTTTCTCGCCCTCGTGCACGAGGTCCGTAAAGACGAGCGCTCTCTCGGTCTTTTTGACCCCGAGGTTTACCGTAAATATCTTTTTGAAGACCTCTTCGGCGCTGGTCTTTTTTGACGAGCTGGTGACCTTTTCCAGTGCTGTTGCGGCCTTTGCCACGGCCGGTGACTTCTTCGCCATCTCTTCCCATTCTCCTTGTGGATGTACTCTATTATGCCTTTCAATATATCATCAGGGGGGTGTTTGTCAAATAAGCAGAGGGCGTTGCGTTTTTGAAAACCGCATGTTCAAAATATTGACATGCGATCGAGGTATGTTGTATAATGCGGCTCGCACCTCAAATAGTGCCAATACATCAGGAGAACCCGCCATGGGAGAGAGCACGATCCTTCTGGTCGAGGATGAAGAGTATATACGCGAAAATCTAAGCGAAATACTCGAGATGAACGGCTACAAGGTGCATACCTCGGCTACCGGCGAGGCAGGCATAGACGCCGCTAAAAAGATCCCATACGACATAGTCCTTACCGACTTGAAGCTTCCCGGAGTAAGCGGCATCGACGTCATCAGGTCGGTCAAGTCCCATTCCCCGAACACCCCTTGTATAATCCTTACCGGCTACGCGACCGTCGAGACCGCCGTCGAGGCGATGCGCGTCGGCGCATTTACCTATCTCAAAAAACCCTTCGGCAAGGACGAGCTCCTCATTACCCTTGAAAAGGCCAATGAGATGAGGTCCTTAAAAGAAGAGAACTCGAAGCTCAAAAATGAGATAAAGAAGAACTGTACTACCGCGATACTCGGCACATCCGCCGAGATACAGGAAGTCCGCGATACTATTGATAAAATTGCCGACACTGACTCCACCGTCCTTATCCTCGGCGAATCAGGCACCGGAAAAGAGCTCGTCGCCCGCGCCCTCCATTACGGCTCGACGAGGTCTAATAAGCCCTTTGTCCCCATAAACTGCGGGGCAATACCCGAAGACCTGCTTGAGAGCGAGCTCTTCGGGTACGAAAAGGGCGCGTTTACCGGGGCGATAGCCACGAAGATCGGCAGGTTCGAGGCCGCGCACGAGGGGACGGTCTTTCTGGACGAGATAGGAGACATGTCCCCGGGGCTACAGGTAAAGATACTCCGCGTACTCCAGGAAAAGGAGTTCGAGAGGGTAGGGGGGAGGAACTCGATAAAGGTAGACGTCAGGGTCGTGGCCGCCACAAACCAGGACCTTGAAAAGGCCGTCGAGGAGAAGAGGTTCAGGAAGGACCTTTTCTACAGGCTTAACGTCATCCCCATACACCTTCCGCCGCTCCGGGACAGGAGGGAGGACGTCCCGTTATTGCTCTCCCAGTTCGTCGACAAGCTCTCAAAGAGGAAAAAGAAGTCTATAAAGGGAATATCCCAGGACGCTATCAGGCTCTTCGAGGCCTATGACTGGCCTGGCAACATCAGGGAGCTTGAGAACCTCGTTGAAAGGCTCGTGGTCTTGAAGGAATCCGACTCAGTCATCACGCCGAGAGACCTGCCCGACAAGATCAGGCAATCGAAGGCGCTGGAGACGCTCTCAAGCGCCGTGGAGCTGCCGGAAGAAGGCATAGACTTCAACACCGCGGTCGACAACTTCGAGCGCGATCTCATCATAGGCGCCTTAAGCAGGGTCAACGGTGTCAAGAAGAAGGCCGCCGAGTACCTGAACCTCAACAGGACGACCCTCATCGAGAAGATGAAGAGAAAGGGGCTACTCGAAACGATGGAGTCGGCCGAGCCCGGAGAGTCCTCCGAACAGAACGGGCTCGCCGGGTCATAATCTTGACATCATGGGCCCCGAGGCTTTCTTGCGGGGCCTGTCCCAATGGCTATACCCTAAAATCCACCACTCCGAAAGCATATCAGGTTTTAAGTAAAACTCCCCGTTTTATCTGTAAAAATCCATCACCCATATAGCTTGCCTTTCTGTCCGCCATTGTGTCTCAGGATAAATGGCACGGTTGTTGCTATATATCCAGTCAACTTAAAAGCAAGGCGGATAAGAATGAGGTTTGCTATCATTTCAGCCCTGATGTTTGTCCTCCTTTTGCCGGGGTACGCCCTCGGCGCGAGGAGCTTTGTCATCGAGGCCGGACAACCCAAGAGCATTTTCAAGATAATCAGGAAAAAGGACTCGACCGGCTTAAGGCTGCCTTCCGACGAGTCCAGCCCGGTCGCCTTCAACGACGGCTGGAGGTGGGTCTACAGGAAGAAGATCATGTCGATGCTCAAGGACCGCGAGGATACTCTCGTCGACAGGGTCATGGCAAGGGAACTCGGCATCGACTCCGTATCGAAGGGCGAGATCGTCAAGGAGGCGCTCAACAGGGTAAACGAACTCAAGCTTAAGGGCGCGGCAGGCAAGGCCGGGCTCCTGAGCTCGATCCTATACTTCTACGACACTGAAGCGGACCCTTCAGCCCTCGAAGAGACCTTAAGGGACATAAAGGATAAGGACTACACGAGGATAGGCGAGTTCCTCCTCGCGGACCACAACGAGCGGAAGGGCTTCCACCCGGAGGCCTCAGGCTACTACTCAAAGCTCTCGAAAGGCCCGGCCGATTCCTTCATCACCACTGCCGCCCGTTTCAGAAAGGCCCGTCTTTATTTCTTCGATGGGAAGTTCGCCGAGGCCAAGACGCTCTTCAAGTCCTTGATGGAAGCAGGGAACAGGGACTCGGCCCTCTGGCTCGCGAACACCTGCCTTGTAAAGGGCGAGTCGGACTACTCCATAAAGCTCTATAAGGAGAACCGCGGCCTCATCGATGGCGCGGACCTTATAACGCAGATGAGTGTTGCCGACATGTACGCCCTCAATAAGGAGTACGAGAGCGCGAGGGCGGCGTACACGGCTCTTAAAATGAGGTTCCCGAAGGACGAGTTGATAGAGGCCTTTTTCGCGCTCAAAATAGGGGATACGTACCTCCTCGAGGAGAAGTTCGAGGAGGCCGAGTCCCTCTACATGAAGACAAAGGCCAGGTACAACGGCGAGGCGTGGGCGATGTCGAGCCTCGCCATAGCGGACCTGTATAACATGAGCGCCGATCAGGAGACCCTTGAAAAGGCGCTCCGCCTCTACGGGATAGTCGCCGGAGGAAGGTACCTGGGCTCAGAGATAACCTACTTCAGACTCATCTCCACCGGCATAAAGACCGGCAGGTTCGATGAGACGGTCGAACACTTGAAAAAGTTCCCCCAGATGTATCCGACGAGCCCATTAAGGATCGACCTCCCCAGGCTCTACGGCGCGCTCGTCTACAGGTGGATAGACACCTTATATAAGGAAGGCGACTATCAGGGTGTCTTGAACAAGCACTATGAGTACGGCGTCAACGTGCCTTTCGGAAAAAAAGGGGACACTTATCTCAAGGTCGGCAGGTCCGCCTTTGGACTCGGCCTGTACTCAGAGGCCGCCGGCATCCTCGACAACGCTATCAAGGTCGGCGGTGAGACGGTCATACAGGAATCGTCCATCTCGCTCGGCAGAGTCTATATCGCGCAGAGCGACCCCGCCTCCGTCGAAAGGCTTATAAGGGCGTTTCTCACGAAGTACCCGAAGACGAGGTTCAAGGAAGACGCCGACAAGCTCCTATTCGAGGCGGCGTTCCTGAAAGGGGACTACAGCTCTGTCGCCGCCTCGAAGGCCGTACTCGACACCCCGGCCCTTCTCCTTAAAAAGGCCTCTGCGTTAGGACACACCGGGAGGCACAGGGAGGCTGTCGAGTTTTATGCAAAGGCGGCGGGATTGTTGAGCGATTCAGGGGACCCGAAACTCCTCCCCGGGGCGTACGCCGGGCTCGCGGACTCTTTATTCAGTCTCGCAAGGTATAAGGAGGCGGTGGAGGCGTACAAGTGGGCGCTCGCGCAAGAGGGGTTGAACGACCAGGACAGGTCGTGGGCCCTCTACAGGATGGCCCAGGGGTACGGAAAGCTCAGGATGGACGGCGAAAAGGAGGCGGTATTAAAGGAGCTCGGCGGTATAAATAACGAGGTAGGCGGCTGGTCGGGACCTGTTTTCAAGGAACCGGCGAGCCTTTAAAGGAGGTCTTGGCATGAGGGAACACATCGAGATGGAGCTTCTTAACGACGCCTTCAACATATTCAGGGACGCCTCCTCGAAGCTCGAACAGCAGTACGCGTTGCTCGAACGAAAGATAGAGGACCTGAACGAGGAGCTCGCCGAGAAGAACAGGGCGATGGAGAGGAACCGGAGGCTCGCGGCAATGGGCGAGATGGCGGCCAGGATAGCCCATGAGATAAGGAACCCGCTCGGCTCCATGGCGATCTTCGCGACCCTCCTTGAAAGGGAGCTCTCGGCGGAGCCGGACAAGAAAAAGCTCGCCGTGCACATTACAAAGGGGGTCAAGACACTCGACAACCTCCTCTCCAACATGCTCCTTTTCGCCTCGAACCCCGGGGTGAGGCTTAAACAGATAGATCTGAAGGACGCCATAGAGGACGCGCTTTCAATGACAATAGGCCACGAGAAAAAGGGCGTCAGGATAAAGACCTCCTTCGACGGCTCGACCCTTGTCATGGGCGACCTCGCGCAGTTGAGACAGCTCTTCCTGAACCTCTTCCTTAACGCGCTGGACGCGCTCGATGAGGACGGCACGCTCGTCATAAGGATAAGACCGTCGGAAGACGAGCCCGGCATAACGGAGGTCGAGGTAAAGGACAACGGCAGGGGCATACCGTCGGAAGCCCTCGACAGGATATTCGACCCGTTCTTCTCGACAAAAGACAGGGGGACCGGGCTCGGGCTCGCGATAGTATCGACGGTCGTCTCGGCGCACGAGGGTTTCATAGACGTAAGCTCCGAGGAAGGCAGGGGGACGAGGTTCGTCATAAGCCTTCCTGTGGCGGGGCCGGAAAAGGCGATCTGTTAGCCCGGCTGAAAGAAGTCCATCTGCATCTGGTCTTCGGCGCTCGAACTGCGGCGTACATACGACAGTACGCCTCGCTCCTCGATGCCTCGATTCCTCACTCCTCGACGCCTCGCATCTGAAGCTTATTTGAAGCCTGGACATGTTTTTGAATTTTTCTCAAGGGTTTAAAAAGGAGAACCGATGGCCAGCATACTCGTAGTCGACGATGAAGCCGGGATGAGGATAGCCATAAAGGAGGCCCTGTCCAGAAAGGGGTACTCCGTTGAGGTCGCCGAAGACGGCCATGAAGCCATCAGGAAGATAGGTTCGTCCGAGTACGAGATGGTCATCAGCGACATGAAGATGCCGGGGCCCGGCGGCATGGAGGTATTGAGGGAAGTAAAAAAGACCTCCCCCCATGTGCCGGTCCTCCTCATAACCGCGTTCGGCACCATACAGAAGGCCGTGGAGGCGGTCAAGGAAGGCGCGCTCGACTTCATCATAAAGCCCTTTGAGCTTGAAGCGCTCGAAGGGGCGGTCGAGAAGGCCCTGAAGGTGGCGGGAGAGCTCGGCACGTTCGAATCAAAGGGCAAGTCGATGCTCTCGAACGACCCTTCGATGAGGAAACTCGTCTCCATGGCGCTTGTCGCGGCCTCAAGCGACGCAACCGTCCTTGTATCCGGCGAGTCGGGCACTGGCAAGGAACTCCTCGCCCGCTTCCTCCACGCCAACTCCACGAGGGCGGATAAACCCTTTGTGGCGGTAAACTGCGCCTCGATCCCGGAAGGGCTCCTTGAGAGCGAGCTCTTCGGACATGAGAAAGGCGCTTTTACCGGGGCGATACAGCAGAGGCAGGGAAAGTTCGAGCAGGCGAATACCGGGACCATACTTCTGGACGAGATAAGCGAGATGGACCTTAAGCTCCAGGCGAAGTTGCTCCGCGTCATCCAGGAAAAAGAGGTCGAGAGGCTCGGGGGCAAGACCACGATACCGCTCGATATACGCATCATCGCGACCACGAACAGGGACATGAAGAAGGAAGTCCGGGAAGGCCGCTTCAGGGAGGACTTGCTCTACAGGCTGAACATCTTCCCGCTGACCCTGCCGCCGCTCCGTGAGCGCGGCGAGGACAGGCTTTTCCTCGCTGAGCACTTCATGAATAAGTTCAACCAGAAGTACTCCAGGCGCGTCGAAGGCATCTCGAAGGAGGCCGCCTCCTATATAGAGAGGCACGAGTGGCGGGGCAACATCAGGGAGCTTGAGAACACGATGGAGAGGGCGGTGCTCCTTAGCCAGGGCAAGACCCTTCTCAAGGAACATCTCGTAATTGGCGACGACTCCGAAGAAGAGACGGCCATGACGGCTACAGAGCGCGAACCGATATCGGAGAGGTTGGTTGACGGCCGCAAAGCCAATAATATGACGCTTTGGGAGATGGAGAAGGGTCTTATATGTAAAACCCTTGACGATGTCGAGGGGAACCGGACGCAGGCCGCCAAGCGTCTCGGCATCTCCGTAAGGACCTTGAGGAATAAACTTAAGGAATACGGGCAAAATCTGCCCGGGTAGGAAGGTATTTCCCGTTTCCCGGCCCTTCAGGGCCGGGCCCAATCTAAAAAACACCAGATGGTACGGAATTTGCACAATCCATACTCCAACGATGTATAAGAAGGAGGAAGGACCATGCCAAACGGACTCTTTGATTCCACGATCTCTCTCCTCGGAAACTCCCTCGACCTTCGGGCCGAGAGGCACAAGCTCCTCTCATCCAACGTAGCAAACCAGGAGACCCCCGGCTACAGGGCGGTCGATATAAAATTCGAGGAAGAGCTCCAGAAGAGGGCCGGGAAAGGCGTTGGCCAGGGAGATACGGAAGTCCTTACCCGCACAAGCCCCTTGCACTTAAGCCCGGTCTCGGGCATAGGGGGGGAGCCGAGGGTCCTTGACAGGGCGACCGAGATCGAAGGATACGACAGGAACTCCGTGGGGATCGAGGGCGAGATGGCGAAACTATCGGAGAACTCGCTCATGTACACGATCTCCTCGAAGATGATAAGGAGCAAGTTCAATCTCCTCATGACGGCTATTAAAGAAGGGAGCAGGTAATCCATGGACCTCTTTTCAGTAAGTTCCTCGGGCATGGAGGCGCAGAGGGTGCGGATGAGCGTCATCGCCTCGAACCTCGCGAACGTCGAGACCACGCGGACCGCCGAAGGCGGCGCGTACAGGAGGAAGGACATCGTATTTTCCGCCGAGCAGGACTTCGGCGCCGTCCTGCGCTCGGCGGTAGACTCGGAGTCCCCGGGCGTCAAGGTGGCGGGCATCATAGAGGACCAGAGGCCCTTCAAGTACGCCTACGAGCCGTCGCACCCGGACGCGGACGCCAAGGGTTACGTCGCGTACCCGAACATAAACGTCGCCGAGGAGATGGTCAACATGATAACTGCGTCGCGGTCTTACGAGGCCAACGTCTCGGCCTTCAAGGCGACCCGCGACATGGCGATGAAGGCATTGGAGATAGGCGGATAAAAGGAGACTCTTTATGGTCGATTCGATAAAAGGCCCTCTGGGCGGAATAAAAGGCGCGGGAGTCAACCTCGACGCCGGGGCGCAGGCCGCCGGAGACACCTTCAGCACGGTATTGAAGGACTCCATGGAGAAGGTCAACAAGCTCCAGACCGAGGCCGACCAGGCGATACAGGGGCTCGCCAGGGGAGACACCGGCAACATCCACGAGACCATGATAGCCATAGAGAAGGCGAACCTTTCCTTCAACCTCATGGTGCAGGTCAGAAACAAGCTCGTAGCCGCGTACGAGGAAATAATGAGGACCCAGGTATAACAGATGCCTAAGATAAATGATCTTATAAACAGCCTCGGGAAGACCAAGGCGCTCATGATAGGCGCCGGGGCCCTTGTGGTAGCGGCACTGGTAGTGTTCCTCCTCTTCAACAAGGGGCCGGAGTACAACGTCCTTTACTCACAGCTCTCGCCCGAGGACTCGGGCGCGGTCATAGAGAAGCTTAAGGAAATGAAGGTGGCGTACTCCGTCAACGGCACTACCATAAGCGTGCCGTCGGACAAGGTATACGAGACGAGGATGGAGCTTGCGGGCGACGGCCTGCCGCAGGGCGGGGGAGTGGGCTACGAGATATTCGACAAGACCTCTTTCGGCGTAACGGACTTCGTCCAGAAGGTGAATTACAAGAGGGCGCTCCAGGGCGAGCTCGCAAGGACCATCTCCCAGATAAAGGAGGTCGAGTCGGCCAGAGTCCACCTCGCATTGCCGGAGAAGGGCGTATTTCTGGACGAGCAGAAAAAGGCCAGGGCTTCCATCATATTGAAGCTCAAGCCGGGGAAGTCCCTCGCGCAGGGGCAGGTGAGCGCCATAGTCCACCTTGTGGCCAACAGCTTCGATAATTTGAGGCCCGAGGACGTGGCTGTCGTCGACACCACCGGCAAGATGTGGACAAAGGGCTCGGAGGACGAAGGCGCCATGCACCTTACCGCCTCCGAGCTCGAGTACAAGCGCTCGCTTGAAAGGGACCTCGAGACGAGGGTCCAGACGATGATAGAGAAGACCGTCGGCGTGAACAAGGTAGTGGCGCGCGTATCCGCCGAGGTCGACACAAAGAGGATAGAGAGGACGGAGGAGACCTTCAACCCCGACGGCCAGGTCGTCAGAAGCGAGCACAGGAACAAGGAGAGCACCATAGGCGGGGTGGCCGCTTCAGGCGTACCCGGCGTGCTCTCGAACCTGCCTGAGACGGCAGGGGGCCAGGCGTCCTCGCAGTCCGAGCCCCCGCGCTCCAACAGGTCGGACGAGGTCATAAATTACGAGATAAGCAAGGTCACAAGCCATGTCGTCGAGCCGGTGGGCTCGATAAAGAGGCTCACCGTCGCGGTCCTCGTGGACGGCAATTACGAAGTCACCAAGGACGCCGAGGGCAAGGAGACGAGAAAGTACAACGCGAGGACCGATGAGGAGATAGCGAAGTACACGGATATGATAAAGGGCGCGGTAGGGTTTTCCCAGGACAGGGGGGATTCCATTTCCGTAGTCTCCACCCCGTTCGAGTCCGAGATCCAGGAGACCGAGCTTGAGAAGCCCTCCGTCGCGCAGGTCTACATAATGCCGATGATGCCGCTCATCATAAAGTACGCCTCGGTCGCCGTCATCGCCGTCTTCCTCATACTCTTCATAATAAGGCCGGTAGTGAAGCGCGCTACCGAGGAGAAGGCCGCGCTCGAAGCCATTCAGAGATCGCTCCCGCAGGGCCTCGGCAAGGGGCTCGCCGCCGGAGCCGAGCACGCGCTCGAAGCAGGCGGGGATATGGAATCGATGACCAGGCTCAAGGACGTCATAAGGAACAACCCCCAGCAGGTGGCCATGGTATTGAAGAGCTGGATAAAGGAGAGACAATAGATGGCCGCTCCGAAAGACCAGTCAAAGCTCACGGGCCTCGAAAAGGCGGCGATACTGCTGATGAACATCGGCGAGGAGCTCGCGAGCGAGGTGATGCGGCACATGACCCCGGCCGAGATGAAACTCATCGGAGGGACGATCGTCAGGAAGGACTCGGTCTCCGTGCATAGCGGCAAGCAGGTCATGAAGGAGTTCAACGACATAATCGATAAGGGCGACGTCGCGGTCGAGGGGCTCGAGTTCGCCAAAAGCGTGCTCATGAAATCGCTCGGCGCAGAGAAGGCCCAGTTCATCATAGACCAGATAACGAGGGACCTTGGCGGCGGCGGCGGGATAGAGTCCTTGAAGTGGATGGACCCGGCGATAATCGCCAACATCATAAAGTCCGAGCACCCGCAGATAGTCGCGTTGATCCTTTCGCACCTCGACCCCGACAAGGCGGCGCAAGTCCTCCTCCACATGCCGGAGGAGAGGGTAAGGGGAGAGGTGATGCTCCGTGTCGCCAACCTTAAGAGGATACCCCAGGCCGCGGTAAAGGACCTCGAGCTCCTCATAAGCGAGCAGATGTTGAACGCGGACTCCGCCCAGGGGAGCTCCATCGAGGGCATTAAGGTCGCGGCCGAGATCATGAACCAGATAGAGTCAAAGGCCGAGGGCGACATAATGGACATCATCGAGAAGGCGTCCCCGGACCTTGCCGTGAAGATCCAGCAGAAGATGTTCGTCTTCACGGACCTCCTCGGCATCGACCCGAGGGGCATGCAGATGATAATAAAGGAGCTCTCTACCGACATTTTGAGCGTTGCCCTGAAAGGCTCGGACGACGCCATGAAGGACCAGTTCTTCAAGAACATGAGCGAGCGCGGCGCAGAGATGCTCAAGGAGGACATAGAGACCAAGGGCCCCGTGAAGCTCTCGGACGTGGAAAAATCCCAGCAGGAGATAATAAAGATAGCGCGCAGACTCGAGCAGGAAGGCAAGCTCGTCCGGGCCGGGAGGGGCGGGGATGTCGTTGTCTAGGATATACCGCGAGACCGGGCATTCCGCCGAGCCCTTCATACTCGAGGACCTTGGGCTTTCGCCCTCGCCGTTCGAGACGGCAGATGTGACGCTTGACGATAAGAACGTCGGCGGCAATATAGAGGCTATCGAGCGGGAGGCCTACGAGAGGGGTTTCGCCGCAGGAGAGAAGGCCGGTTTCGAGTTCGGAAAGCAGAAGGCCGAGGTCCTGTTCAACGGCATCGCGGGGCTTCTGGATTCCCTCTCGTCGTTCAAGGAGACGCTCCATAAGCCTTGCGAGGACGAGATGGTCGAGCTCTGCATAGCCATCTCGAAAAAGGTCCTGCAGAGGGAGCTGGAGCTAAAGAAGGAAGGGATCGTCGATTGCGTCCGGACGGCGCTTAAGTCCGTTGTCGCCGGCGGCGAGATAACGATAAAGGTGAACCCCAAGGACCAGGAGATACTCCTCCTGCACAAGGGCGAGCTCGCCAAATACGGGGACGGGGTAAAGGGAGTAAAGATAGAATCCGACGAGTCGGTCTCAAAGGGCGGGTGCCTTGTCGATACCAACTTCGGCGAGATAGACGCCTCGATCGACTCGGTAATGACTGAGATAGAGGAGAAGCTCAAGGGTGCGTGACGCGGGCCGTATTTCTCTTGAGCGCCACATAAGGGCGGTCACTGGAGTGAACCCGATAAGGGTGAACGGCAGGATAACGAGGGTCGTGGGGCTCGTCATGGAAGGGCTCGGCCCCGGCGCGTCGGTCGGGGAGTTCTGCCACGTCTACCCCAAGGACAACTCCGCGCCTATCCAATGCGAGGTCGTCGGGTTTTCCGACGACAAGATAATACTTATGCCGCTCGGCGAAGTCAGGGGCATAGGCCCGGGGTCCAGGATAGTCGCCAAGAGGAACAGCGCCGCGGTAGGGGTTGGAATGAAGCTCCTCGGGCGCACGCTCGACGGGCTCGGGAATCCCATAGACGGGCTCGGCCACGTCGAGACTGAAAAGGAATACCCTCTCTACGCACAACCACCGGCGCCGCTTTTAAGGAAAAGGATAGAAAAGCCGCTTAACGTCGGCATCAAGGCCATTAATGGCCTCCTGACCGTAGGAAAAGGCCAGAGGGTAGGCATATTCGCGGGAAGCGGCGTCGGAAAATCCGTCCTTTTAGGCATGATGGCGAGGAACACGGAAGCCGACGTCAACGTCATAGGCCTTATCGGCGAGCGAGGAAGGGAAGTAAAGGAGTTCATAGAAAAAGACCTGGGGACCGAGGGGCTAAAGCGCTCGGTGCTCGTTGTGGCGACCTCTGATCAGCCGCCGCTCATAAGGATGAGGGCATCGCTCATGGCGACGGCCATAGCCGAATACTTCAGGGACCAGGGCAAGGACGTCCTCCTCATGATGGACTCCATTTCGAGGTTCGCGATGGCCCAGAGGGAGGTCGGGCTCGCCGTAGGAGAGCCCCCTGCTACGAAAGGTTATCCGCCGTCGGTCTTTGCCATGCTCCCGAGGTTGCTTGAGAGGGCCGGGACCTCGATGGGAAAGGGTTCCATTACCGGTTTCTATACGATCCTTGCCGAAGGCGACGACGTAAACGACCCGGTCGCCGACGCCGCGCGCGCGATACTCGACGGCCACATAGTGCTCACAAGGGAGCTTGCGGCGCAGGGCCACTACCCGGCGATAGACGTACTCACGTCCATCAGCAGGGTCATGATGGATGTCGTCACGCCCGAGCACAGGAACTTCGCGCTCAAGGTCAAATCGGCGGTAGCCACATACAAGAAGGCCTACGACCTCATAAGCATAGGCGCGTACAAGGAAGGGAGCGACCCTAAGGTCGACCATGCCATTAAGGTAATAGACAAGGTCAACGGGTTTCTCCGGCAGGACATAAACGAGCGCGCAGGGTTCGACAACTGCCTGCAGGCGCTCTTCGGGCTCGGGGTATAGGGGATGAACAAGTTCGTATTCAAGCTCGAGCCGCTCTTCGAGTACAGGGAGAGGCTGAAGGAGCTCTCGCAGAAGGAGTTCGGCGAGGCTTTGAGGAGGCTCGAAGAGGAGGATACGAAACTCGCGGCGCTGAAGGCAGTCTACAAAAAGTCGTCCTCCGAGATAGACGCTCTGAAGGAGAGCGGCGCGCCGTTTGAGGAGATAGACCTCTATTATTCCTATGTGGTGGGGCTCAAAAGGCACATAGCCGGGCAGGAGAAGTGCATCATCGAGTGCAGGCGCGTGCTTGAGGCAAAGAGGGGGGAGCTCCTGGAGGCGTCGAAAAGGAAGAAGGTAATCGAGATAATGAAGGAGAAGTCCTGGCTCTCATACAACGAGAGGGTGAATAAAGAGGAGCAGAAGGCCTCTGACGACCTCGTCACAAGCAGGTTCAAGAGAGGGGCGGAAGATGAGAAATAAGATAATAGCCGTCATGGCCGTAAAGGCCGTTATAATATTGACCCTGCTCGTCTTCGGGGTAGACGGGCTGAATGTCGGCGATGTCTTTGCCGAGACCTCGAATGGGACTCACGCGAAACCGGCGGCTGCTGACAAGGCCGCGGGCCCGGCCGAAAAGTCCTTGCTCGCGGCGATAAACGCGAGGCAGAGGGAGCTCGACCAGAAGGACGAGGAACTGAAGACGCGGGAGGAGAGGCTTAAGGTCATAACGGCCGACATCGACGCCAGGATCGCGGAACTCAACAAGGTACACGGGAAGATCGAGGCTTTCGTGAAGAAAATAGACGAAATAAACGACGTGCGCGTAAAGAAGCTCGTAAAGATATACGAATCGATGAACCCCGAGGAGGCGGCAAGCCGCATGGAGAAGCTCGACGAGGACATGGCGGTCATGATACTCGCATCCGTAGCCGAGAAGAAGGCGGCCAAGATCCTCGGGTTCGTCAATATTGATAAGTCGGTGCGTCTGAGCAGGTCGTTGAAAGTAAAGAATTGATACCTGGGGGACGGGTTAAACAAAAATAGGCGGGGCCGAAAAGCCCCGCCTATTTTTTTTAACCCGTTTTTGACCTCCTTAAGACCCCAGCTGGGAATATCGCCGTCATTTTTTCCATCTCACCGGTAGCGCAGTCATAATAATGACGCCCCTTAAATCCAATCCATTGACTTGAACCCCGTCCAGCCCTTATCAAGGCAGTACTCCTGTATCTGACAAATAACTTTTCTTAACAATTTCAATGCGTTGGTGAGGCGAGTGGTTCGTGTATGGACAACCCCGTTCTCTGGCATGGGTGTTGCATTACATACGTCCAAACCAAAGCAGGTTTGTGTCTTGATTCAAGCCAACCGGTCTTTAAAGGAGGATGAGATGGCTGACGCTGAAAATAAAAAGGGGAAGGAAGGCGAGGAACACGCCGCCCCGCCCAAGAAGAAATCCAAGCTCCTTCTCATAGGGATCATCGCGGTAGTGGTGCTCGGGATAGGCGCGGGCGGGTTCTTCTTCATGAAGTCCAAGTCTTCCGCCAAGAAGGCCCACGGCGAGGAGGAGGTCGCGGCAACCGAAGAGGCCGCGCCGGCTGAGGAGGGGGGGCACGGGGGCGAGGCAAAGGCGGCCGTCGGCAGTGCGACCATTTTCAACCTCGACCCGTTCATAGTGAACCTCCAGGACAACTCCGGGACGAGATACCTGAAACTCACGGTCAACCTCGAGCTCGCGTCCAGCGCGGCACAGCCTGAGATAAACGCGCAGACGACGCAGATAAGGGACTCCCTCATCATACTCCTCTCCTCCAAGAGCTACACCGACATAGGGACGGTCGAGGGCAAGTACCAGATGAGGGACGAGATAGTGGCGAGGGTCAACCAGTTCCTAACGAAGAGCAAGGTGAAGACGGCGTACTTCACCGAGTTCGTAATCCAGTAGGCGGGATCAAAATGGCCGAGCAGATACTTACACAGGTCGAGGTAGACGCCCTCTTAAAGGGCCTGTCGAACGGCGACATAAGGACCGAGACAGAGGTTCACGACGAGGAGGCCGACTCTTCCGTAAGGCCCTACGACTTCTCCAGCCAGGAGAGGACCGTAAGGGGGAAGATGCCGGCCCTCGACATGATAAACGAGAAGTTCTGCAGGTCCGTACGCGGCCCGATATTCAATATCCTCCGAAAAACTGTCGACGTTGCGCCTGAAGGCGTCAAGACCATGAAGTACGAGGAGTTCCTCCGTAACCTCCAGGTCCCGTCTTCCCTGAACGTCTTCCAGATGTCGCCGCTCCGGGGCCAGGGCGTCCTTGTCATAGACCCTAACCTCGTATTTATCATCGTCGACAGCTACTTCGGCGGCGACGGCAGGTTCCACACGAGGATCGAGGGCAGGGACTTCACCAACGTCGAGCAGTCGGTCATAAGGAAGGTCGCGGAGGTCATATTCCACGAGATGGGCGAGATATGGAGGCCGGTCCACCATATAGACTTCAAGGCGGTCAGGTCCGAGATGAACCCGCAGTTCGTGAACATCGTCGGCAACATCGAGCCGGTGGTGGTATCGACCTTCAGGATGGAGATAGAGTCCCAGCAGAACCGCTTCTTCTTCTGCATGCCTTTCTCGGCGATAGAGCCGATAAGGGAGAAGCTCTACGGCGGACAGAGGGTAGACGCCGTCGAGGTCGACAAGGGCTGGTCGCAGAACCTCATGA
Organism: Deltaproteobacteria bacterium; assembly: GCA_016182655.1. GTDB lineage: Bacteria > Desulfobacterota > GWC2-55-46 > GWC2-55-46 > GWC2-55-46 > GWB2-55-19. The sequence continues at coordinate 27,017 of JACPGB010000031.1, forward strand.
GGCGGTTCGGGTCGGTCCAGCTTTCCATCTCCGGCGAGATGGGGAGGGCCAAAATAATGGTCTCCGAGCTACTTAACCTCAAGGCCGGGGACGTCATACAGCTCGACAGGAAAATAAAGGACCCGCTCAAGGTGTACATAGAAGGCGCTCCGAAGCTCTCGGCCAAGCCGGGCGTCATGGATAACAACTACGCACTCAAGATAATGGAACCCATCCAGGAAAGGGGACAGGAGATATGACGAACGAGCAGGAGACAGGGACCACATTGGACGACCAGTGGGGCGCGGCTTTTGCCGAAGAGCAGAGCACGGCAAAGCCCAAGGAGGCCCCGAAGAAGGAAGAAGCGAAACCCGCGAGCTTCGCATCGTTGAAGCAGGAGTCGAACGGGGCTGTCACTAACCTCGACATGATACTCGACATACCCGTGACGCTCTCGGTGGAAATCGGGAGGACGAGGATGATGGTAAAGGACCTCCTCCAGCTCGGGCAGGGAGCGGTCGTGGAGCTTGAGAAGCTCGCCGGAGAGCCGATGGAGATACTCGTTAACGGCAGGCTCGTGGCCAGAGGCGAGGCGGTCGTGATAAACGAGAAGTTCGGGATAAAGCTGACGGACATAGCAAGCCCCTCCGAAAGGATAAGCAAGCTCAGATGACGGGCTCGTACGCATACCTCCTCGTGAAGGCGGTCCTCACGCTCGTCTTCGTGCTCGGCCTCCTCGGGGTCTCGCTCTACGCCCTCAAGTGGTACATGGCGAAGGGCGGGAAGACGGCCTCCGGGAAGCTCCCGGCCCCCGTCAAGGTCCTCTTCACGATGGTCCTCGGGCAGAAGAAGAACCTGGCGATAGTGGAGGTGGCGGGCGAGGTGATAGTCCTCGGCATCACACCCAACGCGATCAGTTTTTTAACAAAGATAGAGAAGAACGAGACGATAGAGGAGCTCAAAAAAGGGAACTCCAGGCGCGGCCTTCTCAGTCTCTTTCAGGGCGGGTTTTAGAATGAGAAAGAACATCAAAACATCATTGATATTGCTGTCTCTGACCGCGGCGCTCGCCGCCCCGTCCGTGGCCTTTGCCGCCGACGCGCTCTCGCTTCCGAACGTAAGCCTCACCATGGGCGGCGCGAACTCGCCGCAGGGGCTCGCTACCGCCATACAGATAATACTCCTCCTTACGGTCCTGACGCTCGCCCCGGCGATCCTCCTCCTCATGACGTCGTTTACGAGGATAGTCATCGTGTTTTCAATACTCAGGCAGGCTCTCGGAGTCCAGCAGGCGCCCCCGAACCAGGTCGTAATAGGGCTCTCGCTCTTTCTTACTTTTTTCATAATGTCCCCGGCCTTCAACACAATAAACCAGAAGGCCCTGAAACCCTACATGGAAGGGACGATCAACCAGGAGTCGGCTCTTGATAACGCGCTTGCGCCGCTCCGCGAGTTCATGCTCCGGAACACGAGGGAGAAGGACATAGACCTCTTCATAAAGCTGTCCAAGTCCCCGGCGCCGCATACAAAGGCCGACATCCCGACACTCGCCCTCATCCCGGCCTTTGTTACGAGCGAACTCAAGACCGCGTTCCAGATAGGCTTCCTCATCTACCTCCCGTTCCTCGTGATCGACATGGTCGTCGCGAGCGTCCTCATGTCCATGGGCATGATGATGCTCCCGCCCGTGATGATATCGCTTCCGTTTAAACTCATGCTCTTCGTGCTCGTGGACGGCTGGTACCTGCTCGTGGGGTCGCTTGTCCAGAGCTTCAGTTAGAAAGGATACTCGGATGACGCCGGAATTCGTTACAAGCATAGGCAAGGAAACGATAGAGGTGATCCTCATGGTCTCGGCCCCGGTGCTCATAGCGGGAATGGCCGTCGGGCTCGCGGTCTCGATATTCCAGGCCGTGACGCAGATACAGGAGATGACGCTCACGTTCGTGCCGAAGATAATAATCGTCTTCGTCGTGCTTCTGGCGCTCTCCCCCTGGATGATGGAGATAATGATCAATTTCACGCAGAAGATATTTACCGACATACCGCTCTACGCGAGAGGCTGATGGAATTCACCCAATACATACTTGCCAACTCATCGACCTTCCTCTTCGTGCTGACGAGGACGACCGCGATAATATTCACCGCCCCCATATTCGGCGCGTTCAACGTGCCGATGCAGGTAAAACTCGGCATCTCTTTCCTCATCGCCCTCATACTCGCGCCGCTTACTGCTTTTGTGCCGATGCCGGAGACCATGACCGGGCTCGTCGTAAGCGTTGGAGGAGAGATACTCATAGGGGCGTTCATCGGGCTTGCGATCAAATTCGTCTTCACCGGCATCGAGTTCGCGGGCCAGATCGCATCGTTTCAGATGGGCATAGGCATGGCGAGCGCCTACGACCCCATTAACAGCGCGCAGATAACGGTCCTCGGCAAGATGATGTCGATACTCTCTCTCCTCATATTCCTGAGCGTCAACGGACATCTGATGGTGATAATGGCGCTTAAAAAGTCCTTTGACGCGATACCGCCTTACGGGTTCCATCTGTCCGGCGAGCTCATGGAGAACTTCATAATATTCTCCAGGGAGATATTCATACTCGCGATAAAGTTCTCCGCGCCGGTCGTCGCGATACTCGTCTTCGTCAACGTAGCCTTGGGCATCATGGCGAGGACGGTCCCCCAGCTCAACATGTTCGCCATAGGTTTCGCGATAACAATAACAGTCGGTTTTATAATGCTCGCTCTTTCGCTCCCGGTCTTCGAGACGGCGCTGGTCTCGGTCTACGACAGGATGTGGCAGGGCGTATTCAACCTCATAAGGGTGATGTAACGTGGCCGAGGACGATTCCCAGGAACGGACAGAACAAGCATCGTCACGCAAGCGCGATCAGGCGCGCGACGAGGGGAACTTTGCGACATCGAAAGAGCTCTCGACCTTTTTGATGATAGCGGGCTCGATGGCCGTCCTGTATTTTTCGGCCGCCTGGATGTACACGGGGCTTGCGGACTTCATGAAGGGGTCGTTCGCGCTCCTCATGAAGAAGGAGCTTACCGTTAAGGAGGTCTCCGGCCTCTTCAACATGGTCTCGTACAAGTTCTTCGTCATCATACTCCCGGCGCTGGCCATCCCGATCTTCGGGGTGATATCTTACGTGCTCCAGAACGGGTTCGCGTTGACGACCAAGCCCCTTACGCCCGATCTTACGAAGCTCGACCCCCTTGCCGGCGCAAAGAAGATACTGTCTACCCAGTCCCTCGTCGAGCTCGCGAAATCGATAGTGAAGATAAGCATCATCGGGTTCGTGGTATACAAGGCGGTCGCCGGCGAGTGGAGGACGATGCCGTTCCTCATCGAAACCGACGTCCTCTCGGTCCTCTCGTACATCGCTGGCATGACCCTCAAGATAATGATGAAGACCCTCTGGGTGCTGGCGCTCATAGCCATCGTCGATTACGCCTTCCAGAGGTGGACCTTCGAGAAGGGGCTCATGATGTCGAAAGAGGAGTTGAAGGAAGAGATGAAGGAGACCGAAGGCGACCCCATAGTCAAGGCGCGCATAAGGTCTATCCAGAGGGAGATGGCGAGGAAGCGCATGATGGCCGAGGTGCCAAAGGCCGACGTCGTTGTCACGAACCCGACCCACATCGCGGTCGCCCTCAAATACGATAAAGAAAAGTCGAGCGCGCCGATAGTCGTAGCCAAGGGCGCGGACATGATAGCCGAAAAGATCAAGGAAATAGCGCGCAAAAACGGTGTGCCGGTCGTCGAGAACAAGCCGCTCGCAAGGGCCCTGTTCAAGACGGTGGAGGTCGGAAAGCAGATACCCGCGGACCTGTACAGGGCCGTAGCCGAGATACTCGCGTACGTATACAAGCTCAAGAACAGGGTGCATAGAAGGCGTTAACGAATAAAGGGGTCTCGAATGGCTGGCGTACTCGAATCGATATCAAAGTACAAGAAGGGCACCGAGCTCATAGTGCCGATCGGGATAGTGGGCATCCTCTTCGTGATGATACTCCCGGTCCCGTCGCTCGCGCTCGACCTCCTCCTGACCTTCAACATAACGGTCGCGATAATCATCCTCCTTGTCGCCGTCTACATCGAGAAGCCGCTCGATTTTTCGACCTTCCCGATCCTGCTCCTCATAACGACCCTCTTCAGGCTGTCTCTGAACGTCGCTTCCACGAGGCTCATCCTCCTCCACGGGGCCGACGGGCCGTCGGCCGCCGGAGAGGTCATAAAGTCCTTCGGCAACTTCGTCGTCGGCGGCAACTACGCAGTGGGCTTCGTCGTCTTCGCCATACTTGTCATCATCAACTTCATGGTCATCACCAAGGGCGCCGGGCGCATCGCCGAGGTCGCGGCCAGGTTCACTCTTGACGCCATGCCCGGAAAGCAGATGGCCATAGACGCCGACCTTAACGCCGGGCTCATCGGCGACGAGGAGGCGAGGAAGAGAAGGAAGACCGTCGCGCTCGAAGCCGACTTCTACGGGGCCATGGACGGAGCGTCCAAGTTCGTCCGCGGGGACGCCGTCGCGGGCATACTCATAACGATAATCAACATCATAGGCGGGCTCGTCATAGGGGTCCTCCAGCAGGGACTGCCCGTAGGGGAGGCCGCCCGCGTATATACGCTCTTGACCGTCGGCGACGGCCTCGTCGCGCAGATACCGGCGCTCATCATCTCTACCGCCGCGGGCCTCGTCGTATCGAACGTCAATACCGAATCGGGCTTGAGCGATTCTATCGGCAAGCAGTTCATATTCCACCCGAAACCGATATTCATAGCCTCGGGGATACTCTTTATCTTCGGGCTCATCCCGGGCCTGCCGCACCTCGCGTTCTTCGTCATGGCCGCGGCTACAGCCGGTGTTGCCTACTTCGTCTCCAAGGGCGCAACCGAGCGCAAGGAGCTTGAAGCGAAGGAAAAGGAGGCCCCGAAGGCGGCTACGAAGAAAGAGGCGATCGAGGAGATACCGCTCATCGACACCCTGGGTCTTGAAGTCGGCTACAGGCTCATCCCGCTCGTAGACTCATCCGAAGGCGGGGAACTGCTCGAAAGGATCAAGGCGATAAGGAGGCAGTTCGCCGAGGAGATGGGCGTGGGCGTCCAGGCCGTTCACATCAAGGACAACCTGCAGCTCAAACCCTCGGAGTACGTCTTCCTCGTAAAGGGCGTGGAAGTCGCGCGCGGAGAGCTCTTGATAGGCCACTCGCTCGCCATAGACCCAGGCAACGCCCAGGGCGGCCTCGACGGCGTGCCTACGACCGACCCGGCCTTTGGCCTGCCTTCGCTCTGGGTCCCGGACTCACAGCAGGAGAAGGCCCAGGTCCTCGGCTATACGGTCGTCAACCACTCGGCCATCATGGCGACCCATATAACCGAGATAATAAAGGCCCACGCGCACGAGATACTCGGGAGACAAGAGGCGCAGGTGCTCCTCGACAAGGTCTCGAAGTCACACCCCAAGGTCGTGGAAGAGCTCGTGCCGGGGCTCCTGTCCCTCGGAGCCCTTCAGAAGGTGCTTCAGAACCTCCTTAAAGAGAGGGTCTCGATACGCGACCTCCAGACGATACTGGAAACTCTCGCGGATTACGCGCCTATCACCAAGGACACGGACCTTTTGACCGAGTACGTGAGGATGAACCTCGCGCGTCAGATATCGAAGACTCATCAGTCCCACGACCTCGTGATACAGGCGATAACGCTCAACCACGACATCGAGGAGACGATAGCGAAGTCCGTGCACGAGACCCCGCAGGGCTCGTTCCTGACGATAGAGCCGTCCACGGCCCAGAGGATACTCTCGAAGTTGAAGGAGTCTCTCGAGGAGGTCATGGCAAAGGGCCACCAGCCCGTGTTGCTCGCCTCTCACCAGACGAGGCGTTTCGTAAGGAAGTTGACGGAGCGGGCCTTCCCGGCCATCCCGGTCCTTTCTCATAATGAGATCTCGAACAATGTAAAAGTGCAGACACTAAAGGTCGTGAGGTTGTGACATGCATATAAAGAGGTTCACGGGACCGAGCGTAAAAGACGCGCTTAAGAGGATAAAGGCCGAGTTCGGAGAGGACGCCTTGATCCTCAGCACCAAAAAGATCGGCCAGGGACTCCATGAGGTCGTGGCGGCCATAGACCACGACCTTAAGGGCGAGGCAATAATAGCGCTTGATACGCCGGTTTTCGCCGGAGCGCCGGCAAGAGCGGCCGCGCCCGGGGAGGTCAGGGCCGACCTGAGCGGCAAGGCGCGCGGCCTCGATGCAGTAAAGACGGAGTTACGGGAGCTTAAGGAACTAAAGGACCTCTGTCTCAGGATGCTCTCGGAGTCCGGCAACCCGGTATCCGGCCTTTACGCGAAGCTCTCAAGCGAGCTCACCGCGAACGGGATAGACAAGAGGCTCGCCGACAAGATCCTCCTCAATACCTTCAAGGGAATGGGGAAAAAGGAGGCCTCTGACGCCTCTTTCATGAGGTCGCAAATAAGGGGCAGGATCTTCGACAGGATATCCGTCGTTGACCCGCTCTCGGGAAAGGGCGTACTTGCCTTCGTAGGCCCTCCGGGTGTAGGCAAGACGACGACCATAGCGAAGCTCGCGGCGATACACGCGCTCAGGAAAAAGAAAAAGCTCGCGCTCATCTCCTACGACACCTACAGGATAGCCGCGGCCGAACAGCTGAGACTCTACGGCAAGCTCATAGGAGTCCCGACCGAGGTCGCAAAGGACGCGAGAGAGCTCGCCTCGTGCCTTTCCATGCACAGGGACAAGGACATTGTCCTCATAGACACGGCCGGGCGGAGCGTGAAAAACAGGGAGCACATGGGCGAGCTCGCCGGGATATCGAGGATCTCCCCGCACATAAGGTTCAACCTCGTCCTCGGGAACGACGCCCGCGACGAGTCCCTTTACGACTGCGTAAGGGGATACGCCTCCATGCCGGTGGACTCGATCAGCTTTACGAGGATCGATCTCAGCAGTGTCTACGGGCCGATACTCAACACGATGATGCTTGCGCGTAAGCCGGTATCCTATCTCGCGGCCGGACAGAGGGTCCCCGAGGACTTAGAGACCGCTACAAAGGAGAGGCTCGTAAACTTTTTCATGCAGAATTAAGGAGACAAGAATGGATCAGGCTTTGACACTGAGGGCGATGGCAGAAGAGGGGGCGTTGATGGAAGATGCGGTATCCACGCGGGTAATAGCCGTAAGCAGCGGCAAGGGCGGGGTCGGGAAGACCAACTCCGTAGTGAACCTCGCCGTTGCGTTCTCGAATATGGGTAAAAGGGTGCTTCTGCTCGACGCGGACCTCGGGCTCGGGAACCTCGACGTGCTCCTCGGGCTCGCGCCCAAGTACAACCTCGGGCATCTTCTGCGCGGGGAGAAGACGATAGAAGAGGTGATCGTACGCGGCCCGGCTGGGATAATGATACTCCCGGCGAGTTCCGGAGTGCAGGAGCTTACGAACCTCTCCCCCGAGGAGAGGCTGTCGTTGTCCTGCCACCTCGAGAACCTCCAGCACGAGATAGACATAATGATAATCGACACAGGCGCCGGTATCTCGAGCAACGTCCTTTTCTTCAACATGGCGGCGCAGGAGATAGTCGTGGTCGTAACGCCGGAGCCGACGTCCATAACGGATGCCTACGCCCTCATGAAGGTCCTTCTTCAGAAGCACGGCGAGAGGAAGTTCAAACTCCTCGTGAACACTGTAAAGTCCAGGAAAGAGGCGATGGAGGTCTACAAGAAGATAAGCCTCGTAGCCGAGCGGTTCCTGAACATCTCGGTAGATTATCTCGGGTGCGTCCTCCACGACGAGAACGTCCCCAGATCCGTCGTCCGGCAGAAAGCCGTCATGGAGCTTTACCCGGATTCCAAGGCCTCTTTGTGCTACAAGGAAATAGCCGGCGCCATATGCGAGCTTCCGTCAAGGCAGTCGATAAAGGGCGGGCTCCAGTTCTTCTGGAGACAGGTCCTTAGCAGAAATATCTAATAGAGGATGGAGAGATGACTACAAAAGCCAAGTCGAACCCGAATCCCGACAGGGACAAGCTCCTCGAAGGCAACATCCATCTGGTGAAGATAATCGCCTACCAGGTGGCGGTGAACCTGCCCCCTCACATCGACGTCAACGATCTCATAAGCTCGGGCACCATAGGGCTCCTGGAGTCGATAGACAGGTTCGACCCCTCGAAAGGCGTGCAGTTCAATACCTACGCCTCCATAAGGATAAGGGGCGCGATAATGGACGAGCTCCGGTCCATGGACTGGATGACCCGTTCCATGAGGGACAAGTCAAACCAGCTCGAGAAGGCCTATGACGAGATAGAGAGGAAGACCGGAAGGCCCGCCGAGGTGGAAGAGGTCGCCAAATTCCTCGAGATAACGACCGACGATCTGCACACGATCTTGAGCCAGGTCAGCGCCTTAAGCGTCCTGAACCTCGAGGACATGGGCATCAACCACTACGATGAGGGCATGGATATCCTCGAGTGCATCAAGGACCCCGACGGCAAGGACCCGATGACGATCGTCAAGTTCAACGAGCTCAAAAGGAGGATAGCCGAGGCGGTAGAGACCCTTCCCGACAAGGAAAAGCTCATCATCTCCCTCTATTACTACGACGAACTGACATTGAAGGAGATAGGCAAGGTCCTTGACATCACCGAGTCCCGCGTCTGCCAGCTCCACAGCCAGACTATGCACAGGCTCAAGGCCAAGTTGAAGAAATGCTTCGGGGCCGGATCGCTATCGGATTAACGGATCATTTCATCATAAATGGCGCGAACATAAAATTAAAGGAATCCGCTACATACCCGATAAAATAGGTGAGGGTAAACATGATCGACCACGCTGATATCCGCCAGATGCTCGGTGACGACGACCCCTATGTCCGCAGAGACGCCTGCGAGGCGATAGGTGAAGCGCGCAACTGCGACTTCCTGCAGGACCTCGTAAGGCTTCTTAAGGACGAGCATCCGGGGGTCAGGGAGTCCGCCTTGAACGCATTGACTTCCATAGGCGGGCACCATGTCGCAGAGGCGATAGCGCCGCTCTTAAGGCTCGAGGACGTGGCTCTGCGCAACATCGGGATAGAGATATTGCAGCAGATAGGCCCCGAGGCGATAGATACGCTCGCCGGACTACTCAAGGACAAGGACGACGACGTAGTCAAGTTCGCTATCGACATACTCGCGACCATAGGGGAGGCGGAGGCCGCAAGCAGGCTCTCAACGCTCGCGGAGCACAAAAATCCGAATGTAAGGGCGTCCGTAGCCGTATGCCTCGGGAGGCTCAAGGCCCCGGGCTCGGCGCCGACGCTTTTGAAGATACTCAACGACAGCGAGGAGTGGGTGCGCTTCTCGGCGATAGAGGGGCTCGGGCTCCTTCAGGACAAAAGCTCGCTCGGCCCGCTCCTGGGCGTCATTGCCGGAGGCTCCGGGCTTTTAAAAGAGGCCGCGATAGAGTCGCTCGGGAGCATTGCCTCTCACGCCGACGCCTCCGAGGTGCTCTTAAAGCTCGAGGAGTTCGTCAGGTTCGGCGGCGTAATAAGCCCTGGCTCCATCGTAAGGCTCCTTGAAAAGGCGCTCTCTCCAGGCTCTACCTTCAGGCCCTCGAAAGAGTTCAAGGAGGCGTACTTCTCGTTCCTCTCAACAGCCATGGAAGACGGCGAGCAGGACTGCAAGCTCGCCGCCATAAAGGGTTTCGGCCTCCTCAAGACCCCCGGCGGGATCGAGAAGGTCTTGAGGTTCATAAACTCCCAGAAGGAGATATCCGAGGAGACCGAGGCTCTGCTTATAGACGCCATCGTCTCGATGACCGGCTCCGGGCCGATACCCGAGGCGCTCAAAACCGAGGTATTGAAGGGCGGGAAGGCCCTAAAGGTGATAGTAGGCGCCTTCGGCGAATTGAAGTCCGGGGAGGCGGTCCCGATACTCGCCTCCCTCATAGGCAAGGCCGCCAAGCACGAGCTCCGGGAGGTGGTCACGGCGCTCGAATCTATCGGCTCGCCGGATTCCGTCGACGTGCTGATGAAGGCGCTTAAGAATACGGACGGACATACGAGGAAGATCTCGGCGCGCGCCCTCGGCACGCTTCTCGGCGAAGACGCGGTCGGCCCTATTTTCGAGGCCCTTCAAAAAGAGACTTACAGGGACGTACTCGAGGAGATGACCGATACCGTTGCGGCGATCGCATCCGAGTCCGTAAAAAAAGGGCTTTGCGCCCTGCTATCGAGCCAGAGGGAAGAGCTCCGGGAGATGGGGGCGAGGGGGCTCGGCCTTGTAGGGGACGAGGAGGCGCTCCGGTTCCTTCAGGAGGCCGCCAGAGACAGGTCCCCCAACGTAAGGAAGATGTCGTACAAGTCCATGGCGAGGCTCGGGATACCCGAGGCCGCGGATTCAGTAGTAAGGGGCCTCAAGGACGAAAACGACGACGTCAAGCTCTCGGTCCTGAAGGCCCTCGGCGGCTGGACCGGAGAACTCATTAAGTCCGCTCTGCTGGAGTCGCTCAAGGACAGGAACCTCTGGGTCAGGTACCACGCCGTCGCCCTCCTCGGGGAGATGGAGGACGCCGGGGTCGAAGGCGCGGTCATAGAGGCCTTAAAGAAGGACGAGGCCCCCGTGAAGGCCGCTGCCGCGAAGGCGCTTGAGACCGTCGGGTCGTCGAAAGCGCTTCCTGAGCTCAAGGTGTTCCTTAACCATCCGGATGCCCAGGTGAGGGCGGCCGTTGAAAACGCGATAGAAAGAATCGGGTCGGATGCTCACTTTAGGGATAGATAGCAGACCAAAGCTTTCCAACGAGACCTTCGGCCTGCTCCGCGACATCATATACGCGAAGTGCGGCATCCAGTTCGGGGACACCAAGAAGTACCTCCTGGAGACGAGGCTCGCGAGGAGGCTCGAAGAGAAGAACTTGAAGACCTTCGAGGACTATTACTATTACCTCATGTACGACCCCGACAAGGCGAAGGAGCTTACCCACCTCCTGAACTGCATAGTCACGAACGAGACGAGCTTTTTCAGGGACCCCGCCCAGCTCGAGGCCTTCAGGCGGGGGGTCGTGCCCAGGGTGGTCGAGGATAAGGCAAAGTCCGGGTCGAAGACCCTGAAGCTTTGGAGCGCGGCGTCATCGACCGGCGAGGAGCCGTACACGCTGGCGATGATGCTCATGGAGGACTTAAGCTCCAAAGGCTTCGGCGTGGAGGTGCTCGGGAGCGACATAAGCGACAGGGTGCTGAAATCGGCAGAGGCCGCGGTCTACGAGAGGTATTCGCTAAGAAACACGCCTGAAGCCTTCCTCGGCAAGTACTTCGTGCCGAGCGGCCCGGAGTCGTACACGGTCGCTAAAAAGGTGCGGGACATCGTCAAGTACAGGAAGGTGAACCTCGTCGACTCCATAGAGACGAGGATGATAAGGGGCATGGACATAATCTTCTGCAGGAACGTGCTCATATATTTCGACGACGCCTCGAAGAAAAAGGCCGTCACGCACCTTTACGACAGCCTCAATAAGGGCGGGTATCTGTTCGTAGGTTTCTCCGAGACGCTCCACAATATCACAAGACTTTTCAGGCCGGTATCCATAGAACGCTCGGTCGTATACCAAAAAGTATAGGGGTCTGCCAATGGCTATCGACAAAAAAATTCTGGTCGTGGACGACTGCGAGACTACTCGAAAGCTCCTTTCGTACATAATCCGGGAGAGGGGGTATAAGATAATCGGCGCCTCCAACGGCATAGAGGCGCTCGAGGTGATGGCCTCGAACCCCGTGGACCTCGTGGTCACGGACCTCAATATGCCGCAGATGGACGGCTTCGAGCTCTCGAGGAGCCTGCGCGGACAGCCGGAATACCAGGAACTGCCAATAATAATGATTACTACCGAATCCGGCGACCACGACAGGAAGATGGGCATGGAGGCGGGCGTGAACACCTACCTCTCCAAGCCGATAACGCCCCAGAGGCTCCTGTACGAGATCGAAAAGCTCATATGAAGAAGACGCAATTTTAAGCTAAGTCCAGGAGGAGGATCCAGATGTACGACCAGAATATGAAGATACTTGTAGTTGATGACTTCTCGACCATGAGGAGGATCATCAAGAACATCCTCAAGGAAATAGGGTACACGAACGTGGACGAGGCCGACGACGGCTCGACGGCGCTTGAAAAACTCAAATCCGCGAAGTTCGACTTCGTGGTCACGGACTGGAATATGCCGAACATGCCGGGGATAGAGCTCCTGAAGGCGATCCGTCAGGACCCCGAATTGAAGGCGATGCCGGTCCTCATGGTCACGGCCGAGGCGGCCAAGGAGAACGTTGTCACTGCCGTCGCGGCGGGCGTGAACAATTACATAGTGAAGCCGTTTACCGCCGCGGCGCTCAAGGAGAGGATAGACCTCATACTTGAAAAGCTCAAGGTCACCCCGTAATAACAACCTAAAAAACACCCAGGTAGGACGCTGAAAGGAGAATCGCATAATGGAAGCCAGGAACTGGAACGATGTGATGTCCAAGATAAAAGATGAGCTCTCCAGCCTCGCCCAGTTCGTAGATAAGACAAGGAGGGGGATAGACACCCTTGAGACCACGGTCAGGGCCGGGACCGAGCGTTTTCCAGAGGCCTCGAACCAGATAGCCGCCGTTACCGGCGACCTCGAGAACGCCGCGAACAACATCATGTCCATCCTCGAAGGCCTCATGACCGAGCAGGACAAGATGCACACCATACTCGACCTCGAAGGCCTCATGACCGAGCAGGACAAGATGCACACCATACTCGAGGGCATTTCCCAGTGGGCCGGGAGCCTGCCGGGAGAAGCATCGGAGAAGGGGCTCGGTTTCATAAAGGAGCTCGGCGGCATCCACGAAAAGACCAAGACAGAGCTCATGGACATATTCACCAACATGTCTTTCCACGACCTCTCGGGGCAGAAGCTCAAGAAAGTCATAAGCTCCCTGGCGGTGGTCGAGTCCAAGCTCCTTGAGATGGCCTTGAGCTTCGGGTTCGAGGGCGCAAGTAAAGGCAACGGGTCGGTTGAAACGAAACCCGAAAAGCCGATGAACCAGGACGTGGTGGACAGGCTCCTTAAGGAGCTCGGGGCTTAAGAGGCAGAGAGAACACACCGGAGGCAGTATGTCTTTTCCGTCTGACGAGATGGACGATATTATAAACGATTTTATCGCCGAGGCGTCCGAGGGGCTCGAAGCCCTCGACCAGAAGTTCGTCGAGCTCGAGAAGAACCCCGGCGACACCGGGCTCCTGAACGATATATTCAGGTCGATACACACGATAAAGGGCGCGGCGGGCTTCCTGGGCTTCCAGCAGATGGTAGAGGTCACGCACGTGACCGAGGACGTGCTGAACAAGCTCAGGAAGGGCGAGATGGCCGTCGACGCCGCCATCATGGACGCGATTCTCGAGTCCGTGGACCTCATAAAGGTCATCCTCAATAACATCAGGGAGAGGAACGGCAGGAGCGAGGACACCTCCGGGGTCATTTCATCATTGTCGGGGATATTGAGCGGAAACAAGGCGGATGTCCAGGCCGCGCCGGCCGAGAGGCCCGTGCAGACAACGGCGACTGCCGATACCCGTGAGGCAGAGGCAAAGGTAGCAGAGCCTGTGCCTGAGACAGAGGCAAATATAGCGGAAAGCGCGCCCGCGGCCGAGGCCGCCGAGGCCCCAAAGGCGTCCACTGTTGCGGAGAAGGTGGTCGAGATCCCAAGGCCGGAGGCGAAAACGCCGGAGGCCAAACAGCAGAAGGAAGAGACCGGGCCCAAGGAGAAGGAAAAGGAGCTGTCGATAAGGGTCGACATAGACAGGCTGGATATGGTCCTGAACCTCGCCGGAGAGCTGGTCTTGTCCAGAAACAGGCTCATGCGGCTCGGCTCAAAGCTCTCGGAGACCGCTGTGGAGGAGGATCTCGTCTCCCACGTGGATGAGGCCATAGCCCAGCTCGATCTCGTCACTACCGACCTCCAGCTCGCGGTCATGAAGATGAGGATGCAGCCGATAGCCAAGGTCTTCAATAAATTCCCGAGGATGGTAAGGGACCTTGCCAGGCAGAACAACAAGGAAGTGGAGCTCGTCATAAGCGGCGAGGAGACCGAGCTCGACAAGACGGTAATCGAGGAGCTCGGCGATCCGCTCGTCCATCTCATAAGGAACGCCCTCGACCACGGCATGGAAACGCCCGAGGAGAGGGTAGCCGCGGGCAAGCCCAGGTGCGGCACCGTCTCTCTTTCCGCCTATCAGGAGGGGAGGAACATCATAGTGTCCGTAGCGGAAGACGGACGCGGGATGAACCCCGCCCATATAAAGAAGTCCGCGGTCGAGAAGGGGCTACTGACCGAGGACGAGGCCGCCAAGTTATCGAACAAGGACGCGCTGAACCTTATTTTCATCCCCGGCTTCTCGACGGCAAAGAAGGTGAGCAACATATCCGGGCGCGGCGTCGGAATGGACGTCGTGAAGACCAATATAACCCGGATAAACGGGGCCATAGACATAGACTCCGAGGTGGGGAAGGGCACGAGGATTACCTTCAGCCTCCCCCTGACGCTCGCCATCATACAGGCTCTGACCGTAAACGCCGGCGGGGAGGTCTACGGCATACCCCTTTCAACCGTCATAGAGAACATCAGGGTCACCGACAACGACATCAAGACCGTCGACGGCAAGGAAGTCATCCGGATAAGGGACAGGGTCTATCCCGTCGTCAGGCTCGGGGCGCTCGTCTCGGGCAACGTCTCGTCGTATAAGTCCGAGTGGAAGTACATAGTCCTCATCGGCATAGGAGAGAAGAGGTTCGGTATACTCGTCGACAGGCTCCACGGCCAGGAGGAGATAGTGATGAAGTCGATGGGCGAGTACTTGAAGGGCACCGAAGGCATAGCCGGGGCGTGCATCACCGGCGACGGCAACGTTATACTTATACTCGACCTCGCCGGGCTTTTGCAGGCCGCCCAGAGGTCATACGCATTTTAAGCAAGGGGTAGGGACATGACAGGGAAGAAGATAAGGGTGCTCATAGTAGACGATTCGGCCTTCATGCGCCGCGTCATAAAGCAGATGATCGAGACAGACCCGGGGATCGAGGCCATAGGGACGGCAAGGGACGGCGCCGAGGGCGTTGAGCTTGCGCTATCCCTGAACCCGGACGTCATCACGATGGACATAGAGATGCCGAGGATGACCGGGTTGGAAGCGACGGAGGCGATAATGGAGAAGTCGCCCACGCCCATAATCATGGTGAGCTCCCTTACCAAAGAGGGGGCGAAGGCGACCTTCGAGGCGCTCGATAAGGGCGCGGCTGATTACATCTCGAAGAACCTCTCGACCTCGTCCTTCGACATGATAAAGATACAGGAGGAGCTCATCTCCAAGGTAAAGGCGGTCTCGCTCAAAAAGAACAGGCTCATGGGCCTGACCGGGTTCAAAAAGCCCGAGGCGGCGCGTATTCCGGCGCCGATGCCGTCGAAGAGGAGCTTCGCGACCCAGAAGATAGCCTTCGTTGCGATAGGGGCGTCGACCGGCGGGCCGAGGGCGATCCAGGAGGTGCTCTCACATCTTCCCTCCGACCTTTCTACACCTTTTCTCGTCGCCATACACATGCCGAGGGCATTTACCGGCGCGTTCGCCGAGAGGCTGAACGACCTCTGCGGCCTCGAGGTGAAGGAGGCCGAGAACGGCGAGACGATAAAGGCCGGGCGCGTGCTCCTGACCCCGGGCGGCTCCCAGACCAGGGTGAAAAGGCGCGGGACCTTCGATTTCAGCGTGGAGATCAACAACGAGCCCTTCGGTTCGATCTACAAGCCTTCAGTCGACGTATCGATGACGTCGGTCGCAGAATGCTACCCCGGCAGGTCGCTCGGCGTGATCCTTACAGGCATGGGACACGACGGGAGAGAGGGCATGAGGCTTATAAAGGAGAAGGGCGGCAAGACCCTTGCCCAGAGCGAGGAGACCTGCACGGTCTACGGCATGCCTAAGGCGGTCGTCGACGCTGGTCTCGCGGACAAGATAGTGCCTCTCGACCACATAGCCGGCGAGATAGTAAACATGATCTGACAGGCCTCGAATAAGTCCAGTTGCTTTGTCGTCAGCGGCGCTCTTGACTGCAGCGTACAAAAGAGTACGCCTCGCTCCTCTTGTACGCATCCGGAGCTTATTTGAAACCTGAACAATTTTTTCAAGCAACCCGTTAGGCACTGGAAGCCAGGCCTTCTCTTTATGGACATATTAACAATAATAGGCATAATCCTCGGCTTCGGCGCGGTCATAGGCGGACAGGTCCTCGAGGGCGGCTCCCTGCACTCGATAATGCAGTTGACGGCCGCGATCATCGTCCTCGGCGGAACGGTCGGGGCGGTCTGCGTCAACTATTCCCTTAATACGTTCCTCCTGGCGTTGAAGAACGCCAGGCTCGCCTTCTTCAACCATAAGGCCGACCCGAAGGCGCTTATAAGGCTCATCTCGGACCTTGCCGGCGTGGCGAGGAAGGACGGCTTGCTTTCGCTCGAGTCCCGCCTGAAGAAGATAGACGACCCGTTCCTTAAAAAGGGGCTCCAGCTCGTGGTAGACGGCACGGAGCCGAAGCTCACGAGGGAGATATTGGAGATAGAGATACAGTACGCCGAGGAGTACCAGCTTTCCTCGGCGAAGGTATTCGAGTCCGCGGGAGGCTATGCGCCGACCATAGGCATACTCGGAGCGGTCTTGGGCCTCATTCACGTAATGGAGAACCTCGCCGACCCATCGATGCTCGGCTCCGGCATAGCGGTGGCCTTCGTCGCGACCGTCTACGGCGTCGGCACCGCGAACCTCCTCTGGCTCCCGCTCGCCGGGAAGATGAAGCACAAGATCCGCGAGGAGGTCATAGTGAAGGAGATGATCATCGAGGGGCTGATCTCGCTATCCGACGGAGAGAACCCGAGGCGCGTGGAAGAGAAGCTCGCCGGGTTTTTAAGAGACTCTGAGAAGAAGAAATAACAATACGAGAGAGGGC
Organism: Deltaproteobacteria bacterium; assembly: GCA_016182655.1. GTDB lineage: Bacteria > Desulfobacterota > GWC2-55-46 > GWC2-55-46 > GWC2-55-46 > GWB2-55-19. The sequence continues at coordinate 44,009 of JACPGB010000031.1, forward strand.
CTTTACGAGAGGGGCACACCCGTGGCAAGGAAAAAGAGGCACGAGGAGCACGAGAACCACGAGCGCTGGCTCGTCTCCTACGCCGACTTCATAACGCTCCTCTTCGCGTTCTTCACCTCCATGTACGCCATGTCGTCGGTGAACGAGGGCAAGTTCAGGATCTTGAGCGAATCTCTCGCCGTTTCCTTCAACCCTTCGCTATACACCTCGACGAAGATGCAGGACGGGCCCAGGTTCGTCCGTGAGCAAAGGCCGTCGATCGCGACCGAGTTCAAGGACGTGAACGCCGGAAACTACAAAAAGATACAGACCGCTTTGAGCGACCTCGAGAAGGAAAAGAAGCTCACTTTTATAGTAGACAACCAGAAGATAGTGATAAGGATATCCGAGACGAGCCTCTTCGAGCCATCGAGCGACGTGATAGCGGAGGGGGGCTACGAGGTACTCTCCGAGGTTGGCGCCGTGCTCAAGGACATGCCGAGCCAGGTGAGGATCGAGGGGCACACCGACAACATCCCTATGAACACGGAGAGGTTCCCGACCAACTGGGACTTATCCAGCGCGCGGGCGCTTAAGGTCCTCAAATACTTCATCGACGCCCATTCCTTCGACCCGACAAGGCTTTCCGCCGTAGGCCACGGCGAGTACAGGCCCGTCGACACCAACGATACGCCGACCGGCAGGGCCAAGAACAGGAGGGTGGACATAATGATCATGAACGGCGACGTGCCCATATAGCCGGTCGATCCGCCAAGTCCGTCTCCCTTCCGATTTAAAAGCTCGGCCAAATGCTTGCAAAAAAGCACGACTCGCTCCCCGGTCCCTGCTCCTTGACTCCTCGTCCACGGCTCATTTGTTGACTGAACGGATCCCGGTCTTTAGAGCCTCAGAGTTCGCTTTGTCCGCCCTTCCAGCCCCGTTCTCCGGCCGCCCTTCCATCCCCCGACTGCATTTTCCGCGTACGTCTTCATAAAATAAAATGTCAAGTTTTTTTTCAAACCGCCGAAGAACAAATATAACGGTTAAAATCAACCACGTTTTTTATCCCCCGAACTTTTGAGGAGGCGTAACGATGGACATAAAAAAGGATTTCGATTCCAAGGAGGTGCTCCAGCTCGTGACCTTCAGGCTGGGGAACGAAGAGTTCTCCCTCGACATACTGAGGGTGCAGGAGATCATAAGGCACATGGAGCTCACCCGGGTGCCGCGCACCCCGGACTTCGTCGAGGGCGTGATCAATTTGCGGGGCAGGGTCATTCCGGTCCTTGACCTCAGGAAGCGCTTCGGCCTCCCGGCCGACGAGAGGACGAACGAGACGAGGATAATAGTCGTCGACGTCGACAACAGGACCGTGGGCCTTAAGGTGGACGCGGTCTCCGAGGTGCTAAGGCTTCCGTCGGACACCGTCGAGCCGCCGCCTGCCATCGTCACCGGGGCCGAGTCAGACTACATAAGAGGGGTCGGCAAGCTCGAGGGAAGGCTCATAATACTCCTCGACGTATCAAAGATACTTACCAGCACGGAGAGGGATGCCCTGGGGCATCAGCTTAACGCGGTCGCCTGATCCTTATAAAGCTAAAGCCGGAGGTTGTGTTATGGATCTGCATTCAGTGAAGTCCAGGTTCCTGGGCAGTTATTTGTTTCTTATTATCCTATTTTTTATCCAGCTCCCCATAATATACATGCTGGTCGGCGGGATGAGCCAGAAGTACTCGCAGGTGGTAGAGGCGAGCGCCCTGAGAAAAAGGGCCGTCGAGCTCAACTACGTCCTTAACCGCCACATCATGAACGGCGAAGAGGAACTCGAGCAGGTCTTCCAGGACAGGAAGGCCGAATACGGCAAGGCAATCGAGTCGCTCCGGACCGGGACCCCGGAAGTCCCGGCCGTAACGGGCTCGGCCAAGGACAAGCTGGCGGTGGTCGAGCAGAAGTGGCAGGGGATGCTCGCGGCGCTCGATAAGACGATGGAGAGCGGCGACAGCTTGACCGATGCGATGAGGGAACTGGAGGTGTCCACGTACCCCATGGTCGACAAGATGAACGGGATCGTCAAGGGGTTTGTGGCGCTCGGCGACCAGTCTTACAGCAAATCGATAGACTTGGCCGGTCTCCAGAGGATGAGGACCGTGAACATGGCCTACCTGATGGAGCGCTACGCGAGGTCCAACTTCGAGCTCGATCTCGTCTCGGACAACCTCAAAAAGACCATGAGCGACTTCGAGACGACGCTTAAGGGCCTCAAAAACGGCTCCGTCGAGCTGGGCCTTAAGCCGGTGCACAACCCGGAGCTCATCCGCAAGTTCAGCGAGGCCGAGGAGCTCTGGGCCAAGAGGAAGGAGCTCGTAGCCGCCGGCATGAAGGACAAGGACGTCTTCGCCGCCAACGTGAACGAGCTTTCCAACAGGCACACGCCGGAGATCGTAGCCGCCGCCGACGACCTTACAAAGGAGATAGCCGCAGGCGCGAGGAGCTCCGCGATGAAGGGGATAGTAGTCATGGCCGTCGCGGTATTCGTCTCAGCCGGCCTCTCGGTATTTTTCATGTGGTCGACCAACATCCATATCATAAAGCCTATAATGAAGGTCAAGGATACGGTCGAGGCCTTCTCGCACGGCGACCTTTCGAAGAGGGCGGAGATAAAGATAAGGTTCCTTGGAAAGGACCTCAAAGACGAGGTGACGAGCCTCGGCGACAGCGTCGACGCAATGGCCGTGCAGATGTCCGGGGTCATAGGCAGGATCACGGACTCTTCGAACCTCCTCGCCTCGGCCTCCGAACAGCTCTCCTCTTCTGCGACCCAGATTGAGGAAGGCGCGAACAGGCAGTCGGGCCAGACGGTCCAGGTGGCTACCTCCATGGAGGAGATGAACGCTACGGTCATAGAGGTCGCCAAGAACTCGAACCAGGTATCGGAATCGGCAAGGAACGCGCAGTCCATAGCCGTAAAGGGCGGTGACATCGTATCCGAGGCGATTTCCGCCATGCAGGAGGTGGCCGAATCCACCTCTGTCACGGCCGACACGATAAAGAAGCTCGGCAAGTCCTCCGAGGAGATAGGCTCCATCGTCTCGGTCATCAACGACATCGCGGACCAGACGAACCTCCTTGCGCTTAACGCCGCCATAGAGGCGGCGAGAGCCGGCGACCAGGGCAGGGGCTTCGCCGTCGTCGCCGACGAGGTGAGGAAGCTCGCCGAGAGGACCACCAAGGCGACTAAAGAGATAAGCGGGATGATCAAGACCATACAGACGGAGACAGGCACGGCCGTATCCGCCATGGACGAAGGGACCAGGAAGGTCGAAAACGGCGTCAGGCTCGCAAACGAAGCCGGAGACGCGCTTAAGAGGATAGTAACGGGAGTCGAAGGCGTGACGGACATGATAAGCCACATCGCCACTTCCGCCGAGGAGCAGAGCGCGACGACCGACGAGATAACCCAGAACATGGACTCCATAGCCGAGGTCGCCAAGACCAACGTCGCGGCCATAGGCGAGGTGTCGAGGGCTACGAACGAAATGGCGAGGCTCGCCACCGAGCTCAAGAGCCTTGTCTCGAACTTCAAGGTAGAGCACGCCTCCGAGCGCCGCCCGGCTGAGACGAGCGGCGCAGGCGGCTTCAGGAAGACTGCGGAAGTCAAGCAGTTCCCCCGCTTCAAAAAAGCGAGCGGCCAGGCCTGATAAGGCCAAAACAAGGAGAGCAGGATGATCACCGCACAAAGGGAAAAAATAACGGAAGTCGCCCTCAAGGCGTCCGAGTTGCCGGTCCTTCCGGTCACGACGCAGAAGGTGCTCTCGCTCATGGCGGACCCGGACGTCTCCATAGAGAAGATAAAGAGGCTCATTGGGGCCGACCCGGGGCTGACGACAAAGATGCTAATGGTCGCCAACTCCGCCTTTTACGGCAGTTACAGGAACATACAGAACCTGACGCAGGCGATCCTCCGGCTCGGCTTGAACGCCGTAAGGTCGATAGTCGTCGCCACCTCGATGAAGAACGTATACAAGAGGTTCGGCCTCACCGAGAAGCTCCTCTGGGAGCAGATAATAGGCTCGGCGCTCGCGGCGAACCTCATCGCAAGGCAGACGCGCCTTTCAGACCCCGAGGACGCGTTCATTGGCGGGCTCCTCCACGACATCGGCAAGGTCGTGCTCAATAACGAATTCCCCGAGGAGTTCGCGCGCGTCATGGAGCGCGTATACAACGACTCGGTCCCGTTCCATGTGGCGGAGACCGAGGTCTTTGACTTTTCGCAGAGGAAGCTCGGGGCCGAGGTGGTGAAGAAGTGGGGGTTCCCCGAGACGCTCGAGAAACTCCTCCTTAACTTCGACGACCAGGAGGAGATAAAAAAAGAGAAGTACCTTTACAACCTCGTCACCATAATAACGCTCGCTGACAGGATGTGCCAAAAGTTTGGCATGGGATGGAGAAAACCCGGCGGGAACGGCGTGGATTTCGGCAATCTACCCGAGGCCCTTGGCCTCGATCAGGCCGAGATGAAGGACCTGACTGAAAAAATACAGGTGACCTTCAGCCAGGGAATCGAGCTTTATTGAATACTTAGCCGGATATTTAGTTTTTTCTATCGAAAAACCATTCCGCGTGCCCTTTCCAGGCACGCTAATTGCAATAATCATCTTCATCGCGTTAAGGCAACCTTTTGCGAGTTTTTGAAAGGTGGTCATTCGATGGAGCTTTGGGTTATCGTACTTTCGGCAGTCGACATCGCCCTTATGGGCGGAATCCTCTACATCATGTCAGGGAAGAAGACCCGGCAGAGGCTCGCCCCTGAATCAACGACTGTGCCGGCCTTTGATCAGGTAAGGGAGCTACAGAGCGAGCTCTCCGGCATAAAGACGCTCTCAGCTGAGTTGGAGAGGAAAAAGGCCGCCTTTGAAAGGCACGAAAATACCATCAACGAACGTACCAGGCGGCTCGACGCGATAGTCAAGCAGGCCGAGGACTCGGCAAGGAAGCTCGAAGCCCTCTATGTGAGCGAGAGGAACGAGGACATGTACTCAAAGGCCGTGCGGATGCTGAAGTCAGGGACCCCGGCCGACGAGATAGTAAGGAGCCTCGGATTGCTGAACGGCGAAGTAGAGCTCATCTCCTCACTCAATAATTACAGGTAACTATCCGGGCGCGGCCCGGTTTATAAAGACTCCGTAACACCCCGCCAAATCCCCCCTCTCCCTCTCGGGAGCAGGGGGGCACCTCATTTCAGGGCGCTGAAAAAAGTCCATCTGCTTTGTTGTCTTCGTCTCTCGTCGCTGCGGCGTACAAACAGAGTACGCCTCGCGCCTCGTTCCTCGACGCCTCGCATCTGGAGCTTTTTCAGCACCCTGACACATCCCGAGGCATTCAGCAATCTCTGTGTTTTCGGCCAGGCAAAAAGGTCTCACCCGGAATTTTATTCCCTTTTGAAAAAGCCTCTTTCTGAAAATTTGCAGGAAAATGGCACATAAGCACGCCTCAATCCTTGGCACATATGTTGCATTATTACTCTGGCGTATCCAAGGAGGCAACAGATGGACAGGTCGATATTCGTCGCGCTCTCGGGCGCGGTCATCCAGGAAAAGAGGCTCGAGGTGCTGACAGACAACCTCGCGAACGTGAACACCGCCGGGTTCAAAAAGCAGAAGCCGCTTTTCGAGGACTCGATGCCCGACGCCTACGGGATCCGTGATTTTGCCTCCATGGATAAGGTAGTTACGGACATGTCGCAGGGTCCCGCCGAGAAGACCGGGAGACAGCTCGACCTCGCCATAAAGGGGGAGGGGTTCTTCGTAATGAACACCAGGAACGGCCCCCGCTACACGAGGGACGGGTCGTTCACGCTCGCGACTGACGGCACCCTCATCTCCCGCGAAGGTTTCCCGGTCACGGGCGAGAAGGGCGTCATAAAGTTGACTTCTCCGGAGGTCGCGATTGACGCGGAGGGCAATATCCGCGAAAACGGCGCGATCGTTGACAGGCTAAAGGTCGTATCCTTCACGAACCTGATGGATCTGAAGCGCGAGGGGAACTTCTTCATGCCCGTAGATGGGGCGAAAGAGACTGCGGTCTCAAAGGATACGGCGATAGACCAGGGGTACGTCGAGACATCCAACGTAAACGCGGTCCGCGCCATGACGACGATGATAGAGGCGATGAGGTCCTTCGAGACTCATACGAAGATGATACAGGCGATAGACGACATGACTAAGAAGGCCATAGACGAGGTCGGAAGGGTCTAACAGGTTTTTTATAAGGAGGAGCAAAGATGATCAGGGCATTGTGGACGGCATCGACGGGCATGGAAGCCCAGCAGTTGAACATAGACGTCATCGCCAACAACCTCGCGAACGTCAACACCACGGGCTTCAAGAAGAGCAGGGCCGACTACCAGGACCTCCTCTATCAGGAGTTGAAATCAGCGGGCGCGTCGTCATCCCCGTCCACGATGGTCCCTACGGGCATACAGATAGGCCAGGGTGTGAGGACCGTTTCCGTCGAGAAGGTCTTCAACCAGGGCAACTTCAAGGAAACGCAGAACTCGCTCGATCTCGCCATAGAGGGCGACGGCTTTTTCCAGATAGCCAAGCCCGACGGCACGACGGCCTACACGAGGAACGGGGAATTGAAGGTCGACAGCGAAGGCCGCCTCGTCACCTCGGACGGCTATCTGCTCGAGCCCCAGATAACGATACCCTCGGACACGCTCACCGTCACCATAAGCGCCGACGGCATAGTCTCGGTCACCCAGCCCGGCTCCTCCAACTCGTCCCAGGTGGGCACCATAGAGCTTGCGAGGTTCATTAACCCCGCCGGACTCCAGTCAATCGGAAAGAACCTCTATCTACCTACTTCAGCGTCAGGCGACGCGATAACATCCACACCCGGCTCGGACGGCTTCGGCACGCTCGCGCAGGGTTTCCTCGAGATGTCGAATGTGAGCGTCGTCGAAGAGATGGTCGCGATGATCGCGGCGCAGAGGGCATACGAGATAAACTCAAAGTCCATACAGACGACGGACGAGATGCTCCAGACCGCGAACTCGATGAAGAGGTAACAGGTGAAAAAGGCCCTCCTGATAATGCTCCTTGTCCTTGCGCTCCCGGCGCTGTCATACGGGCTTGACGCGGACTCCGAAATAAGGGCCGCGCTCCTGAAGGTATCCCCCTGGAACGGGGCAAAGGTCGAGGTCGAGGAGATCGAGGTGCCCGGCATTGACACGGAGAGGTTCGACGCAATCGAAGTAAGGCTCTCAAACCCGAAGGCGATAGGCAAGGTGGCGTTCCTTACCGTTCTTAAGCGGGACGGCAAAGAGATAAAGACCCTCTGGGGCTCGGCGAGGATACGGGTCTACAGGGACACGCTCGTGGCGCTCCGCGCCCTTAAGATGAAGTCGAAGCTCTCTGCGGACGACGTGAAGCTCGTATCAGTCGAGGTCAAGGACGCGCCTGACGCGGTCGCCTCGCTTGACGAGCTCGAAGGCATGGTCGTAAGGAGGCCGGTCCCTGCGGGCTCCGTTATAAAAAGGGATTACCTCAAGCCCGAGTCGATCGTAAAGAAGGGCGAGAGGGTAACGGTCTGGCTGGAAAGCAAGTCGATCAAGGTGAAGACTGCGGCCATAGCCTCGGAGGACGGCGGCAGGGGCGGCGTGATAGCCGCGCGCGCCGTCTCGGGGAGGGAAATAAGCGGCGTGGTCACTGGCCCGGGTGAACTGCTTGTCCAATTTTAAGACGGAGTCTTTTAGATGAAGACAGGATTCAAAATACTCGTTATGCTCGGCGCTGTTTTGTTCTTCGCCGGTTGCGCGACACCCGAGCCGAAGAAGATAGACATCTCGAACATCCCGGTGCAGGGCAGCTCCGCGCCGACTACACCCGGGTCTCTCTGGCCCGGCGAGACTTCCAGAAATACGCTCTTTCAGGACCTCCGCGCCCGTAATGTAGGCGACATCATAACGATAGAGATATCAGAAAAGACGAGCGCCATTAAGGAGGCGACCACCTCCACATCGAGGTCGTCTTCAAAGGATATTGCGCTTACGAACCTCTTCGGCCTGCCTTCGAACCTCGGCATGAGGAACTTTTTGAACCAGGGCACGCCCTTCAGCCCCGAGGTCTCTTCCACCTATGACTCGAACTTCGACGGCTCCGGCACCACAAAAAGGACCGGCGAGTTGAGCGCGACGATCACGGCGAGGGTCATAAGGGTGCTCCCCAACGGCAACCTTGTGCTTGAAGGCAAGAAGGACACGGTCGTCAATAACGAGCTCCAGTACATAATACTCAGCGGCATCGCGAGGCCCGAGGACATAACCGAAGCCAATATCGTCTCGTCGAGCCAGTTGTCGGATGCCCGCATAGAATACTCCGGCAAGGGCGTCCTCGCCGACGAACAGGGCCAGGGCTGGCTCGGGAGGGTACTTGACAATGTCTGGCCGTTCTAAAAAGACCTTGAAAAAGTTCCTGAGAGAACCTTTTTATAAAAAGTGTGCTGGGCGCACCGCCAGATTTCAGTCGGAGCACTCTGAGCAATTTAAAGCACGGTCGATTGAAATGGGTTTGCCAGTCCGGCGAGGACTCTCAGACTCTCTCCAAAAATTTTCAGTTCTTCCAGAAGTTCTCCCCCAAAAAGACAACGGGGGAGAACTTCTGGAACTAAAACTCTTCGGAGTGGGTGTGGGAGATACTTCTTTGTACAAAAGGGTTTTCATAGATACTTTTTTCCAATGGCCTGTGGCTGCATTCGTTATCGCTTTAATGTTCCTGCTCTTAAGCGGTACCTCTGAAGCCGCGCGCATCAAGGACATCGCCTTTGTCGAAGGGGTGAGGTCCAACCAGCTCGTCGGCTACGGCCTCGTCGTCGGCCTGAACGGCACCGGGGACAAGTCCAGCAGTGCGACCAACCAGTCGATATCGAATATGCTGAACAGGATGGGGATGAAGATAGACCCCAAGAACATAAAGGTCAAGAACACGGCCTCGGTCCTCGTCACCGCCGAGATACCGCCCTTCGTCAAGCCCGGAGCCAGGATAGACATTCTGGTCTCGTCCATAGGCGACGCCTCGAGCCTCCAGGGCGGCACTCTGATATCAACGCCGCTCCGCGCGCCTGACGGCGCGGTCTACGCCATGGCGCAAGGGGCGATTGCGCTCGCCGGGTTCACCGCAGGCAAGGCGTCGTCGAGCGTCACAAAGAACCACCAGACAGCGGGAAAGATACCCGGGGGCGCGATACTCGAACGCGAGGTCCCCTTTGCCCTGAACGCCCAGAACGGGCTCGTATTTTCCTTAAGGAACCCTGATTTCACGACTGCCGCGCGCATGGTCGACGCGATAAACAAGGGGCTCGGGTATGACGCGGCAACGGCTCTCGACGCGGGCAAGATCAAAGTGGCCGAGCCTCAGGGGTCCAAAGGCCTCATAGAGCTCATATCCGCGATAGAGCTCCTTGAGATAAAGGCCGACGCGGTCACTAAGGTCGTCGTGAACGAGAGGACCGGGACCGTCGTCATGGGCGAGAACGTAAGCATATCGAGTGTCGCCATCTCTCACGGCGACATAAGCATAGAGGTCAAGACCCAGTACCATATTTCCCAGCCCGCCCCGTTCTCGAAGGGAGAGACGGTCGTCCAGCCGGTCGAGGAGACTACCGTACAGGAGGAGAGGTCGAGGCTTATCGTGCTCCCGGAGAGCGTAACTCTCGGGGAGGTAGTAAGGGCCCTTAACCTCGTGGGGGTGACCCCGCGGGACCTCGTAGCGATACTCCAGGCCATAAAGGCCGCGGGCGCGTTGCAGGCGGAGCTCGAGATCATCTAAGGAGGTTTTATCATGGGAGCCAAACTCATAGACGAAGAGCTCGCTATCCAGAGGTCGTGCGAGATACCGAAGGAGTGCAAAAGGTACATCTCTCACCATGTGCGGAACGGCCTCGTCTCGATAATGGGGCTCGCCCTGAGGCTACAGGACGAGCCTGAGGCGATAAAGGAAATAGAGACCAGGATAAGGCACATAGCCGGCGACCTCGAGAAGGTCGGGCTCTAAGGGCGCATATGGACGTCTCAAGCGCGATAGCTTCCTCGGTAAAGGCCGACGAGGCGTTAAAAAAGGACAACAGTGCCGAATTAAAAAAGGCCCTCACCGAGTTCGAGTCCCTTTTTATCGGCTATATGCTCAAAACCATGAAGGAGAGTGTCGCAAAGGGCGACCTCTTCCACGGCGGGAGCGGCGAGGAGGTCTACAACTCCCTTTTCGATACCGAGCTTGCGCGCCTCATGGCCTCGGGCCACGGCATAGGACTCAAGGACATGATGATGAGGGAGATGGGCGGGACCGATGGGCCGGGTGCGACTGAAGAGTTTACCGGAAGGGCGTTTGTTCCGTACACGCCGCCGCACGCGGCCACGGAAGTAATCGATGAGCCGGTAGACGAGCCCTTAAAGTCCAAGGCCCCTGAAAACGGCTTGAGGTTCCCGGTCAACGAGGGATTTAAGAGGGTAAGCTCCAAGTACGGCCTGAGGGAGGACCCCTTCACTGGCCACGAAAAGTTCCACCACGGGGTCGACATAGCGGCAAAAGAGGGCTCTCCTGTATATCCGGCGGCCGAGGGCAGGGTAATATTCAGCGGCACGAGGGGAGGGTACGGCAACGTCGTGGAGGTCCTCCATGAAAACGGACTGGTGACAAGGTACGGCCACAACGCCAGGAACCTCGTAAAGGAGGGAGACCGGGTGACTACGAAGGACGCCATAGCCTCCGTAGGGTCGACCGGCAGATCGACCGGGCCCCACCTCCACTTCGAGGTATTAAAGGACGGCTCGGCTATCGACCCATCGGGGTTCAGGTTCGGATAGGCATGATTAGTTGTGGTTCAGGGGCAGTGTATTACCATATTTAGTGGTCTTCCTAAAGTTTTTAAGCGCTTCCGCCGATATTAAAATCAGAGGGCGGGAACGCTCCAAATTCAGGAGGACCAGATGAAAGTAGGCGGGAAAAAAAGCGGGGTAGGCACTGACAATTACGTCAAAAAGGCAGGGGAGACCGGTGGACAGGTAAAGGGGCCCGAAGGCGGCGCCAAACCCAAGGCAGGAGACAGCGTAGACATCTCGTCCAGGGCAAAGGACATGAACAAGGCCAAGGGGCTTCTGGAGAACGTGCCGGAAGTCAGGGGCGAGATGGTCGTTAAGCTCAAGACCGACATAGAGAGCGGGAGCTACGAGGTCGACTCCGAAAAGGTCGCCGAGAAGATGATAGAGCGGGCCATCGTTAACGCCATACCGGTAAAAAAATAGCATGGACTTAAGCGCGATAGAAGCACATCTTACGAAGGAAGAGTCCCTTTACAAGGAGCTCGTCTCGGTCCTCCAGGCTGAGACGGAGAACCTCGTTTCAAGGGACTTTCGTGCCCTCTACGAGACCGTCGGCAGGAAGGAGCATGTCCTTAAACGGATAGAGCTTGCGTCGGTAGAGCGCGGAAGGCTCGTAACCGAGGCGGCCAGGACTCTCGCGCTCAAACCCGGTCCTGAAAATGAATCCGCCCTCTCCGCCGTCATAGAGCGCTCCGGCCCGTCGAAGGCGGCGCTCGAATCAAAAAGGAATATTATAATCTCTCTTATCGAGTCGATCAAGGAACTGAACCATTTGAACGGCCTCGTCGTGAAGGGGTCATTGGATAACATCAACAAGACGCTCGGCTTCCGCGGCAACTTCCTCCAGTCGGGCGTATACAGGCAGAGCGGGGCTTTCGACGGCTTCGGCGCGGTCAAGGGCTCGCACCTGAGCGAAGGGGCCTGACGAATATGGCGTCGCTTTCATCAGTCCTCGACATAGCGAAGACCGCGCTTCTCGCCAACCAGAAGGCGATAAACGTGACCTCTCATAATATAGCCAACGCGAACACCGAGGGGTACACGAGGCAGAAGGCCGTATTGGAGCCGATGACCGCCGTCCAGTACGGCGGCCTTTATTTCGGCACAGGCGTCACGATAAATTCGGTAGAGCGCGTCTACGACAGGTTCCAGGGCGTGCAGATACGGACGGCGTCCTCGACCCTGAACAGGTACGAGACCAAGGGCGAGCACCTGAAGGCGCTTGAAGGGCTGGTAAACGACATGGGCGGGGCCGGCTTGAGCTCCCGGATAGACGACTTCTTCAATGCATTCCAGGAGGTGATCAACAGCCCCTCGTCGTACCCGGAGCGCTCCTCGCTCCTTTCCAGCGCATCGGTCCTGACAGACGCATTCAACAAGATCGACGCGACGATCAGGCAGAACGTCGCGTCCATAAACAACGAATTGGAGTCGGTCGTCAAGGAGGTAAACTCCATAGCCGGGCAGATAGCCGACCTCAACCACCAGATATCGAATATCGAGGTCGGCGGCATGGAGGCGAACGACCTAAGGGACAATCGGGACCTCCTGCTCGAGAAGCTCTCCGGCATCGTCGACATCTCCACGATGGAAAGCGATACCGGCCAGGTGGACGTATACATCGGGGGCTTTTTCCTCGTCACCGGCATAACCACTTCCCCGCTCGAGCTCGACATAAACCCCGAGGCCGCGGTCTACGACATCGTGAGCAGGGGGACGGTCCTTAACGACAGGATCACCGGAGGGTCATTGAAGGGGCACCTCGAGGGGGCCGCCGTATACGACGAGACGGAGGGCAAGCTCAATCTCCTTGCCGCGAGCCTCATAAAGGAAGTAAATCTCCAGCACTCGCAGGGCTACGGGCTCGACGGCACGACCGGCACGGACTTCTTCTCTCCGCATTCGGTCTACACGCACGCGTCGAGCTCTAACACCGGCGGGGCCGTCATAGCGAACGGTACGGTCGCAAACCTCTCTGCCGTGACCCTCGACGACTACGAGGTCAGGTTCTCGTCGGCCGCCGCCTACACCGTCGTAAACAAGGGCACCAACGCCGTCGTCACGCAGGGCGCGTACTCATCCGGCTCGGCTATCACATTCGACGGCTTGAGCTTTACGATATCGGATAACCCGAGCGGACCGGTGGCCGGGGACAAGTTCGAGGTGAGCGTCAAAAAGAACGCCGCCGAATCAATCGGTGTTGCGATAACCGACCCCAACTCGGTCGCGGCGTCTTCCACGCTCGCCGGCGTCCCCGGAGACAACCTGAACGCCCAGGCCCTTGCCGACTTGAAGAATGCCGCGACGACGGACGGCGCGACCTTCAACGACTATTACAACGGCATCGTAACCGACATAGGGTTCGCGTCCAGCGAGGCATCCGGGAGCTTCGGGGCCCAGACGAAGCTCGTCGAGGAGCTCAAAGCCGCGAGAGAGTCGGTTTCCGGGGTGTCGATCGAGGAAGAGGCCATAAACCTCATAAAGCTTCAGAGGGCGTACGAGGCCGCGGCCAAGGTGATGACGACCGCCGACAGGATGATGGAGACGCTCCTAAACATAAGGTAGGCGCATTATGAGAGTAACGCAGAACATAACCTACAATACCTACATCAACGACATCATGAGGCGGCAAGAGTCCATCTACAAGCTCGCCACACAGCTCTCGACGGGCAAATCCGTGAACGCCCCCTCCGACGACCCGGTGAAGACCGACAGGATACTGACCTCGAAGTCGATAGTCTCGGGGTACGAGCAGTACGAGAGGAACATGGACTCCGGGCTCTCTTACCTGAATACCGCCGAGGACACGCTCGCAAGCGTAAAGGACGTCCTCATGACCCTGCAGGAGCTGGCGACAAGCGCGGCCACAGGCACTTCCGACGCTTCCACCAGGGCCAACGCCGCGACGACCGTCAGCCAGCTCTACGACCAGCTCGTCAGCCTCGGCAACACGAATTTCGACGGCAAATACATATTCGCCGGGTACGAGACCGGGACCGCTCCCTTCGACCAGACCGGGAATTACCTCGGGGACACGAACGCTTACCAGATAAGGATAAACTCGACCGGCTACATGACCGTGGGCGTAAACGGCGGGGAGGTATTCAAGGGAGCGGGAGGCGGCGTAGACATACTCCAGACGGTAACGGACCTTGTGACTGCCTTGAACGGGAACGATTCCACCGGCATCCAGACCGCCATCGGGAACCTCGACCAGGGTTTTCAGCAGGTCTCGGACTCGGTATCGGTCATCGGCGGGAGGATAACGAGGATAACCTCCGCGAAGGACGACCTCGTACACTCCAGGAACGAGGTGGAGATGATGATATCGACCCTCGAGGAAGCGGACATCGCGAAGGTCATATCCGAGCTCAAGCTCGGCCAGACCGCGCTGGAAGCGGCGATGACGTCGGCGGGCAAGGTCATAAGCGTAAACATCTTCGACTACATGTAAACAAATACCGGCGCGAAAAGGGGAGGACTGTCTCACGGATGCGTTGATATGCGTAAAAAAGAGGGATAATATGTGGATTATCCCAAAAACAATGCCAGGGAGGGCGATATGCTTGTATTGACAAGGAAGTCTGGAGAGGCGATCCGGATAGGCGGCGACATAAAGGTGGTGGTCGTCGAGGTTAAGGAAAACCATGTAAAGCTCGGGATAGAGGCCCCTGCCGCTCTAAGCGTGCACAGGGAGGAGATATTCATAAAGATACAGGAGGAGAACGTAAGGGCCTCCTCGCTCCCGGCCGACGTCTCAGACACCCTAAAGAGGTTAAAAAAGAAATGAATGTCGCCATGGAATCGCGCCAGGAGATAGTATTCGAGACGCACAGGTTCGGGACGCTCTCTCTCACGGAGGACAAGGTCATAACCTTCGCGCAGGGGATACCGGGGTTCAAGAAGCTCAAGAGGTTCATCCTCATAGACCACGACTCGGAAGGGCTCTTCAAGTGGCTCCAGTCAATAGAGGACCCGCTTGTGGCCTTCCTCCTCACCAACCCGAACGTCTACAAGCCAGACTATTCGGTACCCATGAGAAAGACCGACATCGAGACGCTTGGCGTCAAGGAGATGACTAACCTCGTCTCCCTCGTAATGGTCTGCTTTGCAAACGGCAAGGTGACGCTGAACCTCAAGGGCCCGGTCCTCTTCAACTCCGAGAACATGAGCGCGATCCAGTGCATAATAGACCGGGATGATTATCCGTCGCACTTCGCGATAAACATCTAAGGCTGCTCAAAAAGTCCATCTGCTTTGTTGGCCTCAAAGCCCGGAACTCCGGCGTACAAAAAGAGTACGCCTCGCGTCTCGCTCCTCGACGCCTCGCATCTGGAGCTTTTTGTGCAGCCTTCATAGGCTTCAGGTCTTCAGCGCCTTTCGGGCCGCCTCCTTTCAGTGGGGCGGCCTTTTGCGTTTTGAAGCGGGCGGCAAGAATTTCTGCCGGTTTCCTGTCACACCTGTAGAAACTTCCTCGTCATATTATTGACGATACCCTCTCTTCAGCCCCTAACGCCTGAGTAAAATTCAAGTAAAACGCCGGACTTCCCGATATGTGGATTAGTGGCACATATGTTGCATTGAACTAATCCAAAATCAGCAGGAGCCCATCATGGACCTGAACGGAAAGACCGTACTTATCACCGGCGGCACGGGGTCACTCGGCAAAAAGCTCACGAGAAAGATACTCTCGAGATACCGCCCGAAACGCCTCATCATATTAAGCAGGGACGAGCTCAAGCAATCCGAGATGGCCCAGTCCTTTGCGGACCCGAGTCTAAGGTTCTTCATAGGCGACGTGAGAGACAAGGAGAGGCTCTACAGGGCCTTTGACGGCGTCGATTTCATCATACACGCCGCGGCCTTGAAGCAGGTCCCCGCCGCCGAGTACAACCCCTTCGAGGCGATAAAGACGAACGTCCTCGGCGCCCAGAACGTAATAGACGTAGCGGTGGATAAGGGCGTTAAGAGGGTCGTAGCCCTTTCGACCGACAAGGCCGCGAACCCCATAAACCTCTACGGCGCGACAAAACTCTGCTCGGACAAGCTATTCATAGCAGGCAACTCCTACGCCGGAGGCAAGCCCACGAGGTTCTCGGTCGTCAGATACGGTAACGTCGTCGGCAGCCGCGGCTCGGTAATACCGTTTTTCCTGAAGATGAGGGAGACCGGGGTCCTGCCCATCACCGACCCCCGGATGACGAGGTTCTGGATAACGCTCGACCAGGGCGCGGACCTCGTCCTCACCTCGCTTGAAAAGATGAAGGGCGGAGAGATATTCGTCCCCAAGATCCCGAGCGCCGGGATGATGGACGTCGCAAAGGCGATAGCCCCGGAGTGCTCGACAAAGGTCGTCGGCATAAGGCCGGGAGAGAAACTCCACGAGACGCTCATATCCGAGGACGACGGCAGGCACACGCTCGAGTACGACACCCACTACGTCATCCAGCCCCAGTTCAGCTGGTGGGGCGAGGAGCGGAAGAACGGCGGAAGACCGGTCGCCGAGGGGTTCAGCTACTCGAGCGACAACAACAACGAAGTGCTCAATATCCTTCAGATAAAGAATATCATAAAGGAGTTCTGCGATGCCGAGGAGAGCGATATCCTACGGGCGGCAAACAATTGAGGAAGACGACGTAAAGGCCGTTGTAGCGGCCTTGAGGTCCGACTTTCTCACCCAGGGGCCCCTCGTGGCGGAATTCGAGGAGCTCATAAAGGCATATACCGGGGCCAGATACGCTGTCGCTTGCTCGAGCGGCACCGCGGCGCTGCACATCGCGCACATCGCATCCGGCATAGGCAAGGGGGACAAGGTCATAACCTCTCCCATCACTTTTCTCGCATCCGCCAACGCGGCCCTCTACGTCGGGGCATCTCCCATATTCGCCGACATCGACCCGAATACGTTCAACATAGACCCGGCTGAAGTGGAAAAGAAGATCAGGTACAACTCCCCTGTAAAGGCGATAGTGCCGGTCCACTTCGCCGGGCTTCCAGCCGACATGGAGGCGGTCTACTCCATTGCGAAGAGACACGGCGCGTTAATCATCGAGGACGCCTGCCACGCCCTCGGGGCGTCGTGGAGGGATTCCAACGGGAACGTCCACAAGGTCGGCTCCTGCTCGCACTCCGACATGACCGTCTTCAGCTTCCATCCCGTGAAGGCCATCACCACCTGCGAGGGCGGGGCCGTCACGACCAACGATAAAAAACTCTACGAGAGGCTCAAAAGGCTCCGGACCCACGGCGTCACGAAGGAAGCCGCCGAGTTCGACCTCCCGAGCGACGGCCCGTGGTACTACGAGATGCAGGAGCCGGGGTTCAACTACAGGATGGCGGATGTGAATGCCGCGCTCGGGATCAGCCAGATAAAGAAGCTTGAGAGGTTCGTCTCGCGGAGACACGAGATAGCCTCTCTCTATTCCGTGATGTTATCCAAATACCCGTTCGTGAAGACTCAGCTTGTCGGCGAGGAAAGGTCGAGCGCCTGGCACCTGTATCCGGTGCGGATGCCCTTTAATGAGCTCGGGGCGTCAAAAGCCGACTGGTTCTCGATGATGAAGTCGATCGGCATACACCCGCAGGTACATTACATCCCCGTCCACCTCCAGCCGTATTACAGGAGGGCGTTCGGATACGGGCCCGGGGACTTCCCGAACGCGGAGGCCATGTACGCCGAAGAGGTGAGCCTGCCGATATACCCGGGTCTGACTGACGAGGAGGCCGGGGCGGTCGTGGAAGGGTTGGTCTCGACCCTTGCGTGCGCGTCGGCCGCAAGGTCCGTTTTAAGGCCGCGCGCGGCCGTTTAAAAAGTCTTTACATCAGGAAAGGAGGTCCAGGAGATGATGCCGATATATGTCTGCAAAAGGTGCTGTCACGAGTTCGCCGGGTGGGGCGTGCACTACATCTCGAGGAACGGGAACAGGCTCATATGCCCGGACTGCTCGGGAAACCTCGCTGAAAAGGGAGAGGTAAAGGCCCCGGCAGTGAAGCAGGACGATGCGGCCGAAAAGCATATCAAGGGCGACGCCGCTTGAGCCTCAAATGCTTGAGGGCCGCGATAATAGGCTGCGGCAGGGTCGCGTGGATGCTCGAGGACGACCCGCTCGATACAAAGCCCTGCACCCACATGGGGGCGTATATGGCGTTTGACGCGGGTGTTGTCGAAGTGATTGCCGCGTCCGATACGGATAACGAAAGGCTCGAGGCCTTCGGGGAAAGATTCGGCGTAAAGGCCCTATATAAGGATTATCGGAAAATGCTCGAAGAAGTTTCACCGGACATAGTCAGCATATGCGCCTGGGCTACAGACAGGCACAGGATGGCGCTGGACGCGATAGATTCCGGCGTAAAGGGCATCTGGAGCGAAAAGGCCATTGCCACCTCGCTCGATGAGGCCCGGGAGATAGCCGAGGCTTCTGAAGCAAAGGGTGTCGCGGTGATCGTCTCGCACTTGAGGCGCTGGAGCGGGGAGTACAACAAGGCCAAGGAGATAATAGACGAAGGTGGCATAGGCGCGTTGCAGTCGATAGTATGCCACTTCGGAGGAAGCCTGTTACATACCGGGACGCACGCCTTCGACATATTATCGTGGTTTCAGGGGCCTGTCGAGTGGGTGATGGGAGAGATTGAAAAAAAGACCGGCGGGAACGATTGGGAGACCACGGAGGACGCCGGAGGCAGGGCCTTCATAAAATTCAAAAACGGAACATACGCGACGATACACGCCGAGGCAAAGGCGTACTTCTTCTTCGAGTTCGACGTCATCGGCTCGGCGGGGAGGATCAGGATAGGCAACAACGGGGTCCTCGAATATTACACCCCGCAGGAGAGCCGCTATTACACCGGGATAAGAGAGCTCGGTCTTGAGCCGTTCCCGGAGTTCGTGCAGGGTAACATCTGGATAGAGGCGCTCGGGAACCTCGTGGGCGCGGTCAACGGGGATGAAGCGAGCAGGAATACGCCCCGGGACGGTTATCGCGCCCTTGAGCTCGCGCTTGCCATACACGAATCGTCAAGGTCAGGATACAAGGTATTCCTTCCGCTCAAGGAGAGCAAAATAAAGGTGAGGAGCAGGTAGATGAGGCCGGTAATAAGCATAGGGAAGAGAAAAATCGGCGCGGGGAACCCCGCCTACATCATAGCCGAGATAGGCTCGAACCACGACGGCGACCTGGAAAAGGCCAAGGAGCTCGTCAGGGCCTCGAAGTACGCAGGGGCCGACGCCGTAAAGATACAGTCGTTCACCGCCGAGGGCCTGCTTAACAGGCTCAAGCCCGACGACAACGGCAGATGGATAGAGCATCCGGCGTACCCGGTTATAGAGCGCCTCGCAGTCCCGGACGACTGGCACTTTTCCTTGATGGAATACTCGAAGTCGATCGGCATCACCCTTCTTTCAGCCCCGTTCGATATTGAGCGGGCCGAGCTACTGGAAAGGGTAGGTGTAGAGGCCTACAAGATAGCCTCGGGCGAGCTTACGAACGAGCCGCTCCTTAAGGCAGTCGCCTCCTTCGGAAAGACAGTGATACTTTCGACCGGCGCGTCTTATCTGGAAGAGGTGAGGAGGGCGGTCGAGGTGATAGAGGCCGAAGACAACTTCGACATCGCGCTCCTCCACTGCGCCTCGCTCTACCCGCCGTCATACAAGGATGTGAACATCCGCGCGATGGCTACCCTTAAAGAGACTTTCAACTGCCCGGTCGGGTTCTCGGACCACACCCCGGGACACACAATACCGGTTGCGGCCATTGCGCTTGGCGGATCTATCATTGAAAAGCACATCACCATGGATAAGAACCTCAAGGGCCCGGACCATCCTTACGCGATGGAGGTCGAGGAGTTCAAGACGATGGTGCACGAGATAAGGAACCTCGAAGAGGCGCTCGGGAGCGGCATAAAGGAGCCCTCTGAGCGCGAGATGGGCGAGAGGGTAGGCGCCCGCCGCTCGATATACGCGCGCGTCGATATAGAGAAGGGCGTTGTGATAGACGAGACCATGCTCAAGGTCGTGAGACACGCCTACGGGCTTCCGCCGTCGGGTCTCGCGGAAATAGTCGGAAAGGTAGCCTCCAAAAATGTGACCAAGGACATGCCCGTAAGGAGTGAGGACATATGCCGCTAAAGACCGACATCACCCCGGTTGTCGCGATAATACAGGCGCGGATGAGCTCGACGCGGCTCCCGTCGAAGGTAATGAAGCCGATATGCGGAAAACCCCTCATCTGGCATGTCGTCAACCGTTTGAAGGCCGCCAAATACCTCGACGATGTCATGGTCGCGACCACAACGCATCCCTCGGACGATGTGATCGAGGAGTGGTGCTCTCTTACCGGCGTCCCGTCCCACAGGGGGAGCCTCGATGATGTACTCTCAAGGTACTTCGGTGCGGCGACAAAGGCCGGGGCAAGGACAATCGTGAGGATTACCGCCGACTGCCCCCTTATCGAGCCAGAGCTCGTTGATAAGGCCGTGGAAAAGTTCTCAGAGGGCGTATACGACCATGTCGGCGTGGATTCGTCCTTTCCGGACGGGCTCGACTGCGAGGTCTTTTCATTCGACGCTTTAAAGAAGGCCCATCGTGAAGCGCGTCTTGCCTCTGAAAGGGAGCATGTGACGCCCTACATCTGGAAGAACCCCGTCCTCTTCAGGCTCGGCGCGATAAAGAGTAACGTTGACCTTTCGCAGATGCGCTGGACCGTGGATGACGAAAAGGATTTAAAACTCGTGACCGAGATATATGAGGCGCTTTACAGGGGAGAAGAGGTCTTCCACATGGCCGAGATACTCTCGTTCCTAAAGAAGAACAGCCGCCTCCTGGAGATAAACTCCATGACCGCGAGGAACGAGGGCTACGCCAAGTCCCTGAAGGAAGACAGGGTCGTCGACAATGCTGTTTAATTATTCGATCACAACGAAAGAGGTGGATGGATGAAGGTATTGACAAAGGGTTTTCCGGTTTCCGAAGAGCTCTGGGAAAAGGCGCAGAGGCTCATACCCGCCGGCACGCAGACCTTGAGCAAGGGCCCGGACCAGTTCGTAAGGGGCGTGACGCCCAAGTATCTCAAATCGGGCTCGGGCTGTCATGTATGGGACGCGGACGGCAATGTTTACATAGACTACCCGCTCGCGCTCGGGCCTATTCTCCTGGGCTATGACTACAAGCCGGTCGTCGATGCCGTCATAAGGCAGGTGAGGGAGGGCACGACCTTTACGCTCATGCACCCGCTGGAAGTCGAGGTCGCCGAGATACTCTCATCCGTCATCCCCTCGGCCGAGATGGTCAGGTTCGCGAAGAACGGGGCGGATGTCACAAGCGCCGCGATAAAGGTTGCAAGGGCCGCGACCGGAAGGGACCACATAGCGTATTCCGGCTACCACGGTTGCCAGGACTGGTACGCGGTCACGACGCCGAGAAACAAGGGGATTCCGAAGGTCTTCAAGGAGTTCATGCACCCCTTCGAATACAACAGGCTCGATACGCTTGAAAAGGTCTTTGCCGAAAACCCCGGCAAGATCGCCTGCGTCATCATGGAGGTCCCGGGGACAGACCCCGCGATAGACCCCGCGACCGGAAAAAACTTCCTGCAAAGGGTAAAGGACCTCGCGCACGCCAACGGCGCGCTCTTCGTCCTCGACGAGATAGTCACGGGCTTCAGGTACTCGATAGGCGGGGCGCAGAAGTTCTACAACGTCACGCCGGACCTGTCCTGCTTCGGCAAGGGCATGGCGAACGGGTTTGCGATCTCCGCGCTCGTCGGAAAGAGGGAGTTCATGAAGGAGCTCGACGAGGTCTTCTTCTCCATGACCTACTCGGGCGACACGATAGGCCTTGCCGCGGCCAAGGCGACGATAACCGAGCTTCTGAACAAGCCCGTACTCGACCACATCTGGTCGATGGGCGAGGCCCTGCACTCGGAGGTAAACGCCTTTGCCGAGTCAGAGGGCGTGAACTTCAAGATCTCCGGCAAGCCCCCGAGGGCCGGGCTATCGGTCAAGAACATGAAGGGCGAGGACGACCTCTTGTTGAAGAGCCTCTTCCTCCAGGAGACGGTAAAGAAGGGGATACTCTTCGGCGGCCCGGTGTTCATAAGCTACTCTCATTCGCCCGAGGACATAGAAAAGACGATAGAGGCCTCGTGCGCGGCGATAAGCGTAATAAAAGAGGCCGAGGAGAGCGGGGAGCCTTCGAAGTTCCTCGAGGGCGAGCCTGTAGGGGTGGTATTCAGGCAAAGGACATAAGGAAGCCAAAAATAAGTTCCTGAAAGGTGTCGAATACGATGGTGAATGCGAAGATACTGGTAGTCGGCTGCGGCTCGATAGGCAGAAGGCACATAAATAACCTGAGATCCCTCGGCATAACGAGGTTCGTGCTCTGCGACTCTAATACGGAGATGCTCAAAAAGGCCTCTGCCGGGATAGAGGGCGCGGCGCTCGTAACGGATTTCAAGGACGCTTTGAACGAGAGCCCGGACGCGGCAGTCATATGCACGCCGTCCTCCATGCACCTCGATATGGCGAAGGAGCTCGTTTCAAGGTCCGTCCATGTCCTTATAGAGAAGCCCCTCTCGCACACGATAGAGGGCTGCGAGGAGCTGGATAAGCTCGTCGAGGAAAAGGGAGTCGTAGCCATGATGGCGATGTGCTACAGGTTCCACCCGGCGTTCCAGCATGTGAAGCGCCTCATCGATTCGAGCGCGATAGGCAGGATTTACCACGCGAACTACTACGGCGGGCACTATCTCCCGGACTGGCACCCGCACGCCGACTACAGGAAGGAGTACGCGGCGAAGAGCTCTTTGGGCGGAGGGGTCGTGCTCACCTCTATCCACGGGCTCGACAACGTCCGCTGGCTCTTCGGCGACGTCGTTGAGGGACATGCGTTTGTCGACAAGGTGAGCGAGCTCGAAATGGACGTCGAAGACCTCGCGCTCGGCGTCTTCAGGATGGAGAACGGCGCCTATGTGAGCTGGCAGACCGACTTCCTCCAGAGGATAGGCCAGCACAGGCTCGTCGTAGCCGGGGAGCTCGGCACCATAAGGGCGAACATGTCGGACGGGACTATCGAGATATTCCATGTCGGCACCGGAAAATGGACTTCCGAGAGGGTCCTCTTCGAGATAAACACGATGTACGTGAAGGAGATGAAGGAGTTCCTCGAGTGCGTCCATAGTAAGACGAGGCCGCACTTGAATATCAGGGAAGGCATAAAAACGCTCAAGCTCGCCGTCGGTCTCAAGGAGTCCGGCGACAGGATGTCCCGCAAAGGGGAGTTATGCGCGACGGCGTGACGATCTGGACAGAGGGCGGGGCCAATATCGGCATGGGCCACGTGGTGAGGACCATAAACGTCGCCTCCGCGCTCGATGCCATGGACATCCCCGTCCACTTCCTCGTAAACAACGACAGGGCCGTGATCGACAGGCTTGAGGGCGCCGGTTTCCCGCACATCACTTATCCGATAGACGGCGCGCACCCGTCGCGTCTTACCCACGGCGTAGTGGTCATCGACACCAGAAAGGACGTCACCGCCCGGATAGCGGCACTGAGAGAATCGGGCAGGAAGGTCGTGCTCCTCGACAATACGGTATCGAAGGGGGCGGACCTCGTGATAGTGCCTTCCGCGCTTTACAATGAAGAGAGAGAGGCAGTCAAGGGCGGCCCGGAGTTTGTAATAGTCGGCGAGAGGTTCAGAAAGGAGAGGCTCTGGAAGATAAGGCATTCGCTCCCCTTGAAGGTGCTCGTCACAATGGGAGGCGCGGACCCGTTCAGTCTGACCGAACTCGTCTTAAAGTCGCTGAAGGACATGGAAGGGATCGAGGTCACGACGGTCGTCGGCCCCGCATTCAGCCCTGAGAGGGACCTGAAGGCCCTCGAAAGATGGAAGCCGGGTTTCAGGTTCATTGATGATGTGAAGGACTTAAGCCCGCTCATGGCCGCCTCGCACGTGGCGATCACGGCCGTAGGCACGACGATCTACGAGCTCGCCTGCATGGGCGTGCCGTCGGTGCTCATAGGCAATTACGAAAGCGACAGCTTCGATCTTAATGGCTTCGATGGGCGCGGAGTATCCGTAAGCCTCGGGCATTACAAGGACGTCACACACGAAGCGATAAGGGGCGCGGTCGAGAGGTTTAAGGACGAACCCTTCTGGAGGCGCGCCTCCGAAAGTTCCGGTGACCTTGTAGACGGCAAAGGCGCAGAGCGGATAGCGTCTCTAATAGAGGGCATTTATAACGAGAAGCCCGGCAAAACCGCAGTGGAAGGCGTACGCCATGCATAACGGAAGGCTCATAGACAAAGCGAACGGATACGGGATAATCGAGTGCGAGACCTGCGGCTTCATCCACATCGACCCGATACCGGCGCCCGAAGACCTGGAGCGCGTCTACAGGGACGAATACTACAAGGAAGAAAAGCCCCTATACATCGAGCGGACGATAGAGGACCTCCGGTGGTGGGAGACCGTCTACGACGACCGTTATGAATTTTTGGAGAACGAGCTCGGGGAGGGCAGAAGGTCGATACTCGACGTCGGCTCGGGCCCCGGCTATTTTTTAAAACGCGGGCTTGAGAGGGGCTGGAAGGCTTTGGGTATAGAGCCCTCCAGGCAGGCCGCCGCTCACGCGAGGACTCTGGGCGTGGAGATCGAGAACGCGTTCCTCGATGAGAGTCTTGCATCCTCCATTGGAAATCGCTTCGACGCCGTTCACCTGTCCGAAGTGCTTGAGCATGTGCCGGACCCGGCAAGGATATTAAACCTCGCGCATTCTCTTCTCGAGGAAGACGGCATCGTCTGTTGCGTCGCCCCCAACGACTTCAGCCCCGTGCAGAAGACGCTCTCCGAGAGGCTCAACTACTCGCATTACTGGCTCGCGCCGCCGCACCACATAAATTATTTCAATCACGCGACACTCTCGGCCCTCCTTGAGAGGTGCGGCTTTTCGATCATAGGCTCCACCTCGATGTTCCCGATAGATTTTTTCCTTCTAATGGGCGACAACTACGTCGGCAACGACGAAGTTGGAAGGGCCAGTCACTTACGGAGAAAGCGGCTCGACATAATGCTGAACGAGCCCGAGCTCAAGGGATTTAAAAAAGAGTTGTATGGCCTGATGGCGAAGCACGGAATCGGCCGCGAGGCCGTAATATTCGGCAAGAAGGAGAAGAGATAATGGCAGGAAAGACGCTCGTGATGCTCCCTGAATCGTACCCCGTGGCGAGACTCCTCTGCGAGTACATATTCAACGAAGAAAATCTCAAGCCCGACCTCCTGATACTCAGGAAACAGAGGGCAGGCTTCGAGCGGATAATCTCGGAGTTCCCGTTCGGCAAGGTCCACGAGATCGACGAGGACTACTACGGGAGGATCACTAAAAAAGAATCGGCAGACTTCCTCCGTAAGATAATGAAGTCTCCGTATGACGTCGCCTTCTTCCCGTTCAACACCTTCAGGGCGAACGCCTTTCTCTTCGGGTCCTTGCTCGCGAAAGAGGTCAAGGCCGTAAACTCATCGCTCTACAACAAGAAAGAGCTTCCCATCGTGAGCTTCAGGCTCGGCGAGGAGAGAAGGCTTGCCGCTAATATCCCCTGGGCCCCGATAATGACCGAGGTCCTGAAGACCAAGGACAGGATAGTGGACATCCTCAGGGACAAGGGCGACAAGTTCGAGGTCTCCGGCGAGAGGCCGACCTTCGGCATACTCCACGGTTTCGCGCACGACCTCGAGATATTCTGCAAGTACGCATTAGGCTCGCTTTACGCAACGGATAAGCGCGTCCTCGACATAGGCGGCGGGCTCGGCTTCGGCTCGTTCCTCCTCTCGCGCTTTGCCGACAAGGCCTTTTTCGTGGACAGGTCAAAGGACGCCGTCAGGTTCGTAGAGAAGATGTGGGTGGAGAGCGCCCCGAACATCGTACCCATCTGCGGCGACGCCGACTCGCTCGTCGGCGGCGAGGGGTCGTTCGACTGCATATTCCTGATGGATGTCATAGAGCATGTACCGGACCCGCTCGACCTCTTGAAAAAGGCCGGGAGGCTCCTTAAGAAGGACGGCACGCTCATCATCACGACGCCGGAGGAAGACTATTATCCTTACAGCGTCTGCCCGCCTGAGCGCTGGAGCGACCCCGAGGACAAGCTTATAAACGAGGCCATCTGGCCCTGGCATATACAGGCATTGGGTGAGGAAAAGCTCCTTCCGCTCCTAAAGGCCGCGTCCTTCGAGGTCGCCGAGAAGAGCTACACGACTTATCTCAAGGGCTACGAATTCAGCGACGAGCTGAAAGAGGCGAGAGAAAAGAACGACGTGGACTCCGCCATAGGGTCTCTTAACGACCTTACCAAATGGGATATCCGCGACTTCGGACTCACCTACGAGCGCGACCCGTACTTCTCGGCCGCGTCGTACAACATCATCGCAAGGAAGGCGGCCTGAGGTGATAAGGACCAGGGCCGCGATACTGGAATCCAAGAACGCTCCGTTGAGCGTCCGCGAGATATCTTTATCCGCGCCAAAGGAGCGCGAAGTCCTCGTGAAGATGGAGATGGCCGGGCTCTGCAAGAGCGACCTTAACGCCATAATCGGGCATACCCGTTACGATATGCCCCTTGTCCTCGGGCATGAGGGTGCGGGCACGGTCGTCGAGACCGGGGCAGGAGTAAAGTCGCTCAAGAAAGGCGACCGCGTCGTTTTGAGCTGGGCCGCCTTTTGCGGCGATTGTTTCTTCTGCAACAAGGGGCTTACCCACCAGTGCCATACGGTTGCGTGGCCGCGCGGCAAGGGGCTCCTTCCCGACTGGACGACCCGTTTCAGCGAGAACGGAAAAGAGATATTCCACTTCAACGGGGTGTCGTCATTCAGCGAATATACGGTCGTCTACGAGACCGGGTGCGTTAAGGTGAACGAGGGAATCCCGTTCGAGGTGGCTTCCGTCGTAGGCTGTTCCGTCGTGACAGGCATAGGCGCGGTATATAACACCGCGAATTTTGACGAGGGCGCGACCGCCCTCGTCGTCGGCGGCGGAAATGTCGGCGTCTCGGTCATACAGGCCCTTAAGATAAAGGGCGCGGGGCTCATCATCGCCGTTGACCCCAAGGAAGATAAGTGGGATGCCATTAAAGAGGCCGGGGCGGATATCGTTCTTTCCGAGATATCAATCGATGAGATAAAAAAGGCTACCGCAGGCTTCGGCGTCGATTACGCCTTTGACGGTGTCGCGACCGAAGAGACCCTGAACAAGTCGCTTGCCGCTGTTCGGAGGGCAGGGACGGTCGTAATGGTCGGTTCCCCGCACCCGCTCGCGAAGTACTCGGTCCCGCCAATCGAGTTCCATCTTGAGAAAAAGATAATAGGCTCGCTCTACGGGTCTTCAAACCCGGTGAGGGACATACCGAGGCTCCTCGATTTTTACAGGCAGGGGAGGCTCAAACTCGACGGCTTCACTACCGGGTCCTTCAAGCTCGATGACATAAACACCGCCATAAAGGAGCTCGAGACGAGCGGCGGCAAATTCACCATCACATTCAATTAACCTAAGGGAGGGTTTGATGAACATTTTTCTGGACACCGCGAATATAGAGGAGATAAAGAAGGCGAAGAGATGGGGGGTGCTTAAGGGTCTCACCACTAACCCTTCGATAGTCGCGCGCGAGGGCAAGGACTTCGTCGAGCTCGCCCACGAGCTCTGCGAGCTCGTTCACCCGTACCCGGTAAGCCTCGAAGTCGTAGACAGGACCGGCGAGGGCATGGCCGAGCAGGCCCGAGCCATTTCCGCGCTTGGCAGGAACGTCGTAGTGAAGCTCCCTACTAACCCCGAGGGGCTCGCGGCGTTGAACCTCCTTAAGGGCGAAGGGGTCAAGACGAACCTCACGCTCGTATTCTCGACCTCGCAGGCTATCCTCGCAATGGGCGCCGGCGCGACCTACATCAGCCCGTTCATCGGGAGGCTCGAGGACAGGGGTTACGAGGGCATGGGGCTGGTGCGCGACATCATGCACATACACAAGGCCTACAACTTCAAGACAGAGGTCATAACGGCGTCCATCCGCGACCCGCACCAGGTGATAGAGGCCGCCAAGACAGGCGCGCACATCATCACGCTCCCGTTCGCGGTACTCGAAAAGATGCTCCTTAACACCATGACGGACATGGACCTCGAGAAGTTCCTCTCCGACTGGGAGAGGGTCCCTGGGAGGGAAGAGGCTTTTTCAAGGAGGAGGCTCGAAAACGTTGGCTAACCGATTCAAGGCGGCGCTTTTCAAAGGCCCCGGGGAGCTTGAAATAAGGGAAGTCGTTCTGCCGGACTTGAACCCCGGAGAGGTGCTCGTAAAGGTGCGCGCGTGCGGCATCTGCGGGAGCGACCTCAACATCTTCAGGAGAAACCCGCCTATCCCCAAGTACTGGGGCGGGCACGAAATAAGCGGCACGATCGTTGCGACCGGCCCGGGTGTCGAAGGCATTGAGTCCGGAGCGCGCGTGAGCGTAGCCCCGCTCATCCCATGCAACGAGTGCGAGCTATGCAGGGCAGGGCTTGAGAATATCTGCCCGAACTGCGTATTCATAAGCTTCAATGCGCGCGGCGGGTTTTCCGAGTACGTCGTCGCGCCTCGCGAGAACATCTACAGATTGCCCGAGAATATCGGTTTCATTGAGGCGGTCCTGCTGGAGCCGCTCGCCGATTGTCTGCATTCATTCGGCAGGGCGGGCGAGATCGCCGGGAAGGCGATAGTGGTCGTAGGTTGCGGCACCATTGGATTATTGACAATCGCCGCGGCAAAGGCCATCGGCGCGAGCAGGATAATAGCCGTAGGCAAGTACGGACATCAGAGGAGGCTCGCGACACTTCTCGGCGCTGACGCGGTATTCGACTCGGCGACGACCGATATCGAGAAGCAGGTGATAGAGGCGTTGAGCGGCGCCAAGGCCGACCTCGTATTCGAGACCGTCGGCGGGTACGAGAGCGAATCGATCACGCAGTCTTTGAATATTCTCAAACCCGGCGGGACGATCATGCTCTCGGGAGTCCACTACAAGACCCCGAACATGAACCTCAAGTTCCTGACCGAGAGGGAGATAGAGATAAAAGGGACACAGAGGTACAGGAGAGTCGATTACGCCTCTGCCATAGACCTTTATTCAAAGGGCGCGATAAACGGCTCGCTCCTCGTGACCCACAGGGTGAGCCTCGACGACATCATGAAGGGATATTCAATCGCGTTCGACAAGGACACGAACGGCGCGGTAAAGGTGGTCGTATGCCCGTAAAAGGAAAGACGATACTGATAATATCAGGCGGCGTCGAGGCGGTCCCCATCATAGAGAGGGCGAAGGCCCTCGGACTCACTGTTGCGGTATCCGACGGCAACCCTGACGCCCCCGGGTTTAGTATTGCGGATTTTAAGATAATCGCCTCGACCTACGACGAAAAGAAGACCGCCGAGCTCGCAGGCGAGCTTGACGAGGCGCACGGAATCGACGGAGTAATGGCCGCGGCCGCCGATGTTCCCCTTACCGTCGCGGCAGTCGCAGAAAGGCTCGGGCTTCCGGGGATAAGCGTCAACTCCGCGCGTATTGTGGCGGACAAGCTCCTCATGAAGGAGACCTTTGCGGCCTCGGGCATTCCGGTGCCGTGGT
The DNA here is from genome assembly GCA_016182655.1 of Deltaproteobacteria bacterium. Classification (GTDB taxonomy): domain Bacteria; phylum Desulfobacterota; class GWC2-55-46; order GWC2-55-46; family GWC2-55-46; genus GWB2-55-19. The sequence continues at coordinate 73,498 of JACPGB010000031.1, forward strand.
TCTCGCAGGTGAGGAACGCCTCGCACCTTGAAAAATTATTAAAAGAGAAAAAGGCGCTCGTTATAAAGCCCGTGGACAGCCGCGGCGCAAGGGGTGTCGTCCGCCTCGTCGAGGGCGTTGACGTCGAGTGGGCCTTTGAGGAATCTGTTAAAAATTCCCCTTCCTGCAGGGTCATGGCAGAGGAGTGGATAAACGGCAGGCAGATAAGCACTGAATCTATTGTAACACCGGACGGCGTCATCACCCCCGGCCTCTCTGACCGTAACTACGAACAGCTCGATAGGTTCGCGCCATTTGTGATAGAGGACGGCGGAGACCTTCCGGCTACGCTTACAGAGGCCGAGAGGACGGAGATAGACCGGATAATAGGCAAGGTCGCCCGCGCCATAGGCATGAAGAGCGGGACGATAAAGGGAGACATCGTCATCGGCGACAACGGCCCGGTAGTCATAGAGGTCGCGGCGCGCTTGAGCGGCGGATACTTTTGCAGTCACACCATACCGCTTTCAAGCGGGACCGACTTCGTGGCAGCCGCGATACTGCTCTCACTCGGCGAAAAGATAGACCTCGACGATTACAGGCCGAAGATTGCCAGGGCCGTCTGCCAGAGGTTCCTTTTCCCTGAGCCCGGGATCGTCAGGAAGGTCGAGGTCCCGGAGATACAGGAAGAATCGCTCGCCATGCTCAAGGTCTATGTGAAGGAAGGCGACGAGGTAAATAGGATAACGAGCCACCCGTGCAGGGCGGGCATGGCGGTCACCACAGCCGAGACCCGCGAAGGCGCAAGGGCCGCCATAAAGAAGGTCTTTGACAGGGTCACGGTAAAGGTCGAGCCCGCCATCCCGGCGTAGGAGAGGATTGAAATGAAAAAGATACTTCTCATCCAGCCTAACATGAAGGTCGCCACCTCGGGGCAGAGGATAGTATATCCGCCTATCGGCATCATGTACCTCGCCTCGGTCCTCGAAAAGAAAGGATATGAGGTAGAGATACTCGACTGCCAGACCGAGGGGCTCGACAAGGACGCCGAGGTCGTAGACGGATATGTCGAGGTCGGAATACCGATTGACGAAATAGCCAAGAGGATAACGGCCTCGAAGCCCGACCTTGTAGGCATAACCTGCAATTTTTCGGTCATGGTCCCGCACATGTATGAGGCGGCGCGGCTTGTGAAAAAGCTCTTCCCCTCGGTCCCGGTCGTCGTCGGCGGCAACCACCCGACATCGTTACCTGAGGAAGTGTTGGAGAACGAGGCGATAGACTACATCATCATGGGGGAGGGCGAGATATCTTTCCCGATGCTCATCGAGGCCATTGTGAGCACGGAGGGCTTCGAAGCGGTCCCGGGTCTCGCATGGAGGAAGGATGGAGAAATCATAAAAAACAAGATGGGCGGCTTTATCCACGACCTCGACTCGCTCCCGTACCCGGCGTGGCACCTGTTCCCTTATGAAAAGTACAGCAGGCACTACAGGCCCCGCACCGTCACATGGGGGGATGCGCAGGCCATGCCATCGGTCATGACCACGCGCGGGTGCGCCGGAGGGTGCGTCTTCTGCTCTGTCCACAAGACCATGGGCAGGAAGTTCAGGGCGAGAAAGCTCGACGAGGTATTCAAGGAGATACGCTTCCTTGTGGACACCTACAAGATAAAAAAGCTCATGATAATCGACGACAACTTCACGCACAACAAGAACCGGGCCAAGGAGTTCTGCGACGAGTTAAAGAAGCAGGGCTTCGACATTGAATTGCACTTCATGGTGCTCGCCCTCTGGTGCATGGACGAGGAGCTCATAGACAAGCTCAAATCGATAGGGTGCACCTCGATGGGCTTTGCCATAGAGTCCGGCGTCCAGGACATACTGACGAATGTCGTGAAAAAGCCCCTTAAGCTCCCGCGCGCGATGGAGCTCTTGAGGTACGCGCGCTCGCAAGGCATCCACCTTACAGGCACTTTCGTCATAGGCTTCCCAGGCGAGACGAAGAAGGACATCAGGAGAAGCCTCTATATGGCGAACTACTCCGGGCTCTTCGACAGCCGCGAGATATACATAGCGACGCCTCTGCCCGGCTCGGAGCTATTCGAGAAGTGCGTCAAAGAGGGGCTCCTTGCCGACGGCTTTTCGTATTCGAAGGTAGAGGTCGTAAAGCCCAACATAAAGACAAAGGATTTTTCGCCCGATTTCATTACTACGATACTCGAGGCCGACAGGACACATCACCTCATAAAGAGAGACCCGAAGAGGACGGTAGGGCTCGTCAGGGATGTCTGGAAGAGGCGCCGCGAGCACTTCCTGCCGGTCCTGTACGAGACCTCGAAGATGTTCGTCAAATACGACTTTCTTAAGATGAGAGAGGTCTATCCCTGATGGCGCGTCTGCACCTGTATACGGCCTTTCACTGCAATCTCGCCTTCTCGTCCATCGACAGGGCGTCGTTCCCGACGGTCGTCGAGAGGTGCTACTGGCCGCTCCTTAGGCTCGCGGAGGACGGTTTCCCTATCGCCCTCGAGATGACCGCCTGGACATTGAAGGAAGTCAACGCCATAGACCCGGCGTTCGTGGATAAACTCAAAGAGCTGTGGGATGCGAAAAAGCTCGAGTTCATCGGCTCGGGATATTCGCAGGCGATATTCCCGCTCATCCCGACGGAGGTCAACCGCTGGAACCTCGAGGCCGGGAACAGGCATTACAGGGAGATACTCGGCAGACGCCCGGAGGTCGCGCTCGTAAACGAACAGACTTATTCAAGGGGCCTTGTGGACCTCTATAAGGAGGCGGGCTACAGGTCCGTCATAATGGACTGGAACAACTCGCAGAAGCACCACAATTATCCGAAGGAGCACGTCTACTTCCCGCAGAGGGCCGCGGGCCTTTCAACGGATATAGAGGTCCTCTGGAGCCACTCGATAGCCTTCCAGAAGTTCCAGAGGCTCATACACGGCGGGGTCTCGATGGAAGAGTACATGGACTTTCTCGGGACGCACTGTTCGGAAGACGAGGAGAGGTCCTTCGTGCTCTACACGAACGACGCAGAGGTCTTCGACTTCAGGCCCGGCGGCGAGGAGGTCGAGAGAGTCGAATGGACGCGCATCCGCGAGGTGCTCTCCCGCATACGCGAAGACAGGAGGTTTATTCTCTCCACTCCCGGAAGGGTGAGCGAGCTTTTTAAAAACAGCGAAAAGGCCGGCAAAAGGCTCTCGCTCGAATCCGTCGAAACGCCCGTCGTCTGCAAGAAGCAGGACAAGTACAACCCGACCCGCTGGGCCGTGGCAGGCCGGGACAGCGTACACATCAATACCGAGTGTTACAGGGTCTATAAGAATATCTCGAAACTGATGGAGACCGGCGCGCTTTCATCTGATGAGGCCGACGAGTACAAGGAGCTTGTCGCCGACCTCTGGGGGAGCGACTTCAGGACCCATACCATAGACGAAAAATTCCAGTACTTCCAGAACAGGCTCGGTTGGCTCAAGACCGAGACCGAGCGGCTACTCAAGAGGGCTCCGGTCGCCTCTGGCGGAAGCGCGGTCGCGTATAAGACACTGATCTCTTCGGAGAGCGAGACCGCGAGGCCGGTAAGGAAGGCGGCCTTGATAACAAAGGCCGAAAACTCGGTCGTAATATCTACGCCCACTGTAGAGGCCGAGTTCCTGCCCAATAAGGGCTTTGCCGTAAGGAGGGCCGTCTTCCCGGGTGTCTCTCGGGAAGCTCTCATAGGGACCATCCCGCACGGCTACTACGACGACATAAGGCTCGGAGCGGACTTTTTCACCGGCCATATCATACATGTTGCGAGGGACGGCAAGAAGACGACGGACTTAAGATCAGCCTCTATGGAAATCACGGAGGACGACTCCTCCGTCGCGCTTGAGGCGAAGATGCCGATAGACATCGGGTTCCTGACAAAGAGGTACGAGATATCGAAGATCGAACCGTCGATAGCCCTGACGCTGAAGTTAAAGGTAAACGGCCTCCTCGCATCTTCCTTGAGGCTCGGGATATTCACTTTCCTGCCGGGCTCGTTCGACTCCGACACCCTCTGGTACGAATCGGTGAACGGAGGCGCGGGGGTCGAGAGGTTCTATCTCAAAGGAAAGACGCTATCGCACGACGAGCCGGTGAGCCATTCCGTCACGGCGTCGAGCTGTCTCGGCTCAACCGACGGAAGGGTGAGGATAGGGGACAGGCATAAGGCGGTGGAGATATCGACCGACAAGGCGAAGCTCTTCTCGGTCGCAATGCTTAAGTACATGGAGCTGAACGACGAGGGGAAGTTTTTCCTGAGGCTCCAGCACTCGGTCGGCGAGGTGGACGACACCGCGTGGTGGGTCTGGAAGGGGATAAACGAGGTATCGTTCAGGATAAGGGCCCTCAAAGGGGATGAGGAATGACCGTATTCGAGAAGAACAGAGAGAGCCTGGTTCAGAAAGAACCTGCTCTCTTCGAGGGGCTTGAAGGACGCATCTCCGTTGAAATGGAAGAGGCCAGGTCCGGAGGGTCCACCTTCAGGCACAAGGGCATGTACTTCCACAGCAGGTACAACCCCAGGAATGAGGCCGCGTTGCAGGCCGAAGAGTTGGCCGGAAAGAAACCCGACTGGGTATTCCTCTTCGGGCTCGGGTGCGGACATCTTATGAACGCCCTTATTGAAAAGGGGCTAAAGAAGGTCATAGTATTCGAGCCTTCGCTCGAGATACTCAAGGGCGTTCTCGAAAATATCGACCTCTCCGGGGCGTTCTCCGAGGAGAAGGTCTTTTTGACGGCCGAGATGCATTCGGCCATAGAGAAGCTACGCTCCGAGACAGAAGGCTTCGACAGCCTCCTTGTCTACTCGACGACGCCTTACAAGTCCGTTTTCCCGGACGAGCTTGCGGATTTTACGAACAAGATACACAACGCGCACATTACCAACCAGGTCGGCATAAAGACAGACATGAAGTCCAGAAGCGCCTGGATAGATAACTACCTTTCTAACCTCAAATCGCTCCCTTACGCCCCGCCGATAGACGTACTCCGGGGTAAGTTCAAGGGCGTGCCCATGATAATAGCCGGGGCAGGGCCGTCGTTAAAGAAAAACGGCGAGCTTCTGAAAGAATTCAAGGGCAAGGCGATAATAGTCGCGGCCATCACCTCTTACAAGCCTCTTTTGAAGCTCGGCGTAGTCCCGGACTTCGTCATAGCTTCCGAGATGGTCGACCTCCCCGAGTATTTCACATTCGGCGAGGACGACAAGAAGACGAGGCTCATACTCGGGGAGCTGTCGCACCCCGGGATGTTCGAGAGGGACGTCAAGGGCAAGTTCGTCTTTTTCAGCCCCTATCTCGCGCTCTCGTCCTCACAGGCCGGGCTATGGGGGAGCTCGTATTTCCCTGCCATAGGCGGGTCGGTGACTACGGCCGCGCTCGACATGGGGATAATGTTCGGCTGTAACCCGATAACCTTCATCGGTCAGGACCTCTCCTTCGGAGAAAACGAGACGCACGCCCCCGGCGGCGTCTATGTGGCGCAAAATGTGCGGATAGACAGGGAAAACGGCATGATCACCGTAGAGGACGAGTACATAAACGACAAGCAGACCTATTCCTATAAGCTCCAGTGGCTTAAGGGCCTCTCTGGAAAGCCCGTGCCGTCGAAGTACGACTGGGCGACCTTCCACCAGTGGTTCGAGAACTACATGCATTATCTCAAAAAGGAGAAACCCGAAGTAAGGGTCATAAACGCGACCGAGGGCGGGGCCTACATAGAGGGGATGGAACACACGACCTTAAGGCGCGTGCTCGATACCTGCCTGAACGGCGAACTGGCGATAGACGAGGCCATCGACGGGGCGGTTGCGTCGAGGCCGCGGATAGATTATACTGCTCTCGAAGCCTCCTTCAGGGAGACCGCCGCGGTCTTGAACCGGGTCAACAGGCTCTCAGCCTCGATCCTCAAGGAAGCGGCGGAGGCGAAGAAGACCTACGGGAAAAAGGGGCTCACCGCCGATCTCAAGGGGAATATCGACAGGATCAAGAGGCTTGAAGAGTCGATATTCGATGAGTCCGACCGCGCAAAATTCATCTGGGAAGCGCTCATCAACAATACCTATGCCCTTAAGGAGTACCTTAAGAAGGAGACGGATGATAGAGCCGGGGAGGGCGCGCAGTTCCTGCGCGACCTCGAGACCGTCATCGCCTCCTACAAGTCCATGACCGAGGCCTGCCAAAGGTTCGGATGCAGGTTCGAGGAGGCGGCCGTAGCCATAAGGGAGGCGGGTGCCAGGGCTGAAAAAAGGCTAATGGCCGCCGGGCTTTGAATCCGGAGCATGGGCTTTAGCTTGAAACTATTCGATTTTTAGGGAATTTTCAGGAGACTCAAGTGACAAAGGTCTATCTTGATAATATGCAGGTCGATTACGAGGACACCGGCAAGGACTCGACTATCCGGGACCTCGTAAGCGTACTTGACAGGGAACTCGGGTCGCTTAAGCGTTTCATCCTTGAGTTGGCCGTGGACGGTACGGACGCGCCGCACGGATGGAGGTCAGGCGAGGTGCTTTTAAAGAGGCTCTCGGAGTGCACGGAGATACGTCTTACGACCACTTCCGTAGACGATATGGCCAAGGAGGGTCTTGAGACCGTTCGCGAGTACATAAATGTCATAGGCGAGACGATAAAGGCCTGCGCGAAGGACTTGAGGGTAGGCTCCGCCTCGGCGGCCGAGGCGTCGTTTGCAACCGTATTCGAAGGCGTAATAGAGGTCGTAAAGACCATAGACGCCCTCTCGCAGGGCACGCTCCGCTACAACATGGCGCTATTCAGGAAGAGGCCGGAGGAGTATTTCGGCCCCATCCACCAGAAGCTCGAAACCATTACAAAGATCAAGAAAACCGGTGACACCGTCCTCCTCGCCGACGTGCTCGAATACGAGCTGAAGCCGCTTCTGGAGGAGATAGGGGAGGAGGTCTTCCACTAGGGTGAAAAAAGGTTAAAGTAAAAAAACTGACCGCCGATATAGGTATTAAGAGGAGAGAGGCGAGTAGGGCCGAAAAGGAGGGTGGACTTAAGGCCTGCCGAGTCCTCAAAACAAAACACGGCAAGGATGCCGATGTAAACACACTAAGGAGGGTTCACCATGTCATTAGTCATCAATACCAACGTAGCCGCACTCGTAGCCCAGCAGAACCTCGCGACTTCCAACTCCCAGCTTAAAGTAAGCGTACAGAGACTCTCATCCGGCTTCAGGATCAACAGCTCCGCCGACGACGCCGCGGGCCTTGGCCGCGCCGACCAGTTGAAGTCCCAGTCGAGGATGATCCAGGCCTCCATAAGGAACATCAACGACGGCGTAAGCGCCATGGAAATAAGCGACAAGGTCGCCGAGCAGATCACGAACATCGTCACAAGGATGGGCGAACTCGCCGCCAGCGCCGCGCAGGGCACCCTGGACACCACCAACAGGACCTACTACAGCGATGAGTTCGACAAGCTCAAGAGCGAAATCGACAGGATCGCGAACACCACCGAGTTCGGCGGCTACAAGCTCATCAACGGCGACACGTCCTATCTCACGATGTACATAGGCTTCAAGAACTCCGCTAACGACCAGCTCTCGGTCTCCTTGAAGGTCTTGACCACCGGCGCGAGCGGCCTTAACCTCTCAAGCGGCATACTCGGCTCCATCACCGGGGCGCTCTCCGCCCTCGATTCCGTGAGCGCCGCGTTGAAGACCATCAACGACGCAAGAGCCATCTACGGCGCCTCCTCCAACAGGCTCGGCGCGGCCCTTTCCAACCTCCAGGTGACCTTCACCAACTATCAGGCCGCCGAGTCGAGGATAAGGGACGCGGACTTCGCCTACGAGACCGCCCAGTACACAAAGAACCAGATAATGGTCCAGGCCGGCACATCGGTGCTCGCCCAGGCTAACACTCTGCCTCAGAACGCGCTTTCGCTCCTCAGGTAGTAAGGATTTGAGCCTTGATCCGGCGGGGAGGCTATGCCTCCCCGCCGAGTACAGGGAGGGTATATGAGCATAGAATTCGCAATAAAAGACGTCACAAGGACTGCAGTCGACCGCATTGGCGAGACCGCCGGCAAGGCCGCGGGCTCGAAGAGGGCCGAAGTGCGCTCGGGGGGCATCGCCGACGCCGCAGAGACCAAAAAGGACGCGCCGCCTAAGGAAGTCGAGGAGATCGCCTCAGACGTCCAGATACAGCTCAAGAGGCTTAACACCGAGCTAAGGTTCGAGGTCGACAAGAACTCGGATGAAATGGTCATCAAGATCGTCGACCCCGAGACAAAGCAGGTGATAAGGCAGATACCGTCCGAGGAGCTCCTGGCAATAAGGGAGCGGATGGAAGACCTTATAGGTGTCCTTTACAACGCCAGGTCCTGAAAAGGTCCGGTAGGCTCCATTTTTACAGGAGAACTGCGCCATGTCCATTTCCGCGACCTCAGGGGTCGTAAGCAACATAGATTATCAGACGCTCATCTCCCAGCTTGTCGGCATAAGACAGCAGTCGATCACCCAGCTTTCGAACGACAAGAAGACGCTCGAGAAGACCAACAGCGCCTACTCCAACTTAAGCTCCAAGGTCGACGAGCTCAAAAGCGCGGCTGACGCCCTTCGGACTTCGTCCTCATTCAACGTATTCAAGACCTCGGTTACCGACGAGACGGTACTGGGCGCCTCTGCGTCCTCCACCGCCGCCAAGGGAAGCTATTCGATTGTAGTCACCAATATAGCCAAGGCCCATAAGATAGCGGCCGACGGCTACGCCTTGGACACCTCGACCATCGCCGGCGGGGCCGGTTTTTTCAAATTTACGGTCGGAGCCGGGGCCGAGCAGTCGATAGCCGTCGACGGCACGACGACCCTCTCAGGTCTCAGGGATTCGATAAACGCGCTCGGCGCGGGCGTAACGGCCTCGATCGTCAACGACGGCTCCGCCACCCCGTACAGGCTGATACTCACGAGCAATACGACCGGCGCCTCAAACGGCATAACCGTCACCCAGAACGACACGACCGTCGCCTTCAACACAACTCTCCAGGCGGCCCAGGACGCCTCCTTTACCGTCGACACCATGACTTTCACGAGGGCGTCGAACACCGTATCCGACGTGATCACCGGCGTGACCTTCGACCTTAAAAGCGGGGACCCGACGAAGACGGTCACGCTCTCGGTCGAGAGGGACTCGGACAAGATAACCGAAAAGGTCACGGACTTCGTCGAAAAATACAATTCCATCATCTCGTATATAAAGGCCAACAACCGTTACGACAGCGAGACCAAGACCGCGGGCGTGTTCTTCGGCGATACCGTGGCCAGATCCGTCTGGGACGACCTCCGGAAGGTCATGACCGGGGCAGTCACGGGCCTGCCCGACACCATGAACAGGCTCCTCCATATCGGGATAACGAGCAATACCGAAGGCGTTTTCTCGCTCGACTCCTCCAAGCTCAAGACCGCTCTCTCGACGAGCTTCGACGACGTCGTGGCCATGTTCGAGGACGCGGCCATCGACGGCTTCGGCGCGCTCATGTACAATTCGACCTCATCCATAACCGACACCGTCGACGGCAGGATAAAGGGCAGGCAGGACGGCCTTCAGGACAATATTAAAAAAATAGAGGAAAACATAAGGAACAAGGAGTACTCGCTGTCCCTCTACGAGGAACAGCTCCGTTCGCAGTTCATGGGCCTTGAAGCGATGCTCGCGAGCCTTAAGTCCCAGTCCAACTTCCTTTCGAATCTATAGGAGATCCCATGAACAGGGTCGCGCAGTACCAGAACATACAGGTAATGACCGCGGACAAGGTCCGCATAATAATCATGATGTACGACGGCGTCCTGCGCTTCAACAGGTGCGCCCAGAAGGCCATAGCGGACAAGGACATAGCGTCGAGGACGCTGTACTTGAACAAGTCGCTCGCCATAATAAGCGAGCTCGCCAACTCGCTTAACATGGAGGAGGGCGGCGAGATAGCGAGAAACCTCGCGAGGCTTTATGACTTCGCGCAGTCCCATCTCACGAACGCCAACATGACGAACGACGGAAGAGCGATAGAGGCCGTCAACAGGGTGATGGGAGAGCTCAAGGCCGGATGGGAGGCCATAGCCGGCCAGGAGAAGGCCTCCGCGGAGCCGAGGCGCGAAGGGGCGGGGGTGAGCTGTGGGGTCTAAAAGGCACCTGGAGATACTCGAGGCGGTGCTCGAGACGGCCGTCCTGCAAAGGAGGCTCTTCGAGGAGAAGAGGTTCGATGAGCTTCTCTTGAAGCAGAAAGAGAGGGAGGCGCTCTTTGCCGAGCTCTCTTCGCTCGAATCCCAGTACCTCAAGTGCGGGGAGGCCCGCTCGCTCATAGTAAGGATACTCGAGAACGACAGGGTACTTTCCCTGTGCATGGAGTCTTCGATGGAGGAGATCGCCGGGAAGCTCGGCAGGATCAAAAAAGGCGCAAAGGTAGTGAAGGCCTACGGCGCGTCAGCCCGTTAGTGCTGGTTCATTTATTGGTTGTAATACAATAGGTTAGGTTATTTTATTCAGACCATTTTTTAGCTGTCTGCCGTCCGAGGAAACATCCCCTCCGAATACATAAAAAATCCTGAAAAAAAACTAAAGCAAACGCCCTTGCCCGCCGATATAAGAAGTGACCGTAAATACATTTGGGGAGGGGCCGACATGTTCAAGATAGACACGCTCCCGGGACAGAACCTGGCGCTCTCGGACAGGTACTCGAACAAGAACGCGAGGGCTCACCACGAGGACGCAAAGCCCTCCGAGGGGGATTCTGTGGTCATCTCGGAGGAAGGCAAAAAGAAGCATATCATGGGCCAGCTCATGGCGCGCATCTCCGATCAGAACGGCGCGAAAAAGCCCTGAAAAACGCGTGTTGACAGCAGGCACGCCGCAATTGTATATTTTCAATTACGGCGGTTAACGCTTTATCAAAACGGGTCGAAAAGTGGCAGACAACTTCAAGATACTCATAACCGACGACGACGTCGATCTCAGGGAGCTCCTGACCGAGGCGGTCAAGAACTGGGGCTATACCGTCTCCGTCGCAAAGGACGGGGATGAGGCCTTGAGGAAGCTCCGCATGGAGAGGTACGACATCGTCATCACCGACCTCATGATGCCGGGGATGGACGGGCTCGCGCTCCTGAAAAGGATCAAGGAGCTCGACAGGGAGATACTCGTCATCATCATCACGGGTTACGCGACCATTGAGACGGCGGTGAAGGCGATAGAGGCCGGCGCGTACGATTACATCGCCAAACCCTTCAGGCTCGACGAGCTGATGATAGTCATAAAGAACGCGTGCGAGAGGCTCCGTCTCATGCTCCAGAACAAGGGGCTCCTGGACGAGCTCCGTACCGCTTACGGCGAGATATCGGTCTTGAAAAGCGCGCTTGCCCAGCAGAGCGGGGCGAGCGCAGAGGACGAGCCGTCCGATGCGTTACCGGTAGTTTCCAGGGAGGCCCTTCCCCCCCAGAAGCAACAGGAGTACTTGAAGGAGGCTGACCGCTTCATAAGGACCAAACCGGCCCTTAAGCCGAATTGAGCGGGGACGCATTCGTGAAAACAATGGAATTGCGGACAGCTGTAGCGATAGCCGATCAGTTCAGGATAATGTTCATCGACGACGACGACTCGGTCCGGGAGGCGGTGAGCGAGATCCTCGAGCGCAAGGGTTGGAAGGTAGACGCCTTCTCGAACGCCGAAGTCGCGCTCTCGGCCCTCCGGGGCGGACACTACGACTGCATACTCGCCGACATAAACATGCCGGGCTTGAGCGGCATGAACTTCCTTTTGATGGCCAGGGAGTCGGCGCCGGACGTGCCGGTCGTCATGGTGACGGGATACCCCTCCATCGACCTCGCCGTCGAGGCGATGAAGATAGGGGCCGTCGATTTCCTCGCTAAACCATTCAAGACCGAGGAACTCGAGATAATCGTCAGGAAGGCCGTAGCCGAAGCCAGGGTGGTAAGGACGCCGCAGGAGCCCAGGCCCGCCAGCGCCAGCAGGACCATGGTACAGCTCCCGGAGCTCGCCAGACGCAGGCTCGAGGACAAGATAAAGGAGCTCTCGATCCTCCACACCATAAGCGAGACGCTGGACGAAGTGAGCGAGAAGGAAGACATCTTCAGAAAGACCATGGACATCGCCCAGATAATAACCGACGCCGGGAAGGCGTTCATGATGGTCGTGGAGAGGGACGGCGCGGCCCTTGTGGTGCGCGCGGCGTCCGGGTACGACGGCGACATCGTGGGGACCGGTTTTTCATCGTCTGACGAGCCCTTCAAGGGTGTATTGAAAAACAGGTGCTACTCGCATTTCCTCGTGGAAGGGCGCGACCTCTCGCCCCTGGTGGCGGGCCCACTGGGCCCCGGCAAAAGGCCGTCTCTGCTGCTCGCCCCCCTGATGATAAACAGGGAGGTCGTAGTGATACTCGGGCTCGCCGGGATGGAGAGCGGGGTCGGCTTTACGAACGACTCGCTGACGCTCCTCCTGAACCTTACCGCGAAGGCGTCCTTGAAGCTTGAGAACATAGCGTTATCCGAGAACATATTCTCATCGATCATAGCCGCGTTGAACTCGCTCATAAACGCGCTGGACGCGCGCGACACCTACACCAAGGACCACTCGAACAGGGTGACAAGGTACGCGGTGCAGATAGCGAAGGCCCTCGAGTGCAGGCAGGACATAGTCGACAGCATAAGCTTCGCCGGGCCGCTGCACGACATAGGAAAGATAGCCGTCCGGGACGATATACTTTTGAAGCAGGGGCAATTCTCGGTTGACGAAAGAGAGATAATGAAGTCCCATGTGGTCAAGGGAGAGGAGATACTGAAACCCCTTAACCTCCTTTCGCTCGAGAAGGCCGTCGTCCTTTACCACCACGAGAGGTGGGACGGCGGAGGATACCCCAAGGGGCTCTCCGGCGGAGACATCCCGGTCGTTGCGCGCATATTCAGCGTCGCCGACACCTTTGACGCCATGACCTCCACGAGGCCGTACAGGAAGGCGTTGCCCTTCGACGTGGCCAGGGACGAGATAGTCAGGTGCTCCGGCACCCAGTTCGACCCGGAGGTGGTAGACGCGTTCCTCCGTTCCGGAATACTGCAGGAGGCCGTATGACCGACTTTCAGGGCGGGTTATCCCCTGAAAAGGGGCAGAGGGAGTATGTAAGGGCCAACGACAACATCCCGGTCTATTACGAGCTCCTATCCGGGGAAGCCCCGGCGGATATACAGTCCGGCTGGGAGCTCCTCTTCGACGACATAGAGCCCAGGCCGGAGGAGAACCCCAGGCTCTACGAGCTCCTCTTCGACATCAATCAGAAGCTCAATATCCTCCTTAATCACATGGCCGGCAAGAACGGCTTCAACATCCCCGAGGCCCGGGACGTCAATATCAGCGGCGGTGGCTTGCGGTTCTACAGTTTCGAGCGCTTCAACGCGGGAGACATGCTCTTTTTGAAGACGTTCCTCCCCACGCACGCGCACGTAATAAAGATAAAGTGCGAGGTCGTCCGCTCGATCCCGACGGACGACGGCAAGTTCGAGATAGCGGTCAAGTACGTGGACATGGACGAGACGACGCGCGACAAGATAATAAGGTATATCTTCGCCAAGCAGAGAAGGTTGCTCCGCGGAGAGAAGACCACCGAAAAATAGCATCCCCCGGCTCCCTTGTAATCCCCCCGCATAATAAAGTATAATGTAATCCATTGACTCAGGCCTTTTTTAATTAAAGGCCTTTTCGCGTTTCAGCCCCATACAATGATAGAAAAGACCTTTAGAAACACGATAAAAAGACTCGGGATGCTCCGGAAGGGGGACTGCGTCCTCGCGGCCGTATCAGGCGGGGCGGATTCCATCGTTATGCTCCGCTTGCTTTCGTCCGTCAAGGAAGAGCTTGGTCTTACGCTCTCCGTCTGCCACCTTAACCACAATATGAGGGGGGCGGAGTCGAGGCGCGACCTCGAGTTCGTCAAAAAGGAGGCAACAAGGCTGGGCTTAAGGTTCTTCGGAAAGACGCTTCGGAAGGGCTCTCTCGCAATCAAGGGCAGGTCCACGCAGGAGGCCGCGCGAGAGGTGAGATACGCCTTCCTCGAGGAGGCGGCGAAAAAGGCCGGGGCGAAAAGGATCGCCCTCGGCCACACGCTCGACGACCAGGCAGAGACCGTCCTTTTAAGGCTCATTAAGGGCTCGTCCCTGAGCGGCTTATCAGGTATCCCGCCAGTCCGCCCGCCTTTTATAAGGCCGCTAATCGAGGTAAAGCGGGAGGAGATAGAAAGATACGCGGAGGATGAGGGCATCGAATTTGTAACCGACTCGACGAACAAGACTGCCAAGTACCGGAGGAACAGCATCAGGCTCTCGCTCATCCCTTTCCTCGAAAACAACTACAACAGCTCCGTAAAGGAGACGCTCGCGAGGACCGCTTCGGTCCTTGGCGTTGACAATGCGTTTATCGACAAGGCGGCGGAAGAGGCGCTTAAGGAGGTTGTCGTAGAGCGAGGCAAGAGCGCGATCGCCCTCGACAGGCTAAGGACCGTCTCTTTCCACAGGGCCGTATCCGCGCGCGTCTTTCTTAAGGCACTGGACCGGTTCGACCCCGCATCCGCCTCCGTCCTTTCATCCGCCCATGTCGAGGCCTTCCACGGGATAGCCGAAGGCAGGTCTCCGTCTGCCTCGATAAGGCTCCCGGGAGGCGTGGTATTAAGGCGCGAGTACGACAGGCTGATGATCTCCAGGGGTAAGCCCGCTAAAACCAAGGCTTTTGAGAAGAGGCTCAAAGTACCGGGGAGGACCGTCGTTCCAGGCATCGGTACGTTCGAGGCAGAGGTGCTGACCCGTAAGCCCAAGACCCTCTTTACCGGGGAGGATACCGTTTATCTCGACTTCGACGGGGCAGGGGACGTATTTATTTTGAGGCCCTTCGACGACGGCGACAGGATGGTCCCTTTCGGCATGAAGGGGCATAAGAAGGTAAAAGACATATTCATCGACGCAAAGGTCCCGAGGGAGGCCCGGAGGTCTATCCCGTTACTCTTGAATGGTGAAGATATAGTCTGGGTCCCTGGCGTAAAGAGGTCGGGACTCTTGAAAATAACCCCTCGTACGATTCGGGTGCTCAAGGTCGTATGGAAGGGCGCGTTGCCCCAGAAATAGCTTTAATTCAATTGAGAAAAGTTATAGAATAAATGGTTTCAATCCATGTAGCGCGGCATAAGACTTAAGGGCCGCTGAACATAATGCATTTTCAGGGGAGGTAGGGTCCGATGATAATGCCTTACAAGGGGATAAGCCCCCGCATCCACGAGACCGCCTTCATAGTCGATAACGCCTCCATCATAGGCGACGTCGAGATAGGCGAGCACTCGAGCATCTGGTTTAACGCGGTCGTCAGAGGCGACGTCCACTACATCCGCATAGGCAAGAGGACGAATGTCCAGGACAATTGCACCCTCCATGTCACTAAAGACACCTACCCTCTCATAATCGGCAACGACATCACGATCGGCCACAATGTCATCCTCCACGGCTGTACCGTAAAGGACAGGTGCCTCATAGGCATGGGCTCGATAATACTCGACAACGCGGAGGTGGGCGAGGATTGCATCATCGGCGCGGGCGCACTCGTGACCGAAGGCATGAAGGTCCCGCCGAGGTCGCTCGTCCTTGGCGTTCCCGGCAAGGTAAAAAGGGAGCTGACGGACGACGAGGTCGCGCGTATCCTCAAATCTGCCAAGAACTATATAGAGTATTCGAGGAACTACCTCGACTACAGGGGAGCATAGGTGTTCGGAGGGCTTTCTTTCATAGGGCTCATTTCAAAGGGCGGCGCGACCGTCATCGTACTTGGGCTCCTCTCGATCGTCTCCATCGCCTTGATGCTCGAGAGGGCGCGGGCCTTTACAAGGTTCAGAAAGGGAGTTCGCGACCACTTCGAGCCGCTTAAAAAGACGCTCCAGAGCGGGCTCCCTGCCGTGGCCGGTTACTCGGGCGGGGTGGATTCACCCCTCTGCAGGGTCTTTCTCGCGGGTTACGAGAAGCGCGGCAAGAAGAAGGATGTCATAGAAGGCGCGATGGAGCTCGCCGGTAGGCGTGAGGTTCAAAGGCTGGAAAAATTCCTCGGCGTGCTCGGGACCATCGGTTCCACTGCCCCGTTCATAGGGCTCTTCGGCACGGTCTTAGGGATAATCAGGGCGTTCAGCGACATGGCTCTCACTCAGGGGGCGAGCCCCTCGGCGGTCGCCGACGGCATAGCAGAGGCGCTCGTGGCAACGGCCGCGGGCCTCTTTGTCGCCATACCGGCGGTCGCGGCGTACAACTACTTCGTAAGGACCGTCGCGAAGTACTCGCTCGAGCTCGAATCGACCGCATCGGAATTCACGGAGGCTTTTCTTTCGGATGGCCTGGAAGATAAATAACCATAGCGAGCGGATGATGGCCGAGATAAACATCACTCCTCTGACGGATGTGATGCTCGTCCTCCTCGTCATATTCATGGTCACGACCCCGCTCATCATGACCGAGTCGTTCAAGATCAAGCTACCCCGGGCCGTCACATCCGACGCCGAGCCGGGCAAGGGGATGATAGTCGCGGTGAGCGCGGACGGCGTTATAAACCTGAACGGCAGGGCTGTGGCGCTACCCGACCTCCCGGGAGAATTCAAGAGGGGGTTCGATGCAGGCGGGGACAGGACAGTAGTAGTAAAGGCAGACGGGGACGCCCGCCACAGCCTTATAGTAAGGATACTCGACACCGCGAAGCTCGCAGGGGCCGAGAGGCTCTCTATCGCGACGGAAAGGGAGTAAGCCCCTCCAATAGAAATGAGATACGCCTCCATCGATATCGGCACCAATACGCTCCGGCTCCTCATAGCGGAACCAGATGGCAAGGGGCTTAAGCCCGTCTTGTACAAGAGGGCGATAACGAGGCTCGGGGGCGGTTACACGGAGGAGAGCGGTATATCAGATGAGGCGGCCAAGCGCACCGTAACGGTGCTCGAGGATTTCAGGCGCGAGATAGACTCTAACGGGGTCACGAAAGTCCTCGCCTTCGCCACAAGTGTCGTAAGGCGCGCGAAAAACAGCGCGGAGTTCAGACGAGAGGTTTTAGATAAGACCGGCATCGAAATAACGGTCATAACAGGCGACGAGGAGGCGCGGCTCTCCTTACTCGGCGTCCTTTCCGTCTTAAAGGATGAGTCCCCGAGGAAGCTCGTCATCGACATAGGCGGGGGCTCGACGGAGTTCATATTCACCGATAAAAACGGGGTCACTGGCGAGTGGTCGATGGAAATGGGCGTCGTCCACCTGACAGAGAGGCACCTTAAAAGCGACCCGCCCGATACAACTGAGATAACGGCGCTCGAAGATGAGATAAGGTCGGTGATCGCGGCGCTCAAAAGCCGCGCATCCAGGGCCGGGGTCGATCTGGAAAGATACTCAGGCAAGGACGGCGCAATATTCGTAGGCACGGCCGGGACCATCACCACACTTGCGGCATTGGACCAGGACCTCGCGGCCTATGATAGAAGCCGCATAAACAATTATGTCCTTAAGAAGGACAGTATCGTCCGGATGTACAAGGGGCTTCTTTCAATGAGCATCAGGGAGCGCGAGAAGGTCTTGTCGTTGGAGAAGGGCAGGGAAGACCTGATCATCCCGGGTAGCGCCATCACGCTCTTGACGATGGAGGCCTTCGCCTTCCCTTCGCTTATTGTCAGCGACGCGGGTCTGCTCGAAGGCATCATACTGAACGAGATCATAAGACCGTCTTAAACGGGAGGCATAATATATGGATCATCTCAAGGTAAAGAACGCTCTGACCTTCGACGACGTGCTCCTCGAGCCGTTGTTCTCGAAGGTGCTTCCGAGGGACGTCGACGTCTCCACGAGGCTGACGAACGAAATAAGGCTCAACATCCCGCTCATGAGCGCGGCGATGGACACCGTGACCGAGTCCAGGATGGCGATAGCCATAGCCCAGGCCGGGGGCATAGGCATCATACACAAGAACCTTACTATCGACGAGCAGGCCGCGATGGTCGACAAGGTAAAGAAGTACGAGTCGGTCATCATATCGAAGCCCATGACGCTCACCCCGGAGCAGAAGGTCGAGGACGCGCTCGATATAATGAAAAAAGAGCAGATATCGGGCTTTCCGATAGTAAAGGACGGCATCCTCGTCGGCATACTCACGAACAGGGACTTGAGGTTCGAGACCAACCCGAACCGGAAGATATCCGACATCATGACGACGAAGGTCATAACCGCGCCTTACGGGACGTCGATCGAGAAGGCGAAGGAGATGCTCCACAAGCACAGGATAGAGAAGCTCCCGGTGGTCGATAAGAAGATGCGGCTTAAAGGCCTCATCACCGTTACCGACATCGAGAAGAGGGAGAAGTACCCGAACTCCTGCAAGGACGATCTCGGCAGGCTCCGCGTCGGCGCGGCCGTCGGCGTATCCTTCGACAGGGAGGCCCGTATCGAGGCGCTATTGAAGGCCGGGGCCGACTGCATCATCGTAGACACCGCCCACGGCCACAGCAACGGGGTCATCGAGGCGGTAAGGTCCACGAAAAAGAGCTTCAACTGCCAGCTCATTGCCGGCAACATCGCGACCGCTCAGGCCGCCGAGGCGCTCATTAAGGCAGGTGTCGACGCCATAAAGGTCGGCGTCGGTCCGGGCTCCATCTGCACGACGAGGATAGTGACCGGCATAGGCGTGCCGCAGATAACGGCGGTTAGCGATTGCGTGGCAGTCGCCCGCAAAAAAAACATCCCGGTCATATCGGACGGCGGCATAAAGTATTCCGGCGACATCACAAAGGCGCTCGCGGCAGGGGCGGACTCCATCATGATAGGCGGCTTGTTTGCCGGGACGGACGAATCCCCCGGAGAGACGGTCCTCTATCAGGGCCGTACATTCAAGGTCTACAGGGGCATGGGGTCGATCGAGGCGATGAAGAAGGGGTCGAAAGACAGGTACTTCCAGGAGGACGTGGAGAGCGATTTGAAGCTCGTCCCCGAAGGCATAGAGGGCAGGGTCCCGCACAAGGGCCCTATCGCCTCGACCATCTTCCAGCTCATCGGCGGCCTCAGGGCCGGGATGGGCTACTGCGGCTCGAAGACGATACCTGAGCTCCACGAGAAGGCGCGGTTCGTAAAGATAACATCGTCGGGCCTCCGGGAGAGCCATGTCCACGATGTCACGATAACCAAAGAGGCCCCGAACTACAAGCAGGAGGTATAACGGCTGAGGAAGACTCCAGCCTGTAATCGACATGGACATACACTCTGAAAAGATACTTATACTCGACTTCGGCTCTCAGTACACCCAGCTCATCGCCAGACGCATCAGGGAGGCGAAGGTCTACTGCGAGATACACCCGTTTAATTCGGGGCTCGCGTCCGTAAGGGCGTTCGACCCCAAGGGCATCATACTCTCGGGAGGCCCGTCCTCTGTCTACGACAAGGGCGCGCCGATGATAGGGAAAGAGATTTTCGACCTCGGCGTGCCTGTGCTCGGCATCTGCTACGGCATGCAGTTGACCGCGAAGCTTTTGGGCGGCAAGGTCGAGAGGTCGTCAAAAAGGGAGTACGGCGGGGCCGACCTTGTCATAGAGAACGCCGGAGACTTATTTACCGGCCTTGGGCTCGGCTCTACAAAGGTCTGGATGAGCCACGGCGACAGGGTCGAGGCCCTGCCTCCGGGTTTCAAGACCATCGCGCGGTCGGCGAACTCCGACATATGCGCGATGAGGGACGCGGCGCGAAAGATCTACGGCGTACAGTTCCACCCCGAGGTCGTACACACCCCGAAGGGGGATAGGATACTCAAGAACTTCCTCTTTCAGGTGTGCGCGCTTAAGCCCGCGTGGACCATGAAGTCGTTCATAGAGACTTCCATTGCGGAAATAAGGGCAAAGGCAGGAGACGACCGGGTCGTCTGCGGCATAAGCGGCGGGGTGGACTCCGCCGTGGCCGCGCTCCTTGTCCACAAGGCGATAGGCGCAAATCTAACATGCATATTCGTCGACAACGGTGTCCTTAGAAAAGGTGAGGCCGACAAGGTCGAGGCTACTTTAAAAAAGAGCTTTCACATGAACATACGCCGCGTCAACGCCTCGGCCAGATTCCTCAAGAAGCTCAAGGGTGTCGAGGACCCCGAGCGGAAGAGGAAGATAATCGGCGGCGAGTTCGTCAGGGTATTTGAGGCGGAGGCCAGGAAAATAAAAAATGTAAAGTTCCTCGCCCAGGGCACGCTCTACCCGGACGTCATCGAGAGCGTATCCTTCAAGGGCCCGTCGGCGACTATCAAAAGCCACCACAACGTCGGCGGGCTCCTTAAGAAGATGAAGCTCAAGCTCGTGGAACCCTTACGAGAGCTCTTCAAGGACGAGGTGAGGTCGCTTGGCCGCGAGATGGGGATGCCGGACGAGATAATCGACCGCCAGCCGTTCCCCGGCCCAGGGCTCGCCATAAGGATAATCGGTGAAGTAACGAAAAAAAGATGCGATATATTGAGAGAGGCCGACGCGATCGTCCTTGAGGAGATAAAGTCAGCCGGGTTGTATAAAAAGATGTGGCAGTCTTTCGCGGTGCTCCTGCCCATCAGGACCGTCGGCGTCATGGGGGATGAGAGGACGTACGAGAACACGGTGGCTTTACGCGCGGTCGAGAGCGTCGACGGCATGACCGCCGACTGGGTGAAGCTCCCCTACGAGGTCATGGAAAGCATCTCAAGGCGCGTCATAAACGAGGTCAGAGGCGTAAACCGCGTAGTATACGACATAAGCTCTAAACCACCATCAACTATAGAATGGGAGTAGCGCCGAGTATGGTAGAGGACCTCAAAGGCAAGGAGACCTGGCGGCTTTTCAGGATCATGAGCGAATTCATAGAGGGCTTTGACGAGCTCTCGGATGTCGGCCCTGCGGTGTCTATATTCGGCTCGGCGCGTATCAACCAGAACAACAAGTATTACAAGAAGACCGAGGAGATAGCCACCCTCCTCACCAAGAACGGCTACGCCGTCATAACCGGCGGCGGCCCCGGCATCATGGAGGCGGCGAACAAGGGCGCATGCAGGAACGGCGGCGCCTCCATCGGCCTTAACATCACGCTCCCCAAGGAGCAGAAGCCGAACAGGTACCAGTCAAAGGCGCTCCACTTCAAGTACTTCTTCGCCAGAAAGGTCATGTTCGTCAAGTACGCGATCGGGTATGTCTGCATGCCAGGAGGCTTCGGCACGCTGGACGAGTTCTTCGAGGCGTTGACGCTCATCCAGACCCACAAGATATACCCTTTCCCGCTCATACTCTTCGGAAGGGAGTACTGGGCCCCGCTTCTGGATTTCATGAAAAAGACGATGATAAAGTACAAGACCATAACCCCCGAGGACTTGAACTTGATCGATGTCACAGACGACCCCAAAGAGGTCTTGCGCATCATAAACAGGCACATGGAATGGAAGAAGAAGCTCATAAAGTCCTCTTCGGAAAAGGTGAGGGAAAAGGGCAAGACAAAGGTCAGGAACAGGAAACTCGTTCCTTAAAAGGGGATACCACATGGACGACCACGGACACGAAGAGAAGCTTAAGAAGATCTCCATCTCGCTCGAAGACGAGCAGATAGACAAACTCAAGGGGCTCGCCGAGGAGTACAAAGGCAAGCTCGGCCAGAGGTGGACTCTTAGCGCGATGGTAAGGGTGGCCGTGGGCGACTTTCTTACCAAGATGGGGAAGATGAGTTGAGTCCTCGCCGGACGGGCAAATCCGTAACCATCTTCTGAGGTTAGAAAATGCCGTTTTGGCCAATTTTGTGCTCCGGCCCTGCGCCGAGCAGGTCCTGGCCGGACGGGCAAATCCGTAACGCGGCAGTATGAGATCATCAGGGGTCTTAATGCTCTCTAACTACATGACGGCCGTAAAGGGCCGCGTCGATTCACACAAGGACATCTCCATCGAGGAGAGGGACTCTCTCGTAACTCTTGCTGAGGGAAAGCTCTCCGAAGGCTTCGAGACCTACCACTGGAACGCCAATATCCACGGCATCGTCATCCGCTTATATACGAATTCCGCCCACCTCTACGACTTCTGGGTGGAGAACTGGTTCCCGGGCCCGAGGACGCAGAACGTTCTGCCGCACGGGGCCATCTACGCGGTCACAGGCGTCGAAGGCATGGAGCCCCACGCCTATTACAACCACGAGACCCGCACGGCTATATTCGTGAACACCGAATACTACGGCCAGTGCAAGTCGTGGGCGCTCGGCATGGCCGCAGACATACTCGAGACACAGCACGGCATCCATTCCATACACGGCTCGTGCGCGGTGCTTAACGGCAAGGGTGTCGTCATAATAGCGCCGACGGGAACGGGGAAATCGACGCACACATGGGGGCTCATGCAGATGCCGGACGGGAAGATACACTCCGACGACTGGGTCTTCCTACAGTACAAGAAGGGGCTCGCAATGGCGGACATCTCCGAGAGGAAGTTCTATATCCGCACGGACATGGTAAAGAGCTTCCCGGGTCTCAAGCTCCTCCTTGACCGTTGCAAGTGCGAGAATGTAGCGGACGACGACTTCGGGGCGTTCGCGAACTCGAGGGCGATACTCGACCCGGAGTGGATAGGCGGGAGGGACAAGTTCGTCGAGAGGGCGGTCGTAAAGTCTGTTATACTGTTACGGAGGGATTCCGCCTCCCCGGCAGAGGAGAGGCTTTCAACCGATGAGGCAATAGCCGTACTCGAAGAAGGGAAGATTCAGGTGCTCGCAGGGGCCGGGGCTGATATAGGCTCTTATAAATACGAGCCGTTCTATAACCCGTATCTGCTGGTGAGAAGAAATGAGTCCCAGCGGGCGTTTTTCTCATCCCTGTTTGACGCGGCCTCGTGCCATATATTGAACACGGGTGTTGAGACGGTCGATGAGACGCAGGCGAGGATAAGGCGGATTATAAAGGAGGCTTAGAACCTGCCATGAAGAAGGCCTTGAGACTGCTCCTCATCCTCTCGATTTTCCTGGGTGGTTGCGTGATGATAACGCTGCCTACCGCCGAACCACTTACTGAAAAGGTCATCGGAGGCGAGGGCGCTTCCAAAATCCTCCTCATCGACATTTCCGGCGTAATAACCGACAGCGATAAAAAGGACGGCCTCTTCTCCTCCAAACAGAACATGACCGCCCGCATAAAAGAGGAGCTCGACAAGGCCTCCGAGGACGACGATGTAAAGGCAGTGGTGCTCCGCATTGACTCCCCTGGCGGGGCAGTGACGACCTCCGACATAATCGCGCACGAGATAAAGAAGTTCAAGGACAGGAAGAAGGTCCCTGTAATAGCCGAGCTCATGGATGTCGCCGCCTCGGGCGGGTACTACATAGCGGCGGCCTCCGACAGGATAATAGCCCACCCGACAACCGTCACCGGCTCCATCGGTGTCGTCGCCTTCAGCGTAAACGCCTCCGGTCTCCTTGAAAAAATAGGCATCGCCAACCAGACGATAAAGTCCGGGGACAAGAAAGACATAGGCTCGCCGCTCCGCCCCATGACCCCTGACGAGAAGGCCGTACTCCAATCCATAATAGACGACCTCTACGAGAGGTTCCTCGATGTCGTGATGGACGGCAGAAAGGGCTCGTTCACGCGCGATGAGCTTAAGACTATAGCCGACGGCAGGGTCTTTACCGCCCGGCAGGCGCTCGACTTGAAGCTCATCGACGAGATAGGCTACCTCGACGACGCAATCGAGGCGGCCAAGTCGAAGGCAGATGTGAAGGAGGCGCGCGTAGTCACCTACGCTCACCCGCGCTCATACAGGAACAACATCTACTCACACCTTGAAGACCTGCCGATGACCGTAAACCTCGTCAATATCGACGCGGGCTCGTTTACGGGCAGGCTCGGCGTGAGCTTCATGTATCTCTGGATGCAGTAAAGGAGCCTGGAAGCTGTTTTGATCTGTCTCGAAGACATATACAGGCTGGGTCTCGCGCTCGGCCTCATGAGCCTTGTCGTATTCGCCTTCGGGCACGCCGGGCTACTTTCCGCGCCGTTCCTTATCCTCCCGATGATCATATCAGCCGCGTTCTTTGCGTTCTCTCTCCGGATGGGCGAAAGGACGAATGGGCCTGCGTGGACCCTATGCGAGAGGCTACTTGCCGCGGGCGTTATCGTTGCGGTTATCCTGATGATCCCGCTCGCACTCATCCCGCCTGTTGTCCGCGACGAGCTCATCTCTCACCTCGCCATCCCAAAGCTCTATCTCGAGCGCGGCGCGATATATGAGATCCCCTTCATGGGGTATTCCTATCTGCCGCAGAATATCGATCTTTTGTATATGGTCTCTCTGGGATTGGGTAGCGACATAGCGCCAAAGCTCATACATCTGGGGTTCGCCGTTGCTACAGGCCTCGTCATATACTTTTATCTTGCGCGGAGCGCGGGGAAGGCTACGGGCCTTGTCGGGATGCTCCTTTACCTTTCGACACCCCTTGTGGCGAACCTTTCAAGGACGGCGTACATCGATAATGGCGCGGCGTTTTATTCTACTCTCGCAATCGTCGCGGCTCTCAGGTGGAAGGACAACGAGAGCTTCAAATGGCTCGCCTTATCGGCCATATCCTCAGGCCTCGCCATGTCGGCGAAGTACAATACCATCCTTTCGTTCGCACTCGTATCGGGTTTTGTATTCGTCACGGGCCTCAATAAAAAGAGGTACGCGCTCGCGCTCGTAAACACCGCCGCCTATGCCGCTATCGCAATCGTTGTGCTCTCGCCGTGGCTTCTCCGGAATTATCTCTGGACAGGGTCGCCGCTTTATCCGCTCTACGAGAGCGCGGCATTAGCCGTTGGAAAGGGCGAGGGTGTGCATGTGA
Source organism: Deltaproteobacteria bacterium (assembly GCA_016182655.1). Taxonomy (GTDB): domain Bacteria; phylum Desulfobacterota; class GWC2-55-46; order GWC2-55-46; family GWC2-55-46; genus GWB2-55-19. The sequence continues at coordinate 98,388 of JACPGB010000031.1, forward strand.
CGACTGAGCTCGCGCCGATCGCCAAGAGGATGGTCCTCTATAATGAAAGCCCGCTCGATATCGTCCTTATCCCTGTGAGGATATTCATCGAGGGCGCTGATAATTCGATTGAGAGGTTCGACGGGGTATTGAACCCGCTCTTCCTCGTCCTCATGCCGCTCGCGTTCATAAGGCGGCGTACGGCGGACCTAAAGTACCTCGCCCTTTTCTCGGCACTTTTCATGGCTATGGCGATACTTTCGGTCGAGCTCGTTACGAGGTATCTCTTGCCGATCGTCCCGCTCTTCGCGATATTCTCGGCCTTGGGGCTCAAGAACCTTTATGAGACGCGCTTGAAGTGGCTCGCCATACTGCTTGCGGTCGCCGCGATAGGCTTTTGCCTCGATTACGAAAAGGGGCTTTATGAGAAATACAGACCGCTCTCCTATATATTCGGGAATGAGACGCGCGAGGCGTACCTGGAAAAGATGCTACCGGATTATAAGGCAGTCTCATACGCCAACAGGAACATCCCCGAAGGCTCCAGGGTCTTCCTGCTCTTTTCAGGCGACAGGGGCTATTACTGGGAGAGGGATCACTTCTACGGCGACAGGATGGGGAAGCTATTGAAAGGGATGGTACTCTCATCAGATGACGCGGATGCCTTCAGGGCAAAGCTACGCGCCATAGGCATCACCCATCTTTTTTTCAATGACGAGCTCTTTGAAAAGTTTTTGAACGACAACTTCAAGGGGGACGACCTCGAAAGAGTCGCGGCGTTCTTTAACGGACACGCTTCAAGGCTTTATAGCGCGAACGGGTTTTCGCTATACGAGATAAAATAAAAGGCGTTCGTCCCGCCGGCATCTTGCACAGGCGGCCCTTTCGGGCCGCCTGTGTTTTTTTTACTGCTTCGGACCTTCTTCAAGCTTGTTGCCGTTCGGCCCCACTATCGAGATAACGTAAGAATCGAGCGTTATGTACTTCCTCGCTATCCTCAATACGTCCTCGGCCGTAACGGCCTCGATCTTCCCAGGGTACTCCTTGCTGAACTCATAGCCCAATCCGTATAGCTCGTTATTCGTCATGTCCCCGGCCTGGCTCGATACCTCCTGAAGGCTTATTTCATATGAGCCTATGAGCGACCTCTTGGCGCGGTTAAGCTCTTCGCCGGTAACGGGGTCCGTCTTTATCTCTTCGAGCTCCTTCATGAGCGCGGCAAGGGCCTGGTCCTTTTTATCGGGCGCGGAGGCTATGTAGACCCCGAATATCCCCGGGTCAGCGGCCTCGCGCTCTACCGCGCTTACGCTGTATGCGAGCGACAGCCTGTCCCTTAAATTGATAAAGAGCCTGCCGCCCTGGCTCGACAATATCTCGCTCATGACGCGCAAGGGATAGCTGTCCTCGCTCCCGATAGTCGTGCCGGGGAAGGCTATGGCCATGTGGGTCTGCTCCTTTTCCTTCACATCCCCGGTCCTTACTATGCCTGAGGGAGGAGAGTCGAGCGGAGGCGGGGTGAGCGCCGCGCCGGTCCTCTTGAAGTCCTTGAAGACCGACTTTACCTTCTCTATCGCGTATTCGGTCTTCACGTCTCCGACGATCGTCAGTATCATCCGCTCGGGGACGATGAACTCCTCGTGGCGCCTGATCATGTCATCGCGCTTGAACCCGGCGACCGTCTCCTTTGTCCCGATAGTCGGCATGCCGTAGGGATGGACCTTGAACATCTCCTTATACAGGAGCTTGAAGGTATAACCGGGCAGGTTGTCCTCCTGCCTGTTTATGGAGGCCAGCGTGTCCTTACGGAGCCTTTCTATCTCGTCCTCGGGGAAGACCGGGTTCAGGAGGACGTCGGCGAATATCCCGAGCCCCTTGTCGAAAAAGGCAGAGAGGAATTTACCGGACGCGCCTGTGGAGTTCCAGCCGGAAAAGCCCGATACCCCGCCGGCCATCTCCTCGACCTCTTTGGCAAGCTCTTCCCTCGTTCTTTTTGCAGTGCCCCTTGTGAGCATGGCCCCGGTGAAGGTCCCTATGCCGTTCTTGTCGCGTGTCTCGAACCTCAACCCGCCGGGGAACGCAGCGTAGAAGGCGACCGTCGGGTTGGAGTGGACCTCTTTTACGATGAGGGTGATGCCGTTTTCAAGCCTTACCTTTGTCGTCTTTGTATCGACCTCTTCGACAGCCGTCTTCTCCGCGGCGGTCTTCAAGGACGCGGTGACCGTCCCGGCGATCGCTTCCTTTGAAAGCACAGGGGCTTCCTTCGGAAGGAGCGTGGAGACCGTCATCGCCTCGGGGTTGATGTACTTGGCGAGCACGCGTTTTATGTCGTCCGAAGTGACCTTCCTTATCCCCTCGATGTACTTCTTCTCGTAGTTCACGTCCCCGAGGTTGGTCTCGAAGTACCCGAGCTTGCCTGCTATGCCGTCCATGGTCTCCCGCGAGTATACGAAGTCGCTCTCGATGTTGAACTTCGTCCTCTCTATCTCCTCGTGGTCCGGGCCCTGATTTTTAAGCCTCTCAAGCTCTGAGATCGTCTCCGAGACCGCAGGCTCGATGTTGCCCGGATCGAGGACGGCCGTCACGAAGAAGAGCCCCGGGTCTTTAAGGGACATGCCGTACGATGATATCCCGTGGACGAGGGACTTCTCCAACTTGAGTTTCTTGTACAGCCTCGATGTCTCGCCGCCTCCGAGTATCACCTCCGCGACGTCGAGCGCGTATATGTCGGGGTCTTTAAGCGCGGGTATGTGGAAGGCAAGCCCCAGGTGTCCGTCCTTTATGGGGCGGGTGAGTATCTCGGTCCTGATATCTTTCTGCGCGGGCTCGACGGGCCTTTTTTTGTGCGGGTCCTCCGCCTTTTTGAAGCCCCTGAAGGCCTTTTTGACCTCGGCGAGGGTCGCCGCGCCGTCGACGTCCCCGGCTATCACAAGGGTCATGTTGTTGGGGACGTACCAGCGTTTGAAGAAGCTCAATATCTGGGGTCTCGTGAATGAGCTTACCGTCTCCACATAGCCTATTACCGGCCTCCTGTACGGATGCGTAGTGTACGAGTTCCTCAAGATCGACTTGTACATGGTCCTGCCGGGGCTGTCTTCGTTCATCCTTATCTCTTCAAGGACGACCTCGAGCTCTTTTTTTAGCTCCTCGGGGTCGAAGGACGAGTTCCGTATGGCGTCGGCTATGACGTCGAGGCCGGTAGTGAAGTGCCTGCTCGGCACGGTCAGGTGATAGACGGTATTGTCAAAGGAGGTGTAGGCGTTTATGTCGCCGCCGACGGACTCGATGATGGAGGCTATCTGGCCGACCTTCTTCTTTTCGGTCCCCTTGAAGAGCATGTGCTCGAAGACATGGGAGATGCCGGCCTCCTTGTCGGTCTCGTCCGCGCTACCGACCCTTACCCACATCTGGACGGATACGACAGGGGCCGAATGCGCCTCCTCTATTATTACCGTAAGCCCGTTCGGGAGCCTGTGCCGCTGTATCACTTCGTCGGCATGCGCTTCCAGTGCGAATAACGCGAGAAGCACCGTGAAAAGGGCGGCGTAAAATACCCTCCTTGTTCTTAACATCGTATAAAACCTCCGTTTTTAAGTTCCGAATAGATAAGGATAAACCAAAACCGCCGCATTTTCAACCCCCACCTGCCTTGACACGAAACGAAAACCTGCTATCCTTTTTTAAGGCGGCAGGCCGGTTTGACCGGCGCGAGCGGGCCAAGTGCACGGCAGGGGTGGTATGAGGGACATCGGGGAGGTCCATGAGGAACAGAAGCGCTCTCGTCATAGTCGACCTGCAGAACGATTTCTGTCCGGGAGGGAGCCTGCCTGTCCCTGAGGGCGACAGAACAGTCCCTGTAGTCAACAGGTACATGGACTTTTTCAGGGCCGCCGGCGTCCCGGCTTTTTTCACAAGGGACTGGCACCCGGCGAAGACGGTCCACTTCAAGGGGTTCGGCGGCACGTGGCCGCCGCATTGCGTGCAGTGGACGGACGGCGCGCGATTTCATCCGGAGCTCAGGATCCCCGACGATGCGGTCATAATAACAAAGGGAGAGTCTCCCAAAGAGGACAGCTACTCGGGTTTTGACGGACACGACGCTGAAGGCCAGACGCTCGAGGCCGTGCTCAATGAAAAAGGCATAACGCATATCTATCTTGGCGGGCTCGCGACGGACTACTGCGTAAGAGTGACCGCGCTCGACGGCATAAGGAAAGGCTTCAAGGTGACGGTCCTCCTCGATGCCATAAAAGGCGTTGAGCTCAAGCCTGGTGATTCGGACAGGGCCCTCGAGGAAATGATGGCAAAAGGCGCGGATACAACGACGATAGACGAGATAGAACTCGTTTAAAGAAAGGACGGACATGGACGCGCCGAGGATAACGAAGGAAGAGTTAAAGGGGAAGATAGCCGCCGGCGAGGACCTGACCATACTCGACGTCCGGAACCCCTTTGATTACGCGGCGAGCGATAAGAAGCTACCCGGGGCGATAAGGATACCATTAAAGGAGCTCGCTTCCAGGGTAGGCGAGCTCGACAAGGCAAAGGAAGCAGTCGCCTACTGCACCTGAACAGAGGAACACTCGAGCGCCGGTGCGGCGCTCATCCTCTTGAACAACGGATTCAGGAAGGCGAGCGCTCTACGCGGAGGCTTCAACGAATGGCAGGCCTCTGGCATGCCGCTCGAAAGCAAGTAAGTCGTTTCACCCCCGACTAACGGCTTCATCCAGCACCCCCTGTCGACATGAAAACCGGGCGACAGGGGGTGCCCTCCTATCAAAATTTAAGCCTCCCTTCTTTTCCTTATCCAGTACCCGGCAAAGACACCCGTGAGCACTGCGGCCGCTATCTTCGGCCCGAGACCGATGCGTATGAAGCGCGTCCTCTCATTCGTTACCTCGATCACCCCGATGGGGTTTACCCTTATGCCCCCGCCGCCACCGGCCTCTTCCTCGTTATCCTCTTTTTCCTTCCTCACTTCAGAGCCGCCTCCAAGACCGTAGGCGACCCGCGCAACGGGTATTATGGTCTTTCCTCCGGCCTCCACGGGCTCGCCGTAGACGGTCTTTACAGTGGCGCTCTCTCCCAAACGCTCGGCCAAAGGCTCTATGAACTCTCTTAATGTCATAACCGCCTCCTTTCCCTTCACATTCTGAGTATAACAGGACCCGGTCGTGTCTTGACACCGTCCCAAGGGGCCGCATAATTAGAATATAGGGTATCACGGCAAAAATACGGAGGTTTTTTATGGTCAGGGATGATGAGAAACGCACCGAGGTCCTCGAGAAGGGGGACATATACTTCGCGTACCGCCCAAAGGCCGGGACCGGGGCCGTGGAAGGGTTGGAAGACGTCCAGAGGCTTTACATGATCTTGAGCCCGAGGTACAAGGACCTATACAGGCTTATTACCATAGGCCGGAAGGAACTGCCCGATACCGAGACTCACGAAAGGAACTGGGGTCTCGTCAAAAGGGTCGGCAGAAACCCGGATGACGTCGAAGACGAGCTCGACGACGAGGTCTACAGCACGAAGACGATGGGGTTAAGGCGTCTTCCGGCGGCCCGTCCCGCCGGTGAGGGCGTATACGAGATAGTAAAACACGACGACCACACGCACCTTGCCTACAAGCTCGAACTCCCGAAAAGGCCGGGCATGGTACACGACGAGTTCGACATAGAGGAGGAAGGCAGTTACATCATCACGGTAAAGAACCCGGAAAATCCGGCTCAGGCAGGTGGCGGGCTTGACGAAGAGCAGAAGGCCGAGTTCCCCCAGAGGCTAAAAAAGAGGTTCGAGGGCAGGAGCTTCGTGAACGCAGTGCCTACGGAACTACTCGACTACGAGGGCGCGGAACTCGTCCTTGCGGGGGCGAGGGAGGAATCCGATATAGAACTAAAGCCCGAGGCGGAGACCGAGGCGTCGGCCGAGATATTCAGAGACCTTAAGCTGGAAAGGGAGAAGCATCCTGTAAAGCCGCTCTTTGAAGGCGAGTGGGAGTAAGGGACCGGACGGAACGGGTTTTATTGTCCAGCGGTGAGCTTTGACCCGGCTCCGGCGATGAAGAGATATCGCAGTCCATTATCTCTTCCTGAATCTCTTGAGGTCAGCCGGGCCCGTTATGAGGGGAGGGGCCATGAGACGGGCCCATTCCTTATCCGTCATTATGCCTTTCCCGATCACAATATCCTTTATCGTCTTCCCGGTCTGAAGGGCCTCCTTCGCGACAGCGGCCGCCTTGTCGTATCCGATGAAGGTGTTAAGGACGGTCGCAAGCCCGGCAGACTTATCGAAGAAGAGAGCGCACCTTTTCGCATCCGCCTTTATGCCGGTGACACACTTGTCCGTAAACGCGGAAATGGCGTTCCCGAGTATTTCGATCGACTGGAGTATGTTGTGGCCTACGACGGGCCCCATCACGTTCAATTCGAGCTGGCCCGCCTGTACGGCCATGGCGACGGTCGCATCATTGCCGATAGCCTGGAACGAGACCATGGCGAGCATCTCCGCCATAACCGGGTTGACCTTGCCGGGCATGATGGATGAGCCGGGCTGGACCGCTGGTAATCTTATCTCTCCGAGACCCGTGTTCGGGCCTGAGCTCAAGAGTCTTAAGTCATTTGATATGCGGATGAGCTCGAGGCTCAAGTTCCTGAGTTCGCCTGAGAAGGAACTGAAGTCCGCGAGGCTGTTCAATGCCTCAAAGGGGTCGTCTGCCTTGATGATGCGCACCCCGGAGGCCTTCGATAGTTCCCTTGTGACGGTGTCCCTGTACCTGGGGTGGGTGTTAATGCCGGTGCCGGCGGCAGTGGCGCCGAGGCCGACACGCCTTATGCGGTCGAGGGCCGATTTGATGCGAAGCGCGGAGTTTGCAACGGCTGAAGCATAGGAGCCGAACTCCCCTCCGAGCGTCACGGGGACCGCGTCCTGGAGGTGGGTCCTCCCGGATTTTATGACTGAGGAGAACTCTTTTGATTTTTTTCTGAGGGCGGACTCCAGCGAGGCGAGGGGGCCGATAAGGTTGTTCGAGGAAAGGATGATAGCGAGCCGTAACGCCGTCGGCATCGTGTCGTTCGTCGACTGGCTCCTGTTCACATGGTCGTTCGGGTGCACGAGCGAGTAGTCGCCTCTTTTGCCGCCGAGGAGCTCTATGGCCCTGTTGGCGATGACCTCGTTCGCGTTCATGTTGTGCGACGTCCCGGCCCCGGCCTGATAGACGTCGACGATGAACTCCTGGTCGAAGAGTCCTTCGGCGACCTCCCTGGAGGCGCTCATTATTGCCGTAGCTGTCTTCTTTTCGAGGAGGCCGAGTCTGAGGTTCGCGGAAGCGGAGGCTTGTTTCACAAGGGCCGTCGCCCTGATGAATACCCGCTTGGGTCTCAGGCCGCTTATTTGAAAATTTTCGTCCGCGCGGAGCGTCTGTATCCCGTAGTAGGCGTCAGCCGGGACCATGTGCTCGCCGAGAGAGTCTTTCTCTTGTCGAAACCTTTCAGGCATGGGCTACCTTGTAGGCTGCTGAAAAAGTCCGTCTGCTTTGTTGTCTTTGTCGCTCGTCACTGCGGCGTACACAAAACAGTACGCCTCGCATCTGGAGCTTTTTGAGTAGCATAAAACTTTTTTTGTAACCTGCAACTCACCTGCGTTCTTCCGCAGGTATTCACTTTTTATTTTCTTACGACCTTCATATCCGGCTTTAGAGGCTGGCTGATGTCTATGTGGCCCTTCAGAGTCTCCTCTTTCCTCCCCTGGATGAGGATCTGGACCTCCTCTATCTCCGGGAAGTTGAGCGCGACGGTGTTTACAATAGAGTATATCGTCAAAATCTCCCCTGTGGAGCCGCCGGGATGGTCCTCGGAGACTTCCTTGCTGAAGTCGATTGAGGCGAGCGGCCGTTTTATGTCGACCCTCAGGACCTTTGTGGCCTCGGGGACGGTCCCGTCCCCTTCCTTGATAACGGCAGTTATCGCCGCCCTGACCTCGCTCTCCATGCTGCCCTCGGGTATCCGCGTCTTTTTGGCCGCAAGATGCTCGCCCTCTTCGTCGATGATAAAGAGGCTGATCTCCCTTGAGGGCTTTTCCCAGGGTTTTCGCCCGCCGAAAAAGGAGAGGATTATGAGCCCGGCGACAATGGTAATGACCGCCGCTATGGCGACGGTAAGCGCGCCCGAGCCTTTGCCGGACCGCTTCTTCTTCGGTTTCGGCCTGTCTTTTTCTTTTTCGGGTCTTTTCTTTTTTGCCATGTAGTTATAGGCCTTCGAGGTTCGCTAGCTCCGCGCGATCGAGACCGTCCCCGTAGAACCTCCTGCCGACGTGCAGGAACCTATCGGGTGAGTCGGTAACGAAAAAGCTGTGGGAGGCCGCCTCCTTTGCGTCGTTCAGGATGCCTTTGCCTGTCAGCACCCTCATCACCTCGGCGGCCGTAGCCTCGGCAGAGTCTATGAGAGCAACGCCCCCTCCCATGACATCCGAGATGGTCTCCTTTAAAAGCGGGTAGTGTGTACAGCCGAGGACGAGGGTGTCGATGTCTTCGTTCCTCAAGCCCTTGAGGTAATGCTCGACGGTAAGGCGGGCGACGTCGTTCGACGTCCAGCCTTCTTCGGCGAGCGGCACGAAGAGAGGGCATGCCTTGGTAAATATCACCATGCCGTTTGTCCTTATCTCGAAGTACCTGTCGAGCGACCGCTCCCCATGCTCCTTTATAATTACCGTCTCGTCGTTCCGGAGCGTGTTCATGGCGTTGACGTAAGAGTTGCTCTTGATCGTCCCCTCCGTGCCTATTATACCGATCCTGCCGGAGCGGGTCAGGTTCAGCGCCGCCCGCGCCCCGGGCTCGATGACGCCGATAACCGGGATATCGAGCTCTTTTTTCAGGCGCGGCACCGCGTAAGCGGAAGCGGTGTTGCAGGCCGCGACCAGCATCTTTATACCGCGCTTCTGGAGAAAGTTCGCTATCTCGAAAGAGTACCTCTCTATGGCCTCCTTCGACTTCGAACCGTACGGGACGCGCGCCGTGTCGCCGAGATAGACGGTATTCTCTCCGGGCAGAAGGCGCGTTATTTCGCGGAGCACCGTGAGCCCGCCGATGCCCGAATCAAATACCCCGATAGGGTTTTTCATAACATTCAAAATCCGAGTGGACTTTTTATTGTCCTTGAGTGTATGTAATTACCGGGCGCGATGTCAACTGCGGCGCGCCGGAAAAACTCGTTTATTATATAATTAATAGAGGAAAACTGCAAAGGAAAGGGGAAGACGGTGGAGAACCCTGAGATAGCGCGCGTATTCCATGAGATAGCCGACCTCCTGGAGATAAAAGGCGGAGACGTATTCAGGATCCGCTCCTACAGGAACGCGGGGCTTGTCGTCGAGGGGCTCTCCGAGTCCCTGCGCTCGCTCTATGAAAAAAAAGGCGAGGAAGGCTTGAAGCACATACCCGGCATAGGGGAATCGACCCGCGCCAAGGTCATCGAGATGCTCACCAACTGCAGGTGCTCCTATCACGACGAGCTCTTGAAGGAGATACCGGCGGGGATGCTGG
>JACPGB010000033.1 GCA_016182655.1 Deltaproteobacteria bacterium
CTTGGCGTCAATGGCGTAAAAGTTCCTGGAGAGCGAGGCCACGTAGATCGTCCCGTCTTTCACGACCGCGGTCGCGTATACGGCCGAATCCGTCCTCGCCGACCAGTTCGTGCCGCCGGATTTTGCCGAGGAGGAGTAGACTATGCCGTTCTTGCCGGCGATGAAGATGGAGCCGTCGGCATAGGCGGGGGATGCGTATACCCCGCTGTACTTGTCGTAATCCGGGAGCTTCATCCTCCATGCCCTTTTGCCGTCCGAGGCGTTAAGGGCGTAGAGGTAGAGGTCGTTAGAGGCGATGAAGACGAGGCCTTCGGAGACAAGGGGCGAAGTGAGTATCTTTTCGTCGGTCTTGTGCTTCCATGCGAGCTTGCCGGTGGCCGCGTCGACCGCGTATACGAAACCGTCTTTTGAGCCGAAGAAGACCTTTCCGGCCTCGACGGCAGGCGAAGAGAAGACCTCGCCGTCTGTCGCGAACGACCAGACGCTCTTTCCGGTCTCGGCGTCTATGGCGTAGAGGTTTTTATCATACGAGCCGACGAAGACCCTGCCTTCGAAGACCGCCGGGGACGAATATACCGGCCCCTTTGTCTCGAACCGCCACTTGAGCGAGAGGGGCGGTTGTACCGCGCGCTCGACGTAGGATGAGCGCGCGGGGGTATTTAGGAAGTTCGTCCAGTTCTCGGCTCTTGCCTCAGCCGAGATGAAGAACGCCCCGGCCGTCAGGGCCGCGGCCGCTATTCCGATGGATGTCTTTAGATGACGCATAGTCCCTTTCCGTCCGTTCATTGTTTAGACCTTGAACCTGTCGAGATCACGCTCCGTCCTTATCCGCGCTTCAGTGATTCCGTCGAGCGCGCGTTTGAGCTCAGCCCTTCCGCGGAGACTGCCCCCGGAGGCCTCCCGCTCGAGCAACGCGTACGCCTCGTCAAGCCTTTCGACCGAGTCTTTCACGGAGCGGAAGTGCCCGGCAAGGGAGGCGGCCATCCTGTTGAACGTCTCGGCGAGCCCTCCGGTGATCTTGTCTTCAACGAGGCTCGCCGTAAAATCCCCTTCGGCGGTCTTCTTCAACGCCTGTTTGAACTTTATAAGCGGCAGTTCCACTCTCCGCGTAAGGACGTAGCCGAGGACGGCCGAGATGACGATGATAAGGGGGATGATTATGAGGCTCAGTTTCCAGAGGATCGGTACGGCTATCTCGGAGGTCGTCCTTATCCTCAGATGGATTCTATATAACTCCGAGGTCAATTCCCTGTCAATTAAAAAATAGACGAGGAGGAGGTTCAGGAAGTAGCCCAGAAACACGGCGATGGAGAAGCCGGCTATGAACCGCCCCTGAAACCTTCTCTTGATGAAGAAGTTGCGTCTGCGGTACTTGGGGAAGGCGTCTACGCTCATAAGCCCCTTTACACTAACGGCTACCTCTAAAAATTGTTCTTTTTCCTGACTGCTTGGCGCAGGGCAAAATCTCGAACGGAGCCTTTGAGGCAATCAATATATTAAGCCGTTTGAAACGAATTAGCCCGTCCGGCAAGGACTGCTATGCGCAGGGCAAAATCTCGAACGGAGCCTTTGAGGCAATCATATGCTCGGCCGTTTGATACGAATTTGCCCGTCCGGCAAGGACTGCGTAGGCGCGAAAATAAAACTGCTCACATATTAGCATATATGCTCCGCTTTTTATTTCCGCCCTTCCTTGACCTCAGAAAAAATTCCTGATTTTTAAAGGTAGCCTAACACAATTCGGTCCTTCAATCAACCATGCCGAATATAAACCAGACACATTAAACAGCCCTTAACCCGCCATTAATTATTATCGGCGGCCCGTTGCGTTACTTTACATGGCACGCGAGGCAAAGGGCGCTCTTCTCGTTCGACATGACGAGCTCGCTGTGCTGTTTCGAGTACGGGTTGTGGCAGCTGCCGCACCCGACGAGGCCCCCAAAGAGCTTTATCGCGGAGGGGAGTTCGCTCATTTCCCGGTACGCGCCCTGGTACTTGCGCTTCGTCTCGGCGTATGAGACGCCTATGGGGTGGCTTACGCCTATGGAGTTCGCGTTGTGGAATATGTCCAGGCTGTTCTCGACGAGCGTGTCATTGGCGACGGCCGCGTCGTGGCAGGCGAGGCATTTTATAGAGAGCTCGTCAAGGACCGTCCCGAGGTCGTCTGCTATGTACTTTGTGCCTGTTGAGCTCGACACATGCGCCGTGCCCAGGGATATTTTGTGCATCTCGGTCTCGAGGTCGGCGTGGCAGAGCGAGCAGAGCCCCTCGCCGGAGGCCTTCGAGCGCATGTGAAAATTGCCGTGGCCGTTGTCGTGGACCGTGTGGCATGTGACGCAGGTTATCTCGTTCTTCCAGTCGAGCGGAAAGCCGGACGGGATACTCATAGAAGGCTTCATGTCCACGGGGTGCGAGAGCTCCTTTGAGTCCTTGTGGCACCCGGTGCACATGAGGGTGATGTCTTTTGTGAAGACCTGCGGGGTCTCCCCCTTCTGCGGCACGGTCAGGTGGCAGTCCAGGCACTTGCCTTCAAAGTTGTGGTAGCTTGTCCATTGGGAGAAGACATAGCTTGCCGCACCCAGCAGGATGAGCGAGAATATGAGCGGGAGATTAAGCTTTTTCAAACCTATATTACCTTAACGCCGGAAGCGGCCTTTTTAAGTCCTTCCATGCCGGTCTTCAATTCCGAGAGCGCCCTGGCTATTTCCCCGTCATCCGGGGAACTGTCTTTTATCAGCGCGTAAAGCCTCTCTTCGCACCTCTCTATTTCGGCGAGGGCGTCGCGCGACGACCTTACCCTGTGGTTCAACGACCGCGCCATGGAGTTTATGTCGTCGGCGAGGGCTTCCAGCTGGTCGTTGCCCCTGAACTTGGTGTTGACGGTCAGGTTCCCTCCGGAGATGACCTCCAGGTTACGCTCTATCCTGAATATCGGCCCGGCTATCTTGTGCGTGAAAAAGAGCGAGATGAGCGCGATCGCGCCGGTTATGAGCGCGAGGATGAATATCGAATAGAACGAGGCGAACAGGAGCGGGAATATGCGGATCTTGAGGTCGTAGATGGCGTAGATGGCGCTGCCGTAGGAGTCCCCGAGGCTCCTTGCGGTCATGAGATAGATGAAAAAGGTGGCCGCCGACATCCCGGCGATAGTAAGGATGCAGATCTTAAGCCCGAATTTGAGCTTGAACGCCCTTTTAACAAAACCGGGGTTGCGCATCAAATAATACCGCCTCGTTCGTGGATCCCGGCCAGCCGCATTAAACTTGCGCCGCATCCTTCCGATAATCTAATATCGCGCTTTTCGCTTGAATCTCAAGCGGATTCAAGCAGGGATTGAAAGTTTCCGTATTATATCGGAAAAGGCATTGGATGTGAAGGACTTAAGGAGGGCGCGCGGCTGTTCGCGGCGGCTGTTCACGGATGACAAGGGGGCGAAGGGCGGTCTTAAGGATTTTAAATGCCTTGAAAAAACCCGCTCTTGTAAATATAATGATAGGCTCGGTTCCCGAAGGCCCGGGTCTTTGGCCTTGAACGCACGCGACATTCAAAAATTCAGGACATACATAAGAGAGGAGATTTAAAATGGCGAACGACAGGTTTTTGAAGGCGTGCCGGAGGGAGGCGTCGGACTGCACCCCGGTCTGGCTCATGCGCCAGGCAGGCCGTTACATGAAGGAGTACATGGCCATAAGGGAGAAGCACTCGTTCCTCGAGATGTGCAGGAACCCGGAGCTCGCGGCGGAGGTGACTCTGCAACCCATAAGGGCCTTTGACATCGACGCCGCCATAATATTCGCCGACATCCTCCTCCCTCTCCCCGGCATGGGCATAGAGCTGGAATTCGCCAAGAACGAAGGGCCCGTCATAAGGAACCCGGTAAGGACGAGGAAGGACATAGACGCAATAAGGGTCATAAACCCCGAGGAGCATGTACCATATCTGATGAAGGCTATAAAGATGGTGAGAGCCGAGCTCGCGGGCAAGGTCCCGCTCATCGGTTTTTCCGGCGCGCCCTTTACGCTCGCAAGCTACATAATAGAGGGCGAGGGGTCGAGGAACTACGTTAACACCAAAAAGCTCATGTACGGCGACCCCGAGGGCTGGAAGATCCTCATGGACAAGATCTCTGACGTCGTCATAGTCTACCTGAAGGCCCAGATCGCGGCGGGGGCCCAGGTCGTTCAGCTCTTCGACAGCTGGGTCGGGTGCCTGGGGCCCGACGACTTCAGGGAGTTCGCGCTCCCGTACACGAAAAAAGTGATAGAGAGCCTTAAAGGCACGGTCCCGGTCATAAATTTCGGGACGAACACCGGCACCTTCCTTGACCTTGTCGCCGAGGGCGGCGGAGACGTCATAGGGGTCGACTGGAGGGTCAGGCTCGACGAGGCGTGGAAGACCATAGGTTACGATCACGCGATACAGGGGAACCTCGACCCGGTCGTCCTCTTCGGCCCTGTAAAGGAGATAAGGCGGCGCGTAAAAGAGGTGATCGACATGGCGGGCAACAGACCCGGCCACATATTCAATCTCGGCCACGGCATCATACTCGGCACGCCTGTCGACAATGTGAGGGCGGTCGTCGACGCGGTCCACGAGTTCAGCCAAAAGTAGGGGGGAGCCAAATGGAAAAGAAGAAGGCATTTCTCCTCCTCGCGTTCGGCGGGGCGGAGTCGCTCGACGCTGTCGAGCCTTTCATAAAAAATGTGCTCAAGGGCAGGCCGGTCACCCCTGAGATAGTAGAAAAGATAAAGGAAAGATACAAGCTCATAGGCGGCAAGTCCCCGCTCCTCGATATAACGAAGGCCCAGGCCGAATCGATCAGGGTCATCCTCGCAAAACAGGGGCTCGACTACAAGGCCTACGTCGGGATGCGCTACTGGGACCCCTTCATAAAGGATACGGTGAGGCAGATGAAGGAGGATGGCGTCACGGACGCCGTCGCCATCATAATGGCGCCCTTTGTGTCGCGCGTGGCGACAGGCGCGTACAACTCGGACGTCGAGAACGCGCTCGCCGAACAGGGGAAGACGCCGTCTATCGAGGTAATACCGAGCTTTCATATCAAATCCCAGTTCCTCGAGACCGTCGTGGGGAACCTCAAAAAAGAGCTCGCCTCTTTCCAGGAACCGAAAGACGCGCTCGTCATCTTCAGTTCGCACAGCCTCCCGTGGGTCGGGCTCGAAGGCGACCCGTACGAGATGCTCATCCGCCAGTCGGTCGATGAGATCGTAAAGAGGATAGGCGTAAAGATAGACTATAAGGTCGCGTACCAGTCAAAGGGCGCGGGGCCGAGGGAGTGGCTCGGGCCCTCGACCGAAGATGTGATACAGGGCGCGAGGAAGATGGGCAAAAAGGGCGTCATCGTCGTGCCCGTCGGGTTCGTCGCCGACCACATAGAGACGCTCTACGACATAGACATACTATTCAAAGGCATTGCCGAGTCCAACGGGCTCGCCTTCAGGAGGAGCGCGTCTCTCAATACGGACCCCCGGTTCATGGAGCTCCTCGCGTCCCTTATCGTCAAACACAGCGAACCGAAGCAATGAAGAGGGTCGTCATAATAGGCGGGGGTATCGCCGGGCTTGCCGCCGCGTACAGCCTCCGCGAGCATTCGGGCGCCTCTTTCGAGATACGGATCATCGAGAGGAAAGACAGGCTCGGGGGGAACATCAGGACCGAGCGCGAGGGCGGCTTCTTGATCGAGGGCGGCCCGGACTGCTTCCTGTCCGAAAAACCCTGGGCCATGGAGCTCTGCAAGAGGGTGGGATTAGGCGACGAGCTCCTGCCCACAAACGAGCAGAACAAGAAGACCTTTGTCCTGTCCCGCGGGAAACTCCACGTCCTGCCCGAGGGCGTCATCCTCATGGTCCCCACGAAGATATTGCCGCTCGCCACCTCATCCCTCATATCCATCCCCGGCAAGATCAGGATGGCTCTCGAGCTCTTTGTGCCGAAGAGGACGGCAAAGGGGGACGAGTCGCTCGGCGACTTCGTAAGAAGAAGGCTCGGGAGAGAGGCGCTTGAGAAGATAGCCGAGCCGCTTGTGGCCGGCGTACACGCGGGCGACCCGGAGACGATGTCCGTCCGCGCGAGTTTTCCCAAGTTCGTCCAGCTCGAAGAGGACTACGGGTCGCTCATCAAGGGGATGATCAAGAGGATGGAGCTCCTTAAGTCCACCCATAAGAGCGCCGTACCCGCCGGTCCCCCGAAGAAGAAGATCACGATGTTCATCACCCTGAAGAACGGCCTCGGGACGCTTATCGATACCCTCGAGGAGAAGGTGTCGGCCTCGAAAGAGACGTCCATTACGACCGGCGTAAATGTCTCCGGGGTCGAGCGCAAGGGCGACGGCTACGAGGTAGTTCTCGAAGGCGGCGAAAAGATCCACGCCGACGCAGTCGTCATAGCGGCCCCGGCCTACGCGGCCGCCTCTCTCGTAAAGGGCTTCGATAGCGCGCTGTCCGAGAATCTCCTCACCATCCCCTACGTCTCGACTGCGACGGTCTCCATAGCCTTCAGAAAAAAAGACATAAAGCACCCCTTGAACGGCTTCGGGTTCGTCGTCCCGAAGGTAGAGAAGAGGAAGATAATGGCCGCGACCTGGACCTCGGTCAAGTTCAGTTACCGCGCCCCTGACGATTCCGTCCTCATAAGGTGCTTCGTCGGCGGCTCCAAGGACACCTCGCTCCTGGGCGCGAACGACGAAGAGATGGTAAAGACCGTCCGGCAGGAATTAAAAGACATAATGGGCATAGATGCCGAGCCGGTCTTGTCGCGCGTCTTCAGGTGGATGAACTCCATGCCCCAGTACACCATCGGCCATGAGGACAGGATAGCCTGGATAGACGAACGGGTCGCGGGATATCCGGGTTTCTACCTCGTCGGGTCCGCCTACCACGGCATAGGCATAAGCGACAGCATAAGGTACGGGGAGATAGTCGCAAAGAAGGTCCTCCACCATATCGGGGCCTCGAAGCCTCAGTAACCTTATTATTTTTCTTCGCCCTCCCCCGTAGCCATTCAAACAAAAGCCCCTTTGGCGTAATCATCGCTTACTCCAGCCCGCAGTTTTTAAATCAAAACACTCCATGCAAGCCCCTTTCTTCGTTAACCCTTCGATTTGACTAAAAAATTGGTTTAGATAGCTAAGGCTCCGTTTTTAATAAAAAAATTCAAGCCGGGCCGATTTTTTCCGATATTTTAAGGAGAAGATCAGGCCTCGGTCGAGGCTTCCAGGGAGCGTCGGATGCCGGAAAAAGTCTATAGGGTAGTATGGGGTGGCTGGAGGCTGAACCTCTCTATCGCCACCAAAACGCTTTTCGCTTTTCTCCTCATAATCACGGTCCTTGGCGGCGGGTTCTATTACTACGCCACCCATACCCTCTCAAGAGAGACCGACAGGGAGGCCGTCGATTCCCTGAGATCCAACCTCAAGGGGGCCTTACGCCTGTACCAGATGAGGGTGGAGCAGATGAAGCTCGGCATGTTGCAGGCCGGGTCAGAGGAGTCGGTGCGGGGGGCCGTTGCAAGGCAAGATTCGTCTGCGTTAAAGAAGCTCCTCGACGGCTATGCCGCCTCCAGGGGGTATGTGGACCTCTGGGCCGTCGTCGGCCCGGACGGACGCGTCATAGCGAGGAGGAACGGCAAGACTGGCGACATCCTCGATGTCAACGGGATAGTTCGGAAGTCGCTCTCTACCTCGGAGCCTCTTACCTCTACGGAGATAGTCACGAGGGATTTTCTCTCGAAGGAGGGAGAGGAACTCGCCTCCAGGTCCGAAGGCTCGGGGCTCATGCAGATAGCCGTGACCCCGGTTGTAAGCGGGGGGAGGTCTTCAGGCGCGTTCGTCACCGGCATACTCCTAAACGGGTACTCATGGCTCCCCAGGGCCGTATACGAGAACTATAACTTAACGTCGGCGATAATCGCGAACACCGAGAGGGAGGCGCGCGTAATAGCTTCCACGGCGGTCTCAAAGCCGGTCTTCGGCCCCATGTCGGCGCTCCCCGAGGACATCGGGGCCAGGGTCTTGAATAATGTCCCGTACGCCGGGGCCGCGCTCCTTGAAGGGACAGAGGCGTTCATCGCCATAGAGCCTTTGACCGGGACCGACGGCAAGGTCGTCGGCGCGCTTGCCGTAGGCATATTCGGGTCTGATGTAAGGCACAACCTCGTGGAGATGAAGAAAAACATACTCCTTGTGACCTGCCTCGGCGTCGTTTTCAGCCTCATATTCGCCGGGCTCTCCTATCGTGACACCGTAAAGCCCATAAGCGCCATCACCTCGGCCATGGACGAGACCGCGAAGGGGAACCTGAACGTCAGGGTCGAGGTCAGGACCAGGGACGATTTTGAAAAGATAGCGAACGGCTTCAACCAGATGCTCGGCTCCATACAGCTCCGCGAAAAAAGGCTCAACCGCTTTAACGAGCTCTCGAAGATACTCATACAGAGCAACGAGCCCGAGGCGCTCCTCCGAAAGGCCCTCGGGCGGACCATAGAGCTCACGAACTCCCACATGGGGGCGGTCTACCTCCATGACGAGACTAACGAGTTGCTAAAGCCCATAGTCTCTTTCGGCGTGGGCGAGGGAGAGGTGAGGAGCCTTAACTTCGGCGAGGGGCTCGCGGGAAAATGCGCAATCGAGAGAAAGACCGTGCTCCTCGAGGGCATTAACGACGCGAACCTCTCCGTAGAGACCGGGTTTACGAAGATAATGCCTTCCGGGCTCGCCTGGTTCCCCATGATCTGCAAGGAGAAGCTCTCGGGCGTCTTCGTCCTCGGGTCGCTCCAACCGTACAACCCCGACGAGATACTCCACATAGAGTACCTCATCGCCCAGATAGCGATAGCGCTCGACAACGCGCTTATCCACAAGGAGCTCGAAAAGCTCTCGGTCACCGACCCCCTGACCGGCATTTACAACAGAAGGCACTTGTTCGACGCGCTCTCGGCGGAGTTTTCAAAGGCCAAGCGATACCGCCACCAGCTCGCCGTGATGATGATAGACATAGACAACTTCAAGTCCATAAACGACACATACGGGCACCAGCAGGGCGACAGGATACTCTCCGAACTCGGGCAGATATTGAAGGCGAAGACCCGCACAACGGACGTCTGGGCGCGCTACGGCGGCGAGGAGTTTTTGGGATTCATCACCCATTGCCCGCCCGAAGGCATGGTGGTGCTCGCGGAGAAGGTGAGAAAGTCCGTCGAGGAGCACATGTTCCCTGGAATGGACCAGAAGGTGACGGTGTCGATCGGCATAGGGTTCTTCCCGTCGGAGTCCATAGGGACGATGGAAGACCTCATAAAGGTCGCCGACGAAAACTTATATAGGGCGAAGAACAGAGGCAAGAACATGGTCGTTATAGAGGACGCGCTGAGAGAGGCTTGCTGACAAAAGAGTTTTGAAAGGCTTTGAAAAAAAGGCCCCGCGTTTTTCGCGGGGCCTTTTTTTTATTTCTTATCTTTTATAAAGTGTTACGCCTCTGCCGATTCCTCTTTTACAAGCGCCTTGCCGCCCTTGCCGACCCAGCTCCTCGTCCATTTTCTCTGGAAGAAGAGGAGGAAGCCGAGCGCGATGATCGAAGACGCTCCGTAGATTATAAACCCGCCCGAGTAGCTCCCGGTGATGTTCATCGAGTACCCCATGACGATCGGTATGAACGCGCCTCCGAGCGCGCCGAACTCTCCGACTATGCCCGAGGTGAGCGCCTTGGCGTACGGGAAGCGGAGCGGCAGTAACTGGAAGACCGAGCCGTTGCCGAGCCCCATGCCGCCCGCCATGACGACGAGGAACACGAAGAAGACCGACATGGAGGGGAGTGTCGCCGCGCCTATCGCGCCGACGGGTATCATGATGTAGATGGCGGTCAGGACGTGTATGCCGCCGAACCTGTCGGAGAACCAGCCGCCGAGCACGCGGACGGCGCTTGCCGTGAAGCCGATGAGTATCATGAACTGGCCCGCCGAGACCTTGCTGACGCCGTACTGGTCGGCCATGAAGGTCGGCATGAAGGACGAGAACCCGACGTAGCCGCCGAAGGTGACCCAGTAGAGGACGTTGAATACCCAGATGTCCTTTTCACCGAGTACCTTCAGGTACTCGGTAGCGGACTTCTTCTCCATCTTGTCGGGAGGCTCTTTAGCGAAAAACCACATGAGGACCATGACCACGGCTATGGGAATAGCGAAGTAGCCGTAGGCCGAGTTCCAGCCGAAGGCCTTCGCAAGCGGCGGGGCGAAGAGGCCCGCGAATATAGTGCCGCTGTTGCCCGCGCCTGCTATGCCCATCGCGAGCCCCTGGCGGTGCGGCGGGAACCAGCCCGCGCCGAGCGGGAGGGCGACCGCGAAGGACGCGCCGGCGACACCGAGGACGCCTCCCATTATGAGCACTTCAAAATAGGTGTGAACGAAGTAGAAGCCGTATATCATCGCGACGAAGGTGATGGCGAGCCCCACCATCGCGGCGAATTTCCTGCCTACCATCTCGGCGACGAGCCCGAGAGGGATCCTGAAGAACGCACCCGCGAAGACCGGTATCGAGAGCATGAGACCTTTTTCCCCTGCCGTGAGGTTGAACTCCTGGCTAATGAATGGGGCCATTGCGGCGTTCACCATCCAGACCATGAAGCTCATGTCGAAGTAGAGAAGCGCCATCAGGAGCGTTGGCGGATGCCCTGATTTCCAGAAGCCTTTCATTGACATTTTCTTTGTTCTCCTCTCATTATATTGGTAGTAGTGCGGTGCTATGAAAATCCTTATACTGTGTTGCGCTCCCCGGAAAATCCCCGGCGTACGTCTTGTCTAAAGCCATTTCCCGCGTCCGTTTAGGAAACCTTTGCTTTTGGGCCGCGCCGCGCGAGCGGGCGCACACCTGCCCGGAGCCATCAATGGGCGATTTGAAAATCGAGGTTTGCCTTTTAAGTGACAATAGTCACAATTGCAAAGGCCGTGCCGTGGCTTTTTACGCAAACTGAAAAATGTAAGGCATTGAATTATGGGATTTTGCCCCAGCCCGGGGGCTTTTTTCCCCATCAATGCCTGTGGCGGATTGCCGCAGGCCGAGGGGCGGATTGCCGCAGTTTTTAGAAAAAATCCTTGCGATGCATTTCGGGAAGGGCCGAGCTGTCGCTCGAGTGAGAAAAAACGGCGCAGGAA
>JACPGB010000034.1 GCA_016182655.1 Deltaproteobacteria bacterium
CTTCTTTATGTGACGGGAGGGATCAAGATGGGAAGCGTTATCACATTCCCTTTTTTAAGGCTCGGTGGTTATGTGGGAGAGCCGCAGACCTACGGACTGCTTCTCATCACTATGACATTCCCTGTCATCGGGGCGATAAGATACGGTTACGAAGGCTGTCGATACTCCAGACGAACGCTCAAACTCATACTGGCGCTTACGGCCCTTGTGCTCGTCTTTACTTTTTCGGTTTCCATGATATTGAGCGCCCTTTTCGCGCTCCTTATATTCAAAAAAAACGTCAAGGGCAGGACGCTTGCCCTGACGGCGTTTCTATCGGTACTCGTCATATACTCGTTCCAGGAGTTCGTAAGCTCCGCGATAACGGGCAAGCTCCTTAGCGAGGTGCTTACCTTGAACAGCAGGTCGCTGACCTGGAAAATAGGCTGGGATATGATAGCAGGGAACCTCTTTACGGGTGTGGGCATAGGGCAGTCTCCGCTTCTGACCAGGACCGTCTCCGAGTCCATTAATTTAAGCTTCGACTCCCTCAACTTCGAGGCCTTCAGGGTAGCGATACTCAACTCGTACATAGAGTGGGTCGCGGAAACCGGTATCATAGGCCTCGGCGTGCTCGTATTCGCGGGAGTGAGGCTTTATTCACTTGGAAGATGGAGCTCATCGAGGGAGACAGAGTTCGTAAGGTCCTCTTTCGGCGGCTCGCTTGTGGCCATGGCCATATCGGCCAATTCGTACGGCTCGATATTCTACATCGGGTGCTTCAACCTCCTCATAGCCTTTTACGTAGCCGGGATGATGGCCTTTAGGGATAACAAAATTTAGTTTAAATCATTTACTTTACATTTCAATTGAACCTGCTATAATCAAGTAAATTGAAATCCCAAGTGAACCTGGGCGGGTAATATTGTCACAATTCCCGAGCGGATTGAGCCCCAGGAGTTTCAGACACGAAGTTATCACCTTGGATTCTCCCCGACCCACACCTTCGTTTTTCATCTCCGAGCCTTAAAACCAATCACCTGGAACTTCACCCTTGTCCCCGGCGGCCTTATTTGCGCGCCTGTCCGTTTTCATTTCAATCGTACAGGGGATCGATTGCAGAGGTATTCGTTCATCTCAAGGACAATGGCGCTTTCTTTCGGCTCTTACGCGCAGTCGCTCATGCTGAGAGCCTATGAGAGGCTCCTGCCCGTCCGCTCGATAGGCGGACATGTCCTTATCGTACAACTCGGGCAGATAGGCGACTTCGTGCTTACGATGCCGCTCATTGAGGCGCTTAAGGAGAAACACGGCGGCTCCTTACGCATCTCCGTCCTTATCGATTCGATAAACTCGGGCCTTGCCGGGGATTGCGGAGGAATAGACGCGGTGTACGAATACGATTCCAAAAAATATTCGAGGGCGCATGAAAAGACCGTCTTTCCCGGCACCGCGCTTACCAATAGCTCGTTCGACTGCGCCCTATGGCTTCGCGGCGACGGCAGTACATTCAGGTGGCTTGCGGCGAATAGAATCCCGGTAAGGAGCGTGGCCAGGTTCCCCAACCCCATGAGGTCTTCGTGGCTCTCGCTCATGAGGAACGGGCTTGATGAGCCGCATGGCGATAAAAACACAAAAGCCCGTTACCCGCACTTCGTCGACTCCATCATGGAGATCGGCGGGATAGAGCGGAGCGAGCCGGAAAGAGAGGCGCGTCCGTCGAAAATGGGCTCAAAGGCTGTGGATGAGGGGACGGGCGAGAGGGTATTCATCCATATCGGCTCGGGAGGCGAGCTCAGGAGATGGCCGGAGGAGAGGTTCGCCGAACTCTCTCTCAGTCTCCTCGGGTTCGAAGGGCGATTGAACATCATACTCATCGGGGCGAAGCCGGACTATGAAAGGGCGGATAGGATAATAAGGCGGATAAAACACACCGGGGGGCGCGTAGCTAACGGGTGCGGGTCATTCGAGCTCGCTGACCTTAAAACCGTCTTCCAGAGAGGCGCTCTCTACATCGGCCTCGACAGCGGCCCGATGCACATAGCGGCCTCAACGGGCATCCCGGTGGTTGCGCTCATGGGGCCGCAGTCGCCGGATGTGTTTGGGCCAATGGGCGAGTCCGCAAGGGTCGTATACAAGGCCTACCCATGTTCGCCGTGCTGGCAGTTTGCGTGCGTGCGGAACCCAGGAGGCGGCGCGGGCAGGTGCATCTCGGACATAACGGCCGAAGAGGTCTTCACGGAGGCAAAGGCTCTGCTGAAAGGAGGGACTACCGTTGAAAAGGATACTGCTCCTTTACAATGTCTACTCGGATGAGCTCGGATCAAGCAGGCCGCCATTGGGCACCGGCTATCTCGCCGAGGCCTTGTCGGACGCGGACGCCGACTACGACGTGATAGACATGAAGCTCGGATATTCAGAAGAGGATATCCTCGAAAGGATAAAAAAGGGCGGCTACGACTGCGTCGGGACTACTGTCTACACCGTGGGCCACAAGAAGTTCTTCGGGCTCCTCGGGAAGGTAAAGGACGCATGTCCCGATGTCATGACCCTCGCGGGCGGGCCGCACGTGACGATACTCGGCAGGAAGATACTCGAAGAATACCCGAAGGTCGATCTCGCGTTTACAGGGGAGGCCGAGCATTCGCTTGTACGTTATCTCAAGGGCGAAGAGCCGTCCGACATTCCCGGGGTCGTCTACAGGGACGCATCCGGTAGTGTCTGCGGAAGCCCCTTTGAGAGGCCCGGGGACCTCGACGCGATAAGCTGGCCGAGGTATAAAAAGTTCGAGCTCCGAAGATACGCTAACGAGATGGGCGTTATCACGTCGAGAGGGTGCCCGTACTCATGCATATTCTGCTCGGTCGGGCTTACGCTCGGAAAACAGATAAGGACAAGGTCGATCGAGTCAATAGGCGCTGAGCTCGAATACTGGTACTCGACGGGCATGCGCATCTTCAACTTCCTCGACGACAACTTCACGTTCTACAGGGAGCGCGTATTCGACCTCTGCGACGAGATAGAGAAAAGAGGCCTCAAGGGGCTCACATTGAGGGCTTCGAACGGCATAAGGGCCGACAAGATCGAGCGGGAGATGCTCGTCCGCATGAAGGAAGTCGGGTTCAAGAGCTTCGGCATAGGCGTAGAGGCCGGGAACGACAAGGTCCTCAAAACGCTTAAAAAGGGCGAGACCATGGCGGAGATAGAGTCGGCTATAAAGATGAGTTGCGAGCTCGGGTTCGAGGTCTCGCTCTTCTTCGTTTACGGCGCTCCGGGCGAAACCGCCGAAGACATCGAAGACTCGATAAGGATAGCCAATAAGTACCCGGTCTTCAAGGCCGATTTTTACAACCTCATGCCTTTTCCCGGGACCGCGCTCTGGGACTGGGTGGAAGAGAAAAAGGCTTGGACGGACGACCCGCTCTCGCTCCTTGACAGCATGGACAAAAACCTGAGGTTCTCAAAGAAAACGGGGAAGCCTTTCTTTACTACACCTGAGCTTTCCGGTGAGGAGCGGGAAGGGCTCGCCAAAAGGCTCCGTAATGTTACGCTCGACATCCAGAAAAAAGGGATAGAGAGGATTTTCGAGAGGTACGGCCCTCTTAAGTACCCGCTCTCGTATCTCGGCTCCACGATGGCCTTCCAGAGGCTCTTCTTCAACAACAACACGCTAAGAAAGCTATCCGACAAGGTCAGGTTCAGGGGAGGCGAGAGATGAAGGTACTCTTTTTGAACCCGCCGTTCCTGCCGAGGTTCTCGCGTTTTTCCCGCTCGCCTGCCGTGACGAGGAGCGGGACCATCTATTACCCGATATGGCACGCCTACGCGGCAGGGGTCCTCGAGCAAAGAGGGCATACGGTGAAGATCGTCGACGCGCCTGCCGAGGGGCTGACGAGAGGCGAGACACTTAAGGCGGTCAACGATTTTGCTCCGTGCATGGTAGTCGTCTATACGTCCACCCCGAGCATATACAACGACTGCTCCGTCGCAGGGGAGATAAAAGACCTCATGCCGTGGACCTTTGTGGTGCTGACGGGCCCTCATGTCTCGGCTCTTCCCAAGGAATCGCTCGAGTGTGATACGCGCATCGACGCCGTCGCCAGGGGCGAGTACGACATTACCATAGCAGAGCTTGCCGAGAGGCTTCCGGAAAGGTCCGGGCTGGACGCCGTCGACGGTCTTACATTCAGGGACAGTGACGCTATAATCTCGAACAGACAAAGGGCGTTTATCGAAGACCTCGATTCCCTCCCGTTCGTCTCGGCCGTATACAAAAATCACCTGAACATCAGGGACTACTTCTATGCGCACTGCAGGTACCCGATAGTCTCCATTTTTACCTCGCGCGGATGCAACGCGAGGTGCACCTATTGCGTGTACCCGGAAAAGATGTTCGGGCGCGCCCACAGGCAGAGGACCCCTGAGAGCATCGTCGCCGAGTTTGAGTACATCGAACGCGAGCTCCCGGAGGTGAAGGAGGTCCTCATAGACGACGACACCTTTTCGTTCAATGAAAGACACACCATCGAATTCTCCGAGCTCATGATCAAAAGGCGGATAAAGGTCCCCTGGACTATCGAGTGCAGGGCCAACTTGAGCTATGAGACGATGCGGGCGATGAAGCGTGCCGGGTGCAGGCTGATAGTCGTGGGTTTCGAGTCCGCCGCCGACGGGATTTTGAAGGCCGTGAAAAAAGGGCTCACAATCGAGCGCATGAGGGCCTTTGTCGCTGACGCGAGAAAGGCGGGGGTGATGATCCATTCCTGCTTCATGGCGGGGAACCCCGGGGAGACGCGGGAGACGCTTGAGAAGTCGCTTGAGTTCGCGAAGGAGATAAACGCCGATACCTGCCAGTTCTTCCCCTTGATGGTCTATCCGGGGACAGAGGCATACGAATGGGCGAACAGGAACGGGTTTCTGGAGACGGCTGATTTCCGGAAATGGCTCACCGCCGACGGACTCCACAACTGCGTCGTCTCAACTCCGGAGCTATCCTCAAAAGACCTGGTCAGGTTCTGCGACCGGGCGCGGAAGAAATATTATCTCGGGCCCAGGTATCTCGCGCGGAAGCTTTTCCGCGTCATCAGGTCGCATGAGGAGATGAAAAAGACCGTCAAATCCGCGCGAGTATTCGCAAAATACCTTTTAAGGGAGGGTTGATGGGTCTCCTTGATGTCATGTTCTGGGCGGGGATTGCCGTGATCGCGTACACATACGCGCTTTACCCGCTCTCTCTTATGCTCATTGCGCGGCTCGTCCCTGAACGCGCGATTCATGAGAACGAGAGGGCCTACGGATTGCCGACGGCTACACTCGTCATCGCGGCGTACAACGAAGAGTCGGTCATCGCGAAAAAGATAGAGGACTCGCTCTCACTCGACTACCCCGCAGACCTTCTCACCATCATAGTCGCCTCGGACGGCTCAAGCGATTCGACCAATGGCATAGTAAGCGGGTACGCCCGGAGGTCCGGTAATGTGCGTTTATTGAGCCTTCCGAGGTCGGGCAAGAGCGGCGCGATAAACGCCGCGATGCGCGAGGTCGCCTCCGACCTCGCGGTATTTACGGACGCCAACACGGTGTTTGATAAGGGAGCGCTTAAAAAACTTGCTCGGCGTTTTCTCGACCCGGACGTCGGGTGCGTCTCCGGGAGGCTCGTATACGGGAACCCGTCCGGAAACATAAGCGGCAAGGGCGAGGGCGCCTACTGGAGATACGAGACGATGCTCAAAAGGCTTGAGTCGAGGCTCGGGTATGTAGCCGGTGCGAACGGGGCGATATACGCAATCCGGCGCGAGCTCTTCGAGCCGCTTGAAAAGTCCGCCATAAACGACGACTTCACGATCTCGATGAAGGTCGTCGAAAAAGGCAGGCTGTCAATATACGAGGAAGAGGCCCTCGCCTATGAGGACGTAGCCAGGGACGCTAAAGGCGAGTTTATGAGGCACGTGAGGGACGGCGCAGGCCACTACATCGCAATGATCCATCTTCTGCCTCTATTGAACCCGGCGCTCGGGTTGCGCTCGTTCATCTATTGGTCTCACAGGGTGCTCAGGTGGGCCGTGCCGTTCATAATGGCCGCGCTCATGTTCCTGAACATCCTTCTGTTCGAGGACGGCGTTTTTGAAGACATATTCTACCTCCAGTCGGCGTTCTATATTTGCGCTCTCCTTGGGTTTGCGGCGTCACGCGCAAGGAGGCTCCCTTTCTTCATCTACATCCCGTTTTATCTTTGCAACCTGAACCTCGCGCTGTTTATCGGTTTTATAAAGGCGCTCCTTAAAGCCCAGAAGCCCGCGTGGGAAAGGACGGAGAGGGCGTGAAGGGGGGTGTGGGGGCAGGGGATTCGGCGCATGTCTTTTAGCATAAAGTGAAAAAAGTCTCCAGCCGGACGGGAGACCAAATGAAAACCTGTAGAGAAGCTACAGAGGATTAAGGAGGTCATTAAACGATGGAGACGGCCTCGGTGCTGATCGGTTTCTTCGTAGGAGCGGCGGGAGCGTCTTTTGTAAGTGTCGCGGGCAAAAGGCTCGCCCCCCTGGACATGCCGAATGAGAGGAGTTCGCATACCGTGCCGACGCCGCGGGGGGGCGGCATAGGCATAGTCCTGGCCTTTCTTATCGCCGGGGTCTTCGTCACAGGCGCTCTCTTCGAAACGACGATCGGCTTCGGCATGGGCCTGCTCGGTTTTGTCGAGGACTCGTTCACCCTGTCTCCTTCAATAAGGCTCGCGCTCGAACTATTGATATCGGCCGTGGTAGCGTTGCCGTTCGAGTTTACGTTTTTTGGCGCGGCTTTGTTTGTCTTCTGGACGATATTCATGACCGGGACCGCGAACTTCTATAACTTCATGGACGGGATAAACGGCATAGCCGGGCTCACCGGGGTCACTGCCTTCACGCTCCTCTCGGTCTTTTCGTTCCTCATCGGCAAGGACCATGCAGTAAGCGTCCTCTCCCTTGCGGTAGCTGCGGCCTGCCTCGGGTTCCTGCCGTTCAACATGCCGAGGGCGCGGACGTTCATGGGGGATTCCGGCTCGATGTTCCTCGGTTTCCTCTTCGCCCTCTTCGCGTACAGGCTGACCCACGGGCTCGGAGACCTTATCTGCATGGGGATGTTCCTCAGCCTCTTCTACGCGGACGCTACGGTCACATTGTACCTCCGGTTCAGGAGGGGCGAGCGCATCTCGTCGGCCCACAGGAGCCATCTCTACCAGTACCTGGCGAACGAGCTCGGATACCCGCACTGGGCCGTCTCTATCGTCTATTGCGTTCTTCAGCTCCTTATCGGCGCGGCCTCGCTTGCCGCCTATTACGGAGGCATATTATGGCAGACCCTGGTCGTCGCGGCCTTCTCCCTGGCGTTTATCGCCGTCTACAGGATGGTTAAGGAGATAAAGCCGAGGGGGAACGTGCTCTCTGAGACTATCGCTGAGAAGTTCAACAATTAAACCTGACGCCTCGGGATCTGACAACGGATACTCCATGAAACGCCTCGCCTCGATATCATTTGGAAAGCTCACCCGGAAGACAAAAAAAAGGGAAACGGGGGAGTATGAACGGACTCATATCAAGGCTCATGTATCCGACGTATATCAAGAGGTATGCCTTCTTTTTCATCTCGGACATATTGATCATAACGGCGTCCCTGTATTTTTCGTTCCTGTTGCGCTTCGAGCTGGATCTCGGCCGCGAGCAGTATGATCTCATATACGGCGTTTTGCCGCTTTTCCTCACGATAAAGCTCTCGGTATTCACGACCTTCAATCTCTGCAGGGTCACATGGAAATACGTGGGGATAAAGGACCTCATGAACATGATAAGCGCCATCCTGATATCAGAGGCCCTTCTCGTCCTTTTCGTCTACCTCCCGGCGCAGGGGGCGAGCCTCGTATCATTTATAACAGTGCCGGGCGTGCGCCTCCACGGGTTCCCGAGGTCGATATTTTTTATTGACGCCGCGAATACGCTCATACTCCTCTTCGTCATCAGGATATCAAAACGGCTCTACCTCGAGGTCTTCAAAAAAAACGGAACCTCCGGCGGCGGCATGAGGACGATCATCATCGGCGCGGGGAACGCCGGAGAGATGATAATAAGGGACATGTCGAGGCAGGGTTTCGCGGGCTTCGACCCGGTCGGCATACTTGACGACGACAAGGACAAGACAGGCACGTACCTTCACGGCGTAAGGGTCCTCGGTCCGGTCGGCTCGCTCAAGCTGACGGTCCTTGGAAAGGGGATAGAGGCGGTGATCATAGCGATACCGTCCCTCAACCAGAAGGTGCTCCGCTCCATCCACGCCGCCGCGACCGAGGCGGGGGTAAAGACCATCAAGATAGTCCCGCGCATATACGACTTCACAAGGCCGGAGGTGAACCTCAAGAACCTCGAATCGATCCGAATAGAGGACTTGATCGGCAGGCAATCGGTCGAGGTCGATTACGCCGCGATAAATTCCTTCCTGAAAGGCAAGAACATCCTCATAACCGGCGCGGGCGGCTCCATCGGCTCGGAGATAACCGTGCAGGTACTGTCGTCCGCGCCCGAGCGGGTCGCGCTCCTCGACGTAGACGAGACCGAACTGCACAACCTCGAGATGAAGCTCAAGCGCATGTTCCCGCGCCTCTTTTCAAGCGGCCCGAAAGGCGCGTCCGAGCGGGTCTCGTTCATGGTCGCCGACATTAGGGACACAGAGCGCGTTAAAGAGGTCTTCGATTCCGTCAGGCCCGACATAGTATTCCACGCCGCCGCGTACAAGCATGTTCCGATGATGGAGCACAACCCGGCTGAGGCGGTAAAGGTAAACATCTTCGGGGCCCATGCCGTGGCAAGGGCCGCGGTCGAGAGCGGTGTGCGTAAATTCGTGATGATATCCACCGACAAAGCCGTAATGCCGACGAGCATAATGGGCGCGACCAAGCGCATGTCCGAGAACATCTGCAGGGCGCTGAACGGGGCCGGGAGGACCGAGTTCGTCTCGGTAAGGTTCGGCAACGTCCTTGGGAGCCGCGGGAGCGTCCTGCCGCTCTTCATGGAACAGCTCAAGAACGGCGGCCCTCTAACGGTAACGCACCGCGAGATGAAGAGATACTTCATGACCATACCCGAGGCGGTCTCGCTCGTCCTCCAGGCGTCGGTCATTGGCAGGGGCGGAGAGGTGCTCGTTCTCGACATGGGCGAGCCCATCAAGATAATCGATCTCGCCGAGGAGCTCATACGCATAAACGGGCTCGAGCCCAACAGGGACATAGATATAGAGTTCACGGATCCGAGGCCCGGGGAGAAGCTCTTTGAAGAGATACTCACGGCGGAAGAGGGCACCACGGCGAGTCTCCACAGGCAGATATTCGTCGCCAAAAACAGCGAAAGGCACACGGTAGAGGAAATGAAGGCGATATTGGACGAGTTCGACTCGCTCATCCATGGGCGCGGAAAGAACGGCGAGATAAAGGACCTCCTCAGGAAATACGTA
Source organism: Deltaproteobacteria bacterium (assembly GCA_016182655.1). Taxonomy (GTDB): domain Bacteria; phylum Desulfobacterota; class GWC2-55-46; order GWC2-55-46; family GWC2-55-46; genus GWB2-55-19. The sequence continues at coordinate 9,454 of JACPGB010000034.1, forward strand.
AGGCATTTTGAGGGACCGCTGAGAGAGCCGGACGTGGCAGTCGTGTTCGACAATGCTGAAGAGATGCCGGTTGTCATGGTCCAGGAGAAGGAAGTACTCGTATGAGCGCAAGCGCGGCTCGAAATGACGGAGCGATAGCCGATTACCTCCGCGTAGTCTGGAAAAGGCGGACGATCGTCGCCCTCTTCCTCGTAGCGGGCACGCTGATCTCCGCCGCCTCCACGCTCTTCATGACGGATATCTACAGGGCCACGGCTGTAATAACGCCAGTGGCAGGCAAAGAGACCGGCGGGTCCGAGATGTCGATGGTCGCCCAACAGATAGGCGGGCTCTCCGGCATAACATTCCCGGCTTCCCGGCCGTCTTCCGAAATAATAAGCCTCCTCAACTCTAACATTCTGAGGGAAAAGGTCATAGAGAGCCACAACCTCCTTCCCGTTCTCTTTAGCGACAGATGGGACGGAGAACGGATGATATGGAAGGACGGTCAGAACGGCGGATTGAGCGCACAGATAAAAAGGTTTTTTTTCACGAGGCCGGCGGCGTCCATTGACGCCAAAGACAGCGGCCCTACGCTCTGGGACGGGCTAAGGGAGCTCGACGGCATTGTGAAAATATCGGCGAGCGCGAAGGACAATACCATCGCCATATACGCCGAGCATCGCGACCCGGCGTTCGCTTCCCGGCTGATAGAGATCCTTCTCTCTACGCTCAACCAGCACATGTCGGGAGAGGCGCGTCGCGTGGCGCAGACGAACAAACGTTATCTCATGGAACAGCTCGGTGCCTCGAACGACCCGCTTATCAGGCAAAAGATCTACAACCTTATCGCTCAACAGATAGAGGTCTACATGATGTCGGAGGTCAAGGAGAACTTCGCCTTCAAGGTCATAGACCCGCCAAGAACGCCTGACAGGCGGGTAAGGCCCGGAAAGACCCGGTTCGTCGAAGCCGGTGCGGCGCTCGCGCTCATCGGAGGCATATTCGCGGCGTTTGTCCTTGAGTTCGTATCGATATTGAGGGGTAGAAAAAAAGAACCGGCCGAGGACGCATCAACCGCTGAATTCGCCGTTGACGAGGAAACCGGGGGCGGCTGAAAAGTATGGCTATACAAAGAGAGTCTGGCCGCAACAACACCCGCGAGAAGGGTACAAGGGGGATGGATGTCATGCAGGTCATATTAAGGGTTATTCTCGTTCTGGCAAGTCTCGTTGTGCTAAACGGCTGGGCTATCGCCGAGGACAAGTGCGACGCGCTCAAGGCCGGGGGAGCGCCGCTTGAGGTGCTCGTGAAGGCTGGGTGCGGGCCCGAGGGCGCGCAAGCCCCGGTAAAGGCAGACGCGCCAGGCGAGGCAAAATCGCCGGCGACGGCGGCTCCGTCTCCAGCCGGCGCGCCTGTCTCTCTGTTTGAAAGGTATCTTTCGGCATCGTCCCCGGCTGAGCCCGCGATAATGCTCAAGCCCTTCGGATACGACCTCTTCACCGGTCCGACGCTGAACCAGGGCGCGGACCTCCCGGTCTCATCAGACTACGTGATCGGCCCAGGCGACGAGGTCTCGGTCCTTCTATGGGGGAGGATAAACGGCCAGCACACGCTTACTGTAACGCGGGAAGGGACGATACTTTTTCCCAACATCGGCCCGTTAAACGTGGCGGGCATGACCTTCGATGAGATGAAAAGGTATCTCAGCAGGCAGGCGGCGAACATCATCGGGACCGATATAAGCGTGACGGCAGGCAGGCTCCGCTCCATACAGGTGTTCGTGCTCGGCGAGGTCAAAAAGCCGGGCGCTTATTCGTTGAGCGCGATGTCGACGATAACGAACGCGCTCCTCGCCTCGGGCGGGCCGACGGAGATTGGGTCGCTCCGGAGCGTCGAGCTCAAGCGCGGGGGGAAGACCGTCTCAAAGATGGACTTCTACGGGCTACTCCTCGGGGGCGACAGGTCGAAGGACGCGAGGCTCTCCAACGGCGACGTGGTCTTCGTGCCAACCGTCGGCCCGCTCACCGCCATAGCGGGGAACGTCAGGAGGCCCGCCGTATACGAGCTTGGTGAAAAAGCGGACCTCGCCGCTCTCATCACTCTCTCAGGCGGTATAATCCCTACCGCGTACACGCAGAAGGTGCAGGTGGAGAGAGTCGAGGGCAATGTCCGGAGGGTCGTCGTGGATGTGAACGCGTCAGAGGGACAGCCTCTTGATTTCAAGCTCCAGGACGCGGACCTCGTCAAGGTGCTCTCGATCGTCGAGAATGACACTAACGCCGTCTACGCCCAGGGTAACCTCAAACGCCCCGGCAAGTACGAGCTCAAGCCTTCGATGACGCTCAAGGAGATCATAAAAAACGAATCCGATCTGCTCGACGATACATACCTTGATTACGGTGTCGTGAGAAGGCCCGTGAACCCCGGCGGAGAGACGCTCCTACTGCCGTTCAGCCTCCGGGAGCTCTTCAAGGGGTCGAAGGACGCCGACATCGCGCTGAAGCCCAGGGACGCTATCGTCGTATACTCCAGGTGGGAGTTCATGGAGAGGCCGCGCGTTTTTATTTCTGGCGAGGTAAGAAAGCCCGGTACATTCGAGCTTGAAGCGAACCTCACGATAAAGGACCTCGTCAAGAAGGCCGGAGACCTTACGGAGAACGCCCTCTTGAAATACGCCGAGCTTTACAGGACGGACAAAAACACAAAAGAGGCGCGGCTCATAAAATTCAACCTCTCGAAGGCGCTTGCCGGAGAGCCCTCCGACAATCTAAAGCTCGTCGAATCCGACAGGCTTGTCGTGCATTCGATATGGGAGACCGGACCTAAGCCTTATGTCAACATAAGCGGCGAGGTCACGAACCCAGGCAAGTACCAGTACGCGGTCAATATGAATATGAGCGACCTCGTCTTCGCCGGTGGCGGCCTCCTTGAATCGGCCTATCTGGACGAAGCCGAGCTGACATCCCATGTGGTTATTGACGGAGAGTTCTCGACCTTGAGCGTTAGAAAAGTAAGTTTAAGAAAAATACTGACCGGCGGGGCCGAAGACGCGCCTTTAAAACCTTTCGACAGCCTTTTTATCAAGAAGATCCCCGACTGGGGGGCCGAGAGGTTTGTTACTCTCTCCGGCGAGGTCCGGTTCCCCGGTCGATACCCCGTAAACAAGGGCGAGCGTCTGAGCTCCGTCATAGAGCGGGCCGGAGGGTTCACGGAAAAGGCGTACTTGAAGGGCGCGGTCTTTACCAGAGAGTCCGTAAGGGCCGCCCAGCAGGAAAGGCTCGATGAATACACGACGAGGCTTGAAAAGGAGCTATTAGCAAGCTCCGCGGCCAAGACCGAAACATCACTCTCAGCAGAGACCGCGAAACAGGCTGATTCCGCAACCGAAAGAAAAAGGGCCCTTATAGCGATGATGAGGGACGCGAAACCGGCAGGCAGGGTCGTAGTCAGGATATCGGAGGCAGACCGCATGAAGGAGACGACGCAAGACATCGCGCTCGAAGGGGGCGACAAGCTCCACGTCCCCGAGCGCTCGGCTGTCGTAAACGTTTCAGGCTCTGTAGTCAACCCGGCCTCCTTTGTCTACGATCCCGGGGTCGGGGTCACCGAATACATCGGAAGGGCAGGGGGCGCCTCGGAGACCGCCGACATGGACAGGCTCTATATCATAAAAGTGGACGGCTCTTCCATAACGCCATCCATCGGCTCATTCGATTTCGAATGGAACTCCTCGTCGCACACATGGGACGCGCTCTCGTTCACCTCAAGGCTTGATCCAGGCGATACCATCATCGTCCCCGAAGAGCTCGAACGCACGGCATGGATGAACGAAATAAAGGATCTCACGCAGATACTCTATCAGATAGCGGTAACCGCGGGTGTCATCATCGTCGCGTTCTGACCGGGGGAGAGGGGTTTAAAACTTACGAACCGAGCTTCGAGGAATTCAACCCGAGCGAATAATGCGAGGGAGGCGGGGAAGGCGGCATGGGGGGAGGAGGGCGCTTGAGCCTTAAAAAAAATATCATCATCTCGACCTTTGCGCTTATCGTCGCCCTGCTGGCTCCCATGACATGCGCCGCGGGTATGGGCGCCATAAACATCCCCGTCGGAAGTCCCATATACGCGCATCTGGAGACGCTCGAATCATACGGGCTTATAAGAACGGCGTTCCTCTCGACAAAGCCGTTCACTTATAAAGAGGCCTCGCGTCTCGCAACTGAAGCGAGGTCAAGGTGGGAAAGGCTCGATGAGTCTGAGCGGACGCTCAGGTCCGCACCAGTTATTCTATCGAAGCTCGAAAGGGAGCTTGAAAACCTTCAGCCGCGCATGGAGTCCCCGTCTATCAAGCCTGTCACAAACCCGTATGTAAAATATTTTTACCTTTCAAAAGACATCCCCGTATCTCCAGGCATGGCAAGGGGCGGAGACACTTTAAAGGAGGGCTCGAACGCGAGGGCAGGGCTTGCCATCATGGCCGGCTCGGACTATCTGTCGTTCGATATTTCCCCGGAATACAGGCTTTCGGAAGCCGCATCGTCCATTGAGACAAGGTCGGCATATATCACAGGAAGCCTCTTCGATATAGAGGCCGAGGCCGGTAAAGACTCGATGTGGTGGGGGTCCTCATTGCACGGCTCGCTCATCATGAGCGACAACGCCGAGCCGTTCGAGTCCGTTAAGATAACCTCAAGCCGCCCATTCCTCCTCCCCTGGTTCTTTAAACGCCTCGGGCTCATAAAACCGACCGTCTTCCTCGCTCGACTTGAAGAGGACAGGGACTACCCCGGAGCCTCGCTTCTCGGCATGAGGCTGGATTTGAGACCGGCGCCGGCCTTTCAGATCGGGTTCAGCCGCGTATTCATGTTCGGAGGGGAGGGTAGGAGGTCCTTGAGTTTGAGCGAATGGGGACAGATATTCTTCGTCTCCGACGGCGCCGACCACTCTGACTCGCCGATCAACGGCAACCAGCTCGCTTCCATTGACGCCTCGCTTGTATATCTGAACAAGATAAAATATCTCCCGTTCGCCTCCATGAAGCTCTACACCGAGTGGGGGTTCGAGGACTCCTCGGGCGATACAAAGACCCCGACAGGGCAGGCGTCGATTGTCGGGGCGAGCTTCAAGGACATCGCTACCGTTGGGCTCGACTTAAGGGTAGAGTGGGCCGACACCGCACACAACGAAAGGTACGGCCCGCTCTGGTACGAGCACGGGGTGTATTTTACCGGATACAGGTACAAGGGCCAAGAGATCGGCCATCACATGGGCGGAGACGCGCGCGACCTCTTTGCAAGGGCCGAGTATCTTTTTTCTGAGAGCACGAGCGGCGGCCTCGAGGTCGATCTTGAATGGTCGTCCGTCCATAGCGATAGCCCTGAGACCTCAAGATGGCTCGGGGCCGACGTCACGAGGTCGTTTGGGGATGTTTCAGTCAAAGGCGTCTTTGGCGTCATGAACGGGGACGAAGGGGACGGGGCTGTAATAGGCATCGAAGTCTCCTCGATATTCTGATTCGAAGGCGCAAAAGTTCAGGGACAAAAAAATATTGACATCAAAATCGTATTTTGAGATTATATTTTACTCAGTGGGATGCGCGGGTCAGTCCGTGAATCTGAGTGACATGCAGTCTTGTACGCTCTAACCCATTGAAAAACCTGATTAAGCCCCCGTAGCTCAGATGGATAGAGCAGCAGATTCCTAATCTGTTTGTCGGACGTTCGAATCGTCTCGGGGGCGCCAGACCTGACGGCCGGGGTAACACCCGGCCTTTTTTATTTCGTTTCCGTTGTTTGCCGAGCTTCCGTATCCCTTGTATAATCCCTTTACGAAAAAACCTGCGAAAGATCATATTCCCTCGCTTGGAGGAGATGGTAATATCGCGCCCATGAGAAAGCTTATCCCAATCGCCCTCATACTCGCCTTCTTCTCTCCGTGGTTGAGCCCGCTCGCGTTTTCCAGTACGCCGGGTGTGATGATCTGCTCTACCTCCGTACACAAGTGCACGCACGGGGAGTCTTGCCCCATGCACGGGAAAAAGGCCGGAGAGGCATCTCACCATGAAAGCCACGCCGCCCATTCAGTCAAGGTAGACGACCATTCGGCCCACCACGGCCATTCTCAGGAAGGCCATGCCGGCCACTCGGTCAAGTCGGATGACGACAACGATAAAAAACATGGTAGCCGTTACTGCCGCTATTTTTTAAGGTGCGCCGACGAGGACCGGCAAATCGCCTCGTGGAGCTCTATCGAGATCGCCTTCATAAGGACCGGACCCATTGACGTCAAGGAATCCGCGGACAGGCTTACGATCGTCTCCGACGGCCGATACTCATTTACCGCATCCGCGCGGATCGACAGACCCCCGGCCTTTCTCATCTCCTGAGCAGTCGAGATCGTCTCCATTGACGCGATAAGACCGGCCTTTCCATAGGCACGCTTTTTTTGCGTCCATTGGTTTGTTTTCGATTGCACAAAAACCAACCCGAAAAAAACGAACCATCCTGAAGTCCCGTGCTTTGCGGCCCGGCGCTATGCGCCTGGAGCGGTGCGGGCGCGTCCACACGTCTTAATAACAACATGGAGGTCTTAAATTGAAGCTCACAAAAATCATCCGGTTTTCACCGGCCCTGTTCGCGCCTTTTTTCTTCTTCGCGTTCTCTCAGTCCGCGTACTCCTGCGATTACTGCCTCCTGTCCCAGGGGATATCCCCGCTCGATACGGTCAAAGGGACCGGCGTGCGCGTAACCGAGAGATTTTCGTCTCTCGATAGCGTTTACAAGGGGACAGATGAAATCGAAAACCCGGGGGCAAAAGAGGAATACTTTACAACGGAGTTCTCGGGCTTTTTCGGCGTCACCGACGACCTCGTGCTCATCGCGAACCTCCCTTACAAGAAGACGAAGCTCGACGGCCACCTGCATGTGCATTCAGACGGCGATGCAGAGGCCCATCCCGACACGGGCGAGGAGACCGGCATCGGCGACGTCTCCCTCATGGCGAGATATACTTTCTACACGAGCCATTCGCTCGAGATGACGAACACGATAGCAGGCGTTTGGGGCGTGAAGCTCCCGACCGGCAAGACCGACGGCAGGACAGAGGACGGGGCCGGCTTTCTCGACGCCCATCTTCAGCTCGGGACCGGCTCGACCGATCTCCTCGTCGGGCTCTCGTTCAGCCACGCCCATGAGAGAGGGAGCCTCTCAGGCAATGTCCTCGCCGCCGTCACAGGGGACGGCGAGGCAGGGGATATCGACCACAGGTTCGGCAACACCCTGAACTACGACCTTACGGGCAAATACAGGGCCTACCCCTCTTCAGTCTCACCCGCGGGACAACAGTACTTTGTCGCCCTCGGCCTTAACGGCGAGGTCATGGGTAAAGAGGTCGAGGGAGGCGCGGAGGTGAGCGATTCCGGAGGGCATAAGCTCTATCTGACCCCCGGGGTCCAGGCCGTGATCGGAGAGCGCCTTACGATAGAGGCCTCGTATCACCACCCGGTTTACATAAACGTAAACGGTACGCAGATAGTCGAGGACAGGAAGATCACAAGCGGGATATCCTATATATTCTAAGCGAAAGGGGCCGGGCTTTTCGCCCGGCCCCTTTTTTGAGGCGCCATGAAATACCTTTTTTTTGGACTGCTATCGTTATTCCTCTTTGCGACCGATTCTTACGGGGTCGATAGAGCGCATCTCAAGGCGGCAGGCATACAGGAAATGAGCCAGTCCGCACCGGGCTTCACCTTGAAAGGGCCAGGAGGCAGACCGGTGACCTTAAGGGAGCTCAGGGGGAAGGTCGTCCTGCTCCACTTCTGGGCGACCTGGTGCAAGCCGTGCAAGGATGAATTCCCGCTCCTCGAGAAAGTTTACGAGGGGTTCAAGGGCAGGGGCCTTGCTCTCTTGCCCATAGCGATAGATCCCGATATTGCCAGCGATAAAATAAGCTCGTTTGCAAAGGGGCTTGGCGGGAATTTTCCGGTCTATCCGGCTTCCGAAGGGGACGTGCCGGAAAAATACCGGGCATGGGGGGTGCCATCCACTTACTTCATAGACAAGGAAGGGAATATTGTCGGAAAGGCAATAGGGCCGAGGGACTGGTCCTCGGCAGAGGTAAAAAGTCTTGTCGAAGCCTTGTTGCTGGAATAGTAGCAGGACTCTGTCTCGCCGCAGCAAGCCCCCTCCTTGTTAAGTCCCCTTTTCTCTGATATAAATTGGGATATGAAAAAGGGACCTTCCAAATGCGCAAGGAACGCGTTGATATTCGCGCCTATTCTGCTCCTCGGGCTCTCATGGTCTTATCTGGGGACCGAAGAGTACTTCAGCTCTACTCGTTTTTGCGTTTCGTGCCATGCAATGACCTATCCTGAAAAGGAATTGCGGTCGTCTTCGCACTTCGGCCCGCTCGGCTTTGCGCCGGATTGCGGGGACTGTCATCTGCCGCCGGGGTTTTTCGAGAGGGCGACGACCCACGCCCTTGACGGCGCAAAGGACATCGTGAGCAATATAAGGTACAATATCAAAAGCGAAGAGGAGTTCGACAAGCACCGCGCCGAATTCGCGCACAAGGCCAGGGTCAGGCTCAAAAAATGGGACAGCTCCCCCTGCAGGACATGCCACAGAAACCCGGTCCCGAGAAACGATTGGGCCCGCCCCTTCCACGAGGAGATGAAGGGAGGCAAAAAGACCTGCATAGACTGTCATCAGAATATCTTCCACAAAAGGGTCCCGGAGGAAGACCTGGAGAGGGGGATCGCCGAGGGGAGGATAGTGGAGAGGTAATATTAAGAAATAACTTGTAAAATCGTATTGTTATATGGTGAACTTAATAATAATTATCAGGAGGCGGCATGTCGGTAGAGGCCTATGTCTTCATAGAGTGCGAGCACGCGAAATCAAAGGAGGTCCTTGCAAACCTGCTAAAGATAGCCGGGGTCCAGGACGCGAGGATAGTGACGGGCCCTTATGACCTCATAGCCCATGTGCAGGCCTCAAATTTCAAGATACTGGGGGATGTGGTTATAAGCAGGATACAGGCGGTCAACCATGTGAAGCGGACGCTTACGAACGTGATCATAGAGTAGGGGCGCGGGACTTAAGGTCTTTCCCTTCCCAAAGCCCGTCAATCAGGCCTGCACTTTAATATTCAAAGTACCCGTCGAGCTGTGCGCTCATTTTCTTAACCGTCTCCTTGACCTCGGTCAGGACCTCGTGGTTCACATTCGCGGCCTTGAGTATCTCCGAGTGCCTGGGAGAGATTATGGTTAACTGCCCCGAGCAGTCGTTGCCCTCCGATATTATCAGGTCCGCGAGATATACCATCGGCACAAGGCACGCGGGCTTGCCTGTCTTTACGGAGGAGAGGTAGAGCTCCGGGTTGTGGTGAAACCTTATCGAATTCACGCAACTCTCCGGCAGCTTGCACCTGTCGGCGAACCATGAGCCTGCCTCGGGGTGCGCGGCGCCGAACGTCTCCTCCTCGACTGAGAGGAGGCTCTTTATGTCATATCCCGCTACTTCAAGGTACTGCCTTCCGAATATCTGATAGAGTATCGGCCTACCTATGTCATGGAGGAGCCCGGCGAGGAATGCGCTGTCCTTGCTGACGCACCCCGTCTTTTCGGCGAGGAGGACCGAACCCATGGCCACCTCGAAGGAGTGCCTCCAGAGGGATACTATGTGGGGGCGCTTTTCCTTGTCAAAGACGTCGAAGACGGCCGTCGATATCGCGAGCCCCTTGACCATTTCGAAGCCGAGGACCAGTATCGCCTGAGAGATGGAATTTATCTTTCTCGGGAAGCCGTAATATACGGAGTTGGATATCCCGACGACCCTCGCGGCTATCGACTGGTCGTGCTCTATTACACGCTCGAGCTCGCAGACGGAGGAGTTGGAGTCCTCGGTTACTTCCATTATCTTCTTTAAAATAGAAGGGATAGTTGAGATCTTTATGATCTCGTATATCCTGCTCAACAGTTCTTCTCTTTTAGTGCTCATCACAGGTCCCGTGTTACGGTATTAGATAATCTTATATCGACGCAATCGCGTAAAACTTTATGGTTTTTGTTAACAAGCGTGACAAGACCGGCGCGGCTCGACATGGCGCGGGTACGGCAAGTCCTGTTACGCGATTCACACCGAGGCCATCCAGGTGTGAACTCGGCGGGCAGGTTGGCTGAAAACAAATTTTTATATGATATTTCAAGGTCTTAATCGATCAAGCACTGCGCTTCTTGTCTTAGAGTTTGTAGTCAGGCAAGGCTTTATAAAAGGAAATCACTTGCGTCAAAACCTCTGACTCGAGAATAAAAACATACACCAAAGACATTATTGCACCGAATAACAGCTCTAAAAATGTAATGATACGTTTTGTAAATACGATAACAAAAGGGTTGTCTATTTCAACTTCAACAGGCGATTTCTGGACCAATAATAAACGCTCGAACCAGGTGCGCCTCAGCATGAGTACAAGCCTTATGTCGCATAATGGATA
>JACPGB010000035.1 GCA_016182655.1 Deltaproteobacteria bacterium
GAGATGGTAATGCCCGGAGACAACGTGAACCTTGAAGTCGAGCTCATCACGCCGATTGCGATGGAAGAGGGCTTGAGGTTCGCCATCCGCGAGGGCGGCAGGACCGTCGGAGCGGGTGTAGTCACAAAGATAATAGCGTAAGTATTCGAGTAGACGGCGAGGCGGCCCTTCGGGCCGCCTCGCTTTAACCTTTTTTAAAAAGAAAAGAATAGCCTTAGGACTCGTCCGGGGCTTACAAAGATTTTTGGGCGCTGTCCCAGGGAGGGTTTTTATGAGGGATATAATCACGCTGGCCTGCACCGAGTGCAAGCGCAGGAACTATTCGACAACGAAGAACAAGAAGACGATACCGGACAGGCTTGAGATAAAGAAGTTCTGCAAGTTCTGCAAGAAGCACACGGTACACAAGGAAACGAAGTAGGGGCATGGTGGCTCGGCGCGGCCCAAAAACCGCGCTTCCCTGTCAGAGGGGCAAGTGGGTGTGGGGCTGGAGGGGGTGACCGGGGCACGATTCGCGGCGTAGCGGCCCCGTTCTTCAGTCCGGGCTTCCGAGGACCGTGTACTACAAGACAGACTTCTACAGGCCAGTAGCTCTAACGGCTAGAGCGGCGGTCTCCAAAACCGCATGTTGGGGGTTCGAATCCCTCCTGGCCTGCCAGATTCCAGGGGGCGCGAAGGCCCCATAAAATCAATGACGCATAAATACCGGACAGGAACGGCGGCATGGAAAAGTTAGACAAGGCCAAAGAGTTTTTCAACGAATCGAAGCAGGAGCTAAAGAAAGTCACCTGGCCGACCAAGCAGCAGACGATAACGTCCACATGGGTCGTTATCGTCGTGACCGTCGTCCTCGCTATTTTCCTGGGGCTTGTCGATCTCGTGCTCTCGAAATTCATCGGCTATATCCTGAGATGAGGGAATAATGTCAAAAAAGTGGTATGTCGTGCATACCTATTCCGGGTATGAGAACAAGGTCAAGTCCGCTATCGAAGAGAAGATAAAGGCCACCGGCAAGGAAGGCCTCTTCGGAGAAGTCCTCGTCCCTTCGGAAAAGGTCGTCGATATGGTCAAGGGCGTCAAGAGGACGACCTCGAGGAAGTTCTTCCCCGGCTACATCCTCATAAACATGGACTTGAACGACGAGACATGGCACCTCGTGAAGGGCATCCCCAAGGTCACCGGCTTCGTCGGGGGCCAGGAGGCGCCGCCGACCATCTCCGAGGAAGAGGTCCACAAGATCACCCGCCAGATGGAAGAGGGGGCGGTGAGGCCCAAGCCCAAGGTCCTCTTTGATAGGGGTGAGAGTGTCCGCGTCGTAGACGGGCCGTTCACGAACTTCACCGGCATAGTCGAAGAGGTCAAGCCCGAGAAGGGCAAGCTCCGCGTCCTCGTCTCCATATTCGGCAGGGCCACGCCGGTCGAGCTCGATTTCGTGCAGGTCGAGAAGGCTTAAAGGGGTTTAAGGTTTCTTTCAAATAAAGCGGCGTCCAGACGTAATATTAGAAACTGGCACGAAAAGAGAGGATTAGAGTATGGCTAAGAAGATAACAGGACAGATCAAGCTCCAGATACCTGCCGGAAAGGCGAACCCGTCTCCCCCGGTCGGACCCGCGCTCGGCCAGCACGGCGTCAATATAATGGAGTTCTGCAAGCAGTTCAACGCGCGCACCCAGGCCCAGGACGGCATGATAATACCGGTCGTCATAACGGTATACGCCGACAGGACCTTCTCGTTCATAACCAAGACCCCTCCGGCCTCCGTGCTTCTGAAGAAGGCCGCCGGAGTCGAGAAGGGCTCGAAGGCCCCGAACAAGGAAAAGGTCGCGAAGGTCACGAAGAAACAGGTCGAAGAGATAGCTAAGCTCAAGATGCAGGACCTTACGGCCGCGAGCCTGGAAGCGGCGGTGAAAACGGTCGAAGGCACCGCGAGAAGCATGGGCATCACGGTGGAGGGTTAAGGAGATGGGAAAGAAATACGAAGCATCCAAGGCAAAAGTAGAAGAAGGGCGCGCCTACGAGCTCGAGTCGGCCTTTAAGGTCCTGCCCGAGACGAAGGTCGCGAAGTTCGACGAGACCGTGGAGGTCTCCGGAAGGCTCGGCGTAGACCCAAAGCACCCTGAGCAGATGGTCAGAGGCACGGTGGTCCTTCCCCACGGCATAGGGAAAAAGGTCCGCGTACTCGTATTCGCGAAGGGCGAAAAAGAGGTCGAGGCCAAGGAAGCCGGGGCCGACTACGTCGGGAGCGACGACCTCATCGAGAAGATCAACAAGGGTTGGCTCGACTTCGACGCCATAGTCGCCACCCCTGACATCATGGGCGCTGTCGGCAAGCTCGGCAAGGTGCTCGGCCCCAGAGGCCTCATGCCGAACCCGAAGCTCGGCACCGTGACCTTCGATGTGAAGAGGGCGGTATCGGATCTTAAGGCCGGTAAGGTGGAGTTCAGGGTCGACAAGGCCGGGAACATCCATGTGCCCGTGGGAAAGGCCTCCTTCGGCTCATCCAAGCTCAAGGACAACTTCATGGCCCTCATGGACGCGATCATAAAGGCGAAGCCCGCGGCCTCGAAGGGGACTTATCTCCGGAGCCTCTTCGTCTCGACGACGATGGGGCCGTCGATAAAGCTCGACGCCGTAGAGGTCAGGAACCTCTTCAAGTAGGCTTGACGCCGGGGAGATGGGTCCCCGGAGATTCTTATAAAAAAAACGTACGGTCAGAGACAGTAGGGGCCTACAAGCTTAATAATCCTACCGAGACCAGGCTGATAGCGCATGGCGCTCCATGCGCAGGGGGGACGTGTCCCGCCTGCGCTTCGCGCTTTTTTTAAGCCTTGTATCTCTTCTGTCTTTTGATGCGAAGACAGAAAGGAGGAAAAAAATTGGAAAAGGCGCAAAAAGTAACCGTAGTAGACGATCTAAAGGAGAAGCTCTCCCGCGCCGACGCGACCTTCGTTGCCGAGTATCAGGGCATAAAGGCCGTCGAGATGAACGAGATGAGAAGGGCCTTGAGGGCGGCGTCCATCGACCTTAAGGTCGTAAGGAACACGCTCTCCAGGCGGGCGCTCAAAGGGACTCCGGTCGAGGCGCTCTCCGGCCACTTGAAGGGCCCGATGGCCATAGCCATCTCCTACAAGGACGCGGCCGCGGCGGCAAAGGCCCTGACGCAGTTCGCCAAGGACCAGCCGAAGTTGAAGCTCAAGGTCGGCACGCTCGGGTCGAAGGTCATAAGCCTTGACGAGATAAAGGGCCTTGCGGAACTGCCCCCGAGGGAAGTGCTCCTCGGCAGGATGCTCGGCTCCATGATGTCGCCGGTCTCCGGCTTCGCGCGAGTCCTCTCCGGCGTGCCCACCAAGCTCCTTTACGCTCTGAACGCGATAAAGGACCAGAAGGCCGCTATTTCCGCGTAACCGTCTCCGGACCGGGTCGAGTATCGCGCGTTTCGCGGCGCAGTTTGATTGTATGAAGGAAAAAGGTTAAAATAACAAATTTCGAGGAGGATCTCCCAATGGCAGACATAAAGAAGGAAGACGTAATAAAGTACATAGAGTCGATGACCGTTCTTGAGCTCGCCGAGCTCGTAAAGGAGCTTGAGGACAAGTTCGGCGTATCCGCCGCGGCCCCCGTGGCCGTAGCCGCCGCCCCCGCCGCCGGGGCCGCCGCCCCCGCCGCCGCCGAGAAGACCGAGTTCACCGTGGTCCTGAAGGACGCCGGCGCCGAGAAGATAAAGGTCATCAAGGAAGTAAGGGCCATAACCGGCCTCGGCTTGAAGGAAGCGAAGGACCTCGTCGAAGGCGCGCCCAAGACCCTGAAGGAAGGCGTGAACAAGGAAGAGGCCGAGAAGATCAAGAAGCAGGTCGAAAGCGCTGGCGCGAAGGTCGAGATCCAGTAATCTCGGCTCCCATCCGGACACATCCAGTAGAAAACGATTATTGCAGGCGGAACGGGGGGCGGCTTATGCCGTCCCCCGTACGCCGCTTCTTAAGAGACGGACGGTCCGCGCCCCCTCCGGCGGGTCTTTTTCCCAAGGATTCTTAAAAAGGAGTATAACGAGAATATGGCTTCCTCCCATTTGATCAACGGACAAGTATTGAGGAAGGATTACTCGAGGATAGGCAAGGTCGTCAGCATGCCGAACCTCATCGAGGTGCAGAAAAAGTCCTTTGTCCAGTTCCTACAGCTCGACCACAAGGCCGAGGAGAGAAAGGACACGGGGTTGCAGGCGGTCTTCAAGAGCGCCTTCCCGATAAAGGACTTCAGCGGCAACGCTTCCCTCGAGTTCGTAAAGTACGCCCTCCTCGAGCCCAAGTACACGACCGACGAGTGCCATCAGAAGGGCATGACCTACGCCTCTCCGATAAAGCTCATGGTCCGGCTCATCATGTGGGACAAGGACCTCGAGACCGGGGCCCAGACCATACGCGACATAAAGGAGCAGGAGGTCTATTTCGGCGAGATACCGCTCATGACCGACAACGGGTCATTTATTATTAACGGCACCGAGCGCGTCATCGTCAGCCAGCTCCACAGGTCGCCAGGCGTATTCTTCGAGTTCGAAAAGCCGAAGGGCTTCACCGGCAAAGTATTGTACACCGCCCGCGTCATCCCCTACCACGGCTCCTGGCTCGACTTCGAGTTCGACCAGAAGGACTGGCTCTACGTTAGGATCGACAAGCGGAGAAAGATGCCCGCGACCATCCTCCTTAAGGCCCTCGGGTACTCGGTAGAGGAGATGCTCAACTACTTCTACCCGAGCGAGGAGATAGTCCTCGAGAACAAGAAGATAATGAAGAGCGTGGAGCCCGAGTTCCTCGTCGGACAAAAGGCCGCGCGCGACATAAAGGACCCGCACACCAACGAGGTCATCGTAAAGAAGGACAGGAAGTTCACGAGGCTCGTCATAAAGAAGCTCGTGACCGCCGGGATAAAGTACATACCTGTAGAGGTCGAGGACATAATCGGCAGGGTCGCTTCCCGCGATATCGTCGACCCGAATACGGGTGAAGTCATACTCGAGTGCAACCAGATATTGTCGAGGGAGAAGCTCGACGAGATATCCAGGCGCGACATAAAGAGCTTCAAGCTCCTTTTGATCGAGGCGATGGGCATCTTCTTCAGGGAGACGCTCCTTAACGACCGCATCGGCAACGAGGACACGAGGACCATAAACGAGTTCAGGAAAGAGAACCCGGACGAACCCGTCACCAACATGACCCTGAACGCCAGGATCGAGATATACAAGAGGTTGAAGCCCGGCGACCTTCCGACGGTGGATACCGCGAACGCCTTTTTCCACGACCTCTTCTTCAACGCCGACAGGTACGACCTCTCCAAGGTCGGCAGGCTTAAGCTGAACAGGAAGCTCGGCTTCGACGTGCCGCTCGACATGACGATCCTCCGTAAGGACGACATACTCGAGGTAGTCCGTTACCTCATACTCCTCCGGAACGGCCAGGGCACGGTCGACGACATCGACCACCTCGGAAACAGGCGCGTCCGCTCGGTCGGAGAGCTCCTCGAGAACCAGTACAGGATAGGGCTCTTGCGCATGGAGAGGGCGGTAAAGGAGAGGATGAGTCTCGGCGAGCTGGAAACGCTCATGCCGCACGACCTCATCAACCCCAAGCCGGTCTCCGCGGTCATAAAGGAGTTCTTCGGCTCAAGCCAGCTCTCGCAGTTCATGGACCAGACGAACCCGTTGTCCGAGATCACCCACAAGAGGAGGCTTTCGGCCCTCGGGCCCGGAGGCCTTACGAGGGAGAGGGCGGGCTTCGAAGTAAGAGACGTGCACGCGACCCACTACGGCCGCATATGCCCGATCGAGACGCCTGAAGGCCCGAACATCGGCCTTATCGTATCGCTCTCCACCTACGCGAGGGTAAACGACTTCGGCTTCATCGAGACCCCGTACAGGGAAGTAAAGGAAGCGAAGGTCTCGAACAGGATCAATTATTTATCGGCGCTCGACGAAGAGCCCCATGTCATAGCGCAGGCGAACGCGCCTATAGACAAGGACGGCAGGTTCACGAGCGAGTTCATCTCGGCGAGAAAGGGCGGAGAGTTCATCATGGCCCGCGCCGAGGACATCACGCTCATGGACGTCTCGCCGAACCAGCTGGTGAGCGTGGCCGCCGCGCTCATACCGTTCCTTGAGAACGACGACGCGAACAGGGCGCTCATGGGCTCGAACATGCAGAGGCAGGCCGTGCCGCTTATCCGCACGGAAGCGCCTATTGTCGGCACCGGCATGGAGAGCATCGTCGCGAGAGACTCGGGCGTTACCATCCTTGCCAGGAACCCCGGCGTCGTGGAAGGCGTCGACGCCACGCGCATAGTCGTAAGGAACGAGGCCGGCGGCGTCGACATATACAACCTCACGAAGTTCAGGAGGTCGAACCAGAACACGTGCCTCAACCAGAAGCCCATAGTCTTCAAGGGTGACGTCCTTACCGAAGGCCAGGTCATAGCCGACGGCCCGTCTACCGACGACGGAGAGCTCGCGCTCGGCCGGAACGTCCTCGTCGCCTTCATGCCATGGGGCGGGTACAACTTCGAGGACTCCATACTTTTAAGCGAGAGGCTCCTTAAGGACGACGTCTTCACTTCCGTCCACATCGAGGAGTTCGAGATAGTCGCCCGCGACATAAAGCTCGGCAAGGAAGAGATAACGAGGGACATCCCGAACGTCGGCGAGGAGGCCCTTAAAGACCTCGACGAGAGCGGCATCATACGGATAGGCGCGGAGGTCATGCCCGGCGACATACTCGTCGGCAAGATCACGCCGAAGGGCGAAACACAGCTCTCCCCGGAAGAGAAGTTGCTCCGCGCAATATTCGGAGAGAAGGCCGAGGACGTGAAGGACACGTCTCTACGCGTGCCCCCGGGCATCGAGGGCTTCGTCATCGACGCGAAGGTCTTCTCGCGCAAGGGCGCGGAGAAGGACGAGCGCTCCCGCTCCATAGAGGACAAGGAAGTCGCCCGCCTCATGAAAGACCGCGAGGACGAGATAAACATAGTCAAGGAGTCGGCCTACACGCGCGTACACAAGCTCCTTTTGAACAAGAAGTCGCAGGTCCGGATCGCGGACAAGAAGGGCAACGCGATTCTGAGCAAGGGGAAACCCATCACCGACGAGGTCTTGTCCGCCATCCCGCAGTCGAAGTGGCACGAGATCGTCCCGGCCGACGAGAAGGCGGAGAACGAGATATCGAACATCCTGGGGGCGCTCTCCGAGCAGATAGACCTCATAAAGGTCGTATTCGACGACAGGATAAACAGGCTCAAGAGGGGCGACGAGCTCCCGCCCGGCGTCATAAAGATGGTCAAGGTCTACATCGCCATGAAGAGGAAGGTCTCGGTCGGCGACAAGATGGCCGGACGCCACGGGAACAAGGGCGTCATCTCCCGGATACTCCCCGAAGAGGACATGCCGTACCTCGCGGACGGCACCCCGGTGGACATAGTCTTGAACCCGCTCGGCGTTCCATCGCGAATGAACATCGGGCAGATACTTGAGACACATCTCGGCTGGGCCGCCAAGAACCTCGGCTATGCCATAAGGACGCTCGTTGAGAAGAACACGTCGCCTAATACTCTAAGGGAGCGCATAAAGAAATCGTACGGCTCCATCGAGTTCTCGAAGTTCATAAACTCGCTCAGCGAAGACGAGGTCATGGACGCGGCAAGGAGGCTGTCCCGCGGCATACACATGGCCAGCCCGGTCTTTGACGGCGCGACGGAAAACGACGTCAAGGACGCGCTCGACCACGCGGGGCTCCCGCACAACGGCAAGATGGTGCTCTACGACGGAAGAAGCGGCGACGTATTCGACCAGTCCGTTACCGTCGGCATGATGTACATGATGAAGCTCCACCACCTGGTGGATGACAAGATACACGCAAGGTCCACGGGCCCGTACTCGCTCGTAACGCAGCAGCCGCTCGGCGGCAAGGCGCAGTTCGGAGGCCAGAGGCTGGGAGAAATGGAAGTCTGGGCCATGGAGGCCTACGGGGCCGCGCACTCGCTCCAGGAGTTCCTGACGGTCAAATCCGACGACGTCCCCGGAAGGACGAAGATGTACGAATCGATCGTCACCGGGAACTACACCCTTGAGCCGACGCTCCCCGAATCGTTCAGCGTCCTTATAAAGGAGCTCCAGTCGCTCGCCCTCGATATACGCCTCATCGAAGAGGAAAAAGAAGAATGAGCCGGACGTCGCCTTGGAGACGCACCGGGGCCGCGGGTCTCAAAGGTCAATAGACGGCAGGCATTTGTAAGAGGGGCGGCTTGAGTATCGGCCGGGCCCTTTGTGTAGCGCCGGTTCTTCCGGCATCCGGTAACAAAAGAAAACCGGGTAAATAAGGAGGTATCGCTTTGGAAAGCCTTATGGCACTTTTTGACAAGCATAAGAAGCCGATGGACTTTAACGCTATAAGGATCACCATTTCCTCGCCCGAACGGATAAGGGAATGGTCTCACGGCGAGGTCAAAAAGCCTGAGACGATAAACTACAGGACCTTCAAGCCCGAGCGCGACGGACTTTTCTGCGCCAAGATATTCGGGCCCGTGAAGGATTTCGAGTGCAACTGCGGCAAGTACAAGAGGATGAAGCACAGGGGTGTCGTCTGCGAAAAGTGCGGCGTCGAGGTCATCCCGTCGAACGTCAGGCGCGACAGGCTCGGCCACATCGAGCTCGCCACTCCCGTGGCCCACATATGGTTCCTGAGGTCGCTGCCGTCGCGCATAGGCGCGATGCTCGATCTGACGCTCAAGGAGCTCGAGAGGGTCCTTTACTACGAGAACTACATCGTGCTCGACCCGAAGGAGTCCGACCTTAAGGAAGGCGAGCTCCTGAACGAAGAGAAGTACCAGAAGGCCGTGGAAAAATGGGGGCCGGACGGCTTCGTCTCCGGCATGGGCGCGGACTCCGTAAGGGAGCTCATGAAGAGGCTCGACCTCGAAAAACTCTCCTCCACGCTCCGCGCCGAGATGAAGAAGACGGCGTCCGACGCCAAGAAGAAGAGGATCTCAAGGTCGTCGACGCGTTCCTGAACTCAGGTAACAAGCCCGAGTGGATGATACTCGAGGTAATACCGGTACTGCCGCCTGATTTGCGGCCGCTCGTGCCGCTCGACGGCGGAAGGTTCGCGACCTCCGACTTAAACGACCTCTACAGGCGCGTCATCAACAGAAATAACCGCCTCAAAAGGCTTATGGAGCTGAACGCCCCGGACATCATCATCAGGAACGAGAAGAGGATGCTCCAGGAGGCGGTAGACGCGTTATTCGACAACGGTCGGCGCGGCAGGATCATCACCGGACAGAACAAGAGACCGCTCAAATCCTTGAGCGACATGATAAAGGGAAAGAGCGGGCGCTTCAGGCAGAACCTTTTGGGTAAGCGCGTCGACTATTCGGGCCGTTCGGTCATCGTCATAGGCCCGGACTTGAGACTCCACCAGTGCGGCCTGCCGAAGAAGATGGCGCTTGAGCTCTTCAAGCCCTTCATCTACCAGAAACTCGAGGAAAAAGGCTACGCGACGACCATAAAGAGCGCGAAGAAGATGCTGGAGAAGGAAAGGCCCGAGGTCTGGGACGTGCTCGACGAGGTCATAAGGGAGCACCCGGTGCTCCTTAACCGCGCCCCTACGCTCCACAGGCTCGGCATCCAGGCCTTTGAGCCTATCCTCATAGAGGGCAAGGCCATACAGCTCCACCCGCTTGTCTGCACTGCTTTCAACGCGGACTTCGACGGAGACCAGATGGCGGTCCACGTGCCGCTCTCCATAGAGGCGCAGGTCGAGGCGAGGGTCCTCATGATGTCTACCAATAACATCCTGTCGCCCGCGCACGGAAAGCCGATCATCGTGCCAACGCAGGACATAGTCCTCGGGCTTTACTACCTTACGAGGGAGAGGCCGGGCGTCAAGGGCGAGCACAAGAGGTTCTCGTCGATGGACGAGGTCCGCGCCGCGTATGACTCGAGCGAAGTGCACCTCCAGGCCGGGATAAAG